>CBCPND010000001.1:0-11412 GCA_965120395.1 uncultured Helicobacter sp.
GGACATAGCGGATTCTGGCAGGAAAGGAAGTAAGGCTTAAGATTACGCGCGGTTGGTTTAGGCTACTGGATTTATTAGATTCTTGAGTCTTGTTATTGGGCTTGGTTTTGGGATTTTTGTGAGTTTTACTATTTAGATTTTGGGTTGGTTGGTTTTGATGTGAGGAAAATGGCGCAGAATCCTGATTATCGCTAGAATCTGGCTTCTGCCCCCCCCCCCATTAGGTTTTTATAAGCTTTTATTGGATTTTTGCAAATATGAGTTAGAATAAAAAAGCCAATTTGCACATTGCGAATGAATCGGTGCAGGATAAAAGAAAGCTTTGTTAGCTGATTTCGCGTGAGAAATAATAAAAATAATGGCTTTAGCAAGGTTTTAATAAATCGCATAGAATCTCCTTTAAGTAAAAGTGCAATCATATCTAAAAAATGCTAAAGGGTTTTTAAAACATTATAAGCTAGAATGTGCCTAAAAATTAAGCTAATAAGCAAGGAACATAAATGAGTCAATATTTCCCTAAAGAGCAAAAAATTTATCAAATCTGCAAAGAGCGCGGGTATTTTGAAATCACAGGGAATCAAAGCATATCAAATGGCAAACATTTTTGCATTATGATGCCCCCACCAAATGTTACAGGCGTGTTACACATCGGGCACGCACTAACTTTTAGCCTTCAAGATATTATCGTGCGCTATAAGCGGATGCAGGGCTTTATCACACTTTATCAGCCCGGACTTGATCACGCAGGAATCGCCACGCAAAACATCGTAGAAAAGCAGCTTCTCTCACAAGGCATAACAAAAGAACAAATCGGTAGAGAGGCTTTTATTGAGAAAGTTTGGGAGTGGAAGGAGCAATCAGGTGGCAAGATTTTAGAGCAGATGCAAGCTTTAGGCATCACGCCTGCGTGGTCTAGGCTTAGATTTACGATGGATGAAGGGCTTAAAGTGGCTGTGCGCAAAGCCTTTGTGCAATGGTATGAAAAGGGTTTAATCACACAAGGCGATTATATGGTGAATTGGTGCACGCACGATGGCGCTCTTTCAGACATCGAAGTAGAATATGAAGAACAACAAACATTTTTATATTATCTACGCTATAAGATTGAAGATAGCAAAGATTGTGTAATTGTCGCAACCACGCGCCCTGAGACATTTTTTGGCGATAGTGCGGTTATGATAAATCCTAAAGATTCTCGGTATTGCCATTTAATTGGCAAGAATGTAGTGTTGCCGCTTTTAAATAAAAAAATTCCAATTATTGGCGATGAGATTGTGGATATGGAGTTTGGAAGTGGCGTGGTTAAGGTCACTCCAGCACACGATGTAAATGATTATGAAGTTGGCAAAAGGCATAATCTAGAATCTATTGTGATCTTTGATTCTAGTGGAATCTTAAATGAGAATTGCGCGCAGTTTAAAGGACAAGAGCGCCTTCAAGCAAGGCAAGAGATAATAAAAGCACTAGATTCTTGTAACGCGATTGAGAAAATTGAGCCTTATGTGAATAAGGTTGGTAAATGCTATCGTTGCGGAAATATCATTGAGCCTTACATTTCTAAGCAGTGGTTTGTAGGCACAGAGATTGCCAAAGAGACGATAAAAAAGGTAAATGATGGTTTGCTTAGATTTCATCCGCCTCAATGGATCAATAATTTTAACGCGTGGATGAGAGAGCTAAAAGCGTGGTGCATCTCGCGACAGCTTTGGTGGGGGCATCGGATTCCAGTGTGGTATTGTGAATGCGGGAATCAATTTGCCTCAGTTAATGAGATTGAGCACCAATGCCCAAAATGTAAAAGCCATAATATCAAACAAGACAATGATGTGCTTGATACTTGGTTTAGCTCAGGGCTTTGGGCGTTTAGCACTTTGGGCTGGGGCAATGAAGGCTTTTATAATGAGGGCTTTTGCAAAGAGCAGTATTTAGATTCTGATTTAAAAGATTTTTATCCAAATGACTTGCTTATCACGGGATTTGATATTTTGTTTTTCTGGGTTGCTAGAATGCTTTTTAGCGGGGAGAATCTGCTTGGGAGCTTGCCTTTTAAAGATGTGTATTTGCACGCATTGGTGCGTGATGAGTTTGGACAAAAGATGAGTAAATCTAAGGGCAATGTGATCGATCCTATTGATATGATTGAGCAATATGGCGCGGATGCACTGCGCTTTAGCTTGGCATATCTTTGTGCGCAAGGACGCGATATTAGGCTTGCAACATCGCAGCTAGAATTAAGTAGGAATTTTATTAATAAGCTTGTGAATGCAAGCAACTTTTTATTGATGTATTTAGAACAGCTTGGCGGTAAGGATGCGCTAGATTCTGGCTTTAAAGATAGAAGCAGTTTAGATGAATATCAAACCGAGCTTGGTAGATTTGCAAAATCTAGGCTAAATAGCACGATAAAAGAAGTTTATGAAGCGCTAGATTCTTATAGATTTAATGATGGTGCGAGCGTGTTATATCGATTTTTGTGGGGGGAATTTTGTGATTGGTGCATTGAGTTTGCAAAGGCGCAAAAGGAAGCGGTTTTTGAGTTGGGAAGCGCTCTCAAAGAGGCTTTAAAATTATTGCATCCATTTATGCCTTTTATAACAGAGGAGCTTTATCATCGCCTAAGTGGCACAACTCTAGAATCTAGCGAATCAATTATGATAAGTGCTTTTCCAAGCGAGATTAAACAGGATTTAGAATTAGAACAAGAATTCCTAACAATCCAAGATTGTGTAATTTCACTAAGGCGTGCAAAAGCGACAATCGATCTAGCAAATAAGCCAATTAAAAAGGCTTTCATTAACCCCAAAAACGAATTCAACCAATTAAACCAAAGTGCGCTAAATCTCATACAAAAACTTTCAAGAGTTGAGAATATAGAAATCATAGAATCTAAGCCTAAAAATTGTGTGGTTGATGTGAGTGATTATTGTGAGAGTTATTTACCGCTAGATTCTGTAGATTTAGCTCCAATTATAGCGCGCTTGCACGCCCAAGAAGCAAAACTTCAAAAAGAAATCACGAAGCTAGAATCTATGCTAAATAATGAGAAATTCTGCCAAAACGCACCAAAAGAAGTGCTAGAAAACAACAAAAGCGCACTAGATTCTGCTAAAGAGAAAATCCAAAAAGTTCAAAATGAGATTAATGCTTTATGCGTGAAATAGCAAATATTTTGGATTTTAGACTTATCTTAATCACACCCAATCAAGTAAAATATTATCTGCACCAAGTTGTGTGATTTTATCTCGTAAATGCTTGATTTTGGCATCTCCATCTGTGAAAAATCTCTCGTGAGTCTCACAAGCGATATAATCGATATGCTTATAAAGTTCTTTATCTAGAATCTTCTCCATAATCTCAAATTCCGCCCCTTCAACATCAATCTTTAGCAGATACAATCTTTTATGCGTTTGTATTAGATTTTCTAGAATCTCGCTTAGATCGACTACATCCACTTCGTAGCTTCCTTTTGGATTATGGATGTTTTGTAAAATGGTATTGCCTTGTCCTAGTATATCATTTGGCATTTCTAGGAATTTTGTTATGTAGTTTTTGTCAGATACTGCCTTATTGTGTAAAAAGACATCAGGATTATTGGCATATTTGCGCTTTAGGATTCCGTAAAGATAGATATTTGGCTCAAAGGCGTATGAGATTCCGCCACAAAATAAAATAATATCCGTAACAAGTCCAGCGTGCGCACCACAATCTATGCATATAGGCTTATATGTCCCCCCCCCCCATAGAATCTAGATTCTTATTTGCAAGATTATGTGAAAGCATCTTATAAAAAATCGCATAATATTGATTTGGAATGTGTGCGTTATAAAGCATAAGCTCCAGCATTCCAAGTCCTTTAGAATCCACAAGCGCATTTGTGATTTTGCGTAAATGAGAGTCGTTGCGCTCTATATCTTTTTTACGTGCTGGGGACCACATACGCACTACATTTGGAATCTTGCCTCTAATTTTATGCCAAATCTTTCGCAAGCAATTTTTTAGTAACTTTTTCATTCTGACTCCTTTAGAAATAAATCATCAAGATTCTTATTTTGTAAAATTTTGACACAAACCAAACTTTAAAACACCTGCTTGAATATTCTCAAGCTTGTGCCTATGCTTTTGTGTTACTCTTGATTATTGTTTTCATCGCTTTCATCATCTTTTTCTTCTTTTGGACAAGTGACTGCAAATGCGACTTGTTCTCCAGCGACATTTACGATTTTAACGCCACTTGTATTACGCCCAGCCTCGCGAATCGCATCAGTATCGACGCGAATCATCTTGCCATTTGTTGTAAGCACCATTAAGTCCATATTCTCATCATTGACATTTACCACGCTTACTAGATTTCCGGTTTTAGAAGTGAGCTTCATTACGATAACTCCCTTTCCACCACGATTTTGTAAGCGATATTCTCCAGCTAAAGTTTGCTTTCCAATGCCAAGCTCACTAACTGTTAAAAGCTTATCATTATCGCTGCCAATGGTTACTGCAGTGATCACATAATCGCCTTTGTTTTTAAACCTAATTCCTGTTACACCCCTACTAACGCGCCCAATTTCGCGCACATCATCAATTCCAAAGCGAACACACATTCCTTTATAGGTGGCAATAAATAGCTCTTTGACATCTTGTGTGATGATTTTTGCAGTTACTAATTCATCATTCTCATCTAGGTTGATCGCGCGCACACCAATGCTTCTAATGTTGCTATACTCGCTTAAATTCGTGCGCTTAACGATTCCATTTTTTGTAAAAAATACAAGCGATTTATCAGGATTAAAATCTGTCGTGGTTATATTTGCCATAATTTTTTCATCAGGTTGGAGATTGATAAGATTCACTACAGCTTTGCCAATTGCCGTGCGCCCGGCTTCTGGAATCTTATAGACTTTAAGCCAGTAAAGTTGCCCACGATTTGTGATAAACATAATTGTATCGTGTGTATTTGCCACAAAGAAAGATTCTATAAAATCATCATCGTGTGTGTTTCCACTGATTTTGCCCTTTCCACCGCGATTTTGTTTTTCATAGGTTTTAAGCTGCACGCGCTTTACATATCCACGATGACTCATTGTGACAACCACAGGCTCATTTGGAATTAAATCTTCGATATTTATAGAATCATAATCCTCTTCAATATGTGTGCGACGAGATGATGAGAACTTCTCTTTAGTCTCTTTTAACTCTTCTTTAATGACATCTTTTATTTTCTCTTCGCTTTTTAGAATGCTATTTAAGCGCTCTATTTCTGTCATAAGCTCTTTATATTCTTGCTCGATTTTATCGCGCTCAAGCCCTGTAAGGCGCTGTAAGCGCATCTCAAGGATGGCTTTAGCTTGAAGCTCACTTAAAGCAAATTTATTCATTAGCCCAAGTTTTGCCTCTTCTGTATCCTTGCTTGCGCGAATGAGTGCTATTACTTCATCGATATTAGAGAGTGCAATTCTTAGCCCTTCTAGAATGTGTGCCCTAGCTTTAGCCTTTTCAAGCTCAAAAATTATCCGCCTAATAACAATTGTCTTGCGATGCGAGATAAAAACATTTAAAAGCTCTAAAAGTGTGAAAATCTTAGGATCTTTATTATTAATCGCTAGTAAGATAATTCCAAATGCACTCTCCATTGCTGTAGATTTATAGAGATGATTAAGCACAATCTCGCTCATTGCGTCTTTTTTAAGCTCAATGACAACGCGCATACCTTCTCTATCAGATTCATCGCGCACTTCAGCAATACCTTCAATTATCTTTTCTTTGGCTAATTCGCTAATTTGCTCAACAAGCTTGGCTTTATTAACTTGATATGGAATCTCATCAACGATGATAATGTCTTTTGTTTTGGTTTTTTCGATGTGAGTTTTTGCACGGATACGGATTCTACCTCGCCCTGTAGCATAAGCATCAATGATTCCTTGCTTGCCATAGATTATGCCACCTGTTGGGAAATCTGGACCTTTTACAAATTGCATTAACTTTTCAAGCGAAGCATTAGGATCATCAATTACAACCAAAAGTGCGTCAATAATTTCATCAATGCGATGAGGTGGAATATTTGTTGCCATTCCTACAGCAATCCCGCTTGAGCCATTGACTAAAAGATTTGGAATCCTGCTTGGTAGGACATCCGGCTCTTTTAGAGTGTCATCATAGTTTGGGATAAAATCCACCGTGCCTTTATCAATATCGCGTAAAAGCTCCTCGCTAGCTTGCGTCATTCTTGCTTCTGTATAACGCATAGCTGCAGCACCATCACCATCTACAGAACCAAAATTCCCTTGCCCATCCACGAGCTCAAGACGCATAGAAAAATCCTGTGCCATACGCACAAGTGCATCATAAACTGCTGTATCGCCGTGTGGGTGGTATTTACCTATGACATCACCCACGATTCTAGCACTTTTTTTATAGGGCGTTCTAGAAGTTACTCCAAGTTCATTCATCGCGTATAAAATGCGCCTATGCACCGGCTTTAAGCCATCTTTAGCGTCAGGAAGCGCACGCCCGACAATAACGCTCATTGAGTAATCAAGATAACTGCTTTTCATCGAGTCATCTATACGAATATCAACCACGCCAGCTGGATTATCTAAAAGATCTTTCATATTCAACTCCATAATTTTAAAGCGGAATCTTATCCAAGTTTTGCTTAAAAATTAAAGATGATAAGCTTATAACTCAATTTATAATAATTGTTCTTATTTTTAATTATTTTCTAAGCTTTTGTTGTTTATACTTCGGCTTACAAGAATTAAAATTAAGAGGTTTAGGTAATGAGTTTTGCAAGTGTTATTGCCCATATGAATACTCATCATTTAAAAGATATTGAAGGGTTGGTTATAAAATTTGGGAATATAAAAAATCCTAAAGATGTTAGGCTAGAATCTATAGATTTTGAAGGGCTTGATATAGCACATAGTGAAGGGAAGTTGCGCGTGGAGTTTCCTCAAAAGGCTAATGAAAATACAATCAAAGATGTCATTATTGAGCTTTGTATGAGCGTGGAAAAAACTCTTGATATAGAGTCTATAAGAAAAGAGATTAAAGAGTTTGCACTAAGCTTTGGCTCTGTGGTTCTAGCAAGCCAGAATCCTAAAAATGAAGTGCTTGCCACTTATGCGCCAGTGATTCATTATAATGATAAATTTTTCATCTACATTAGTGAAGTAAGCGAGCATTACGCAAGTATCAAGAATCATCCAAACAATATCGAAATGATGTTTTTAGAAGATGAAAGCAAGGCAAAATCTGTAATTTTAAGAAAAAGATTGCGCTATCGTGTAAGTGCGAGATTTATCGAGCGAGAATCTAGTGAATTTGATTGCGTGTTTGATCGGTTTATCGCTCAAAGTGGTGGAAGTGGCGGGATTAAGACAATCCGCAATATGACAGATTTTCATATGATTGAACTTATCCCTAGCAAAGGTCGCTTTGTGAAGGGCTTTGGTCAGGCTTATGATATTGTCGATGGCAAGGCTATTTATTTAGGAGGTGAAGGCAATCCGCATAAATAGTAATGACAATGTGTGCTAAGGAGTAATTGGGTTTGGTTGCGTGGCGGGTCTCCTTTAGTTGTTGTGATTTTAGGTAAAATTCTAATTTGCATTATATTCCTTTTGGTAAAATGCCCTTCTCTCCCTTAGGGCATTACATCTTTTGGCTTTTGATTCTATACATTTCATCGTGCTTTTGTTAATTTAATCATTGTTTAAGTCTTTTTTTATAACATTGACATTCTACTTAGTTTGGATAGGAGTTTGGCATTTTACAGAGGAGAGAGAACAAATTTTCTATTGGTGCAATTATAGTTTTCTTGTTTGGGCTTATTATCGGGAGTGCTGTTTATAATCTCTATAATGCAGAGATTTTTAGTTATCTTTCAAGTGATTCTAGTTCGTGCAACAATTGCCATGTGATGAATGAAGTTTTTGATGATTATTCTAAGAGTCCTCACAAAGCCATAACTTGTAGTGATTGTCATTTGCCATATTCTTTTGTCTCAAAGTGGATTGCAAAGGCACAAGCTGGATTAGGGCATGCCTATCATTTTACTTTTGATAAAAATCTCCCATCGAATTTTAGCGCGAATGATAATACAAAAAAATGGGTGCAAAATAATTGTATTCGTTGTCATAAGGATTATGTAAAAAATGTTATCAATCCAACTTTAGATTCCCATCCATATGAGGCACTTAATTGTGTATCTTGTCATAAGAATATAGGGCATTTGCGTGATTTTTAATTTAATGCAAAAGGAGAGAAGATGAATAAAAAATACTGGGGAATAGTGGTAGTTGCCATTGTCGTTGGGTTTTTTTGTGCTTATATTGGGGCTGATATCGCACAGAAAAAAGGCGAGCAAACTGCTCTAAACAATAAAGGATTAGTGGCTGGATTAAGTGATGATGATCCGCGTTTTGATGTGTGGGGCAAATACTTCCCTCAACATCTTGATATGTATTTGCAGGGAGCCATCCAAGAAGAAACATCTACAAATTTCGGTGGAAACTTATCTTATAATAAGCTTGAGCGTTTTCCACAATTAGTAAAAATGTGGGCAGGGTATCCTTTCTCAAAGGATTTTAACGAAGAGAGAAATCACTTCTTTATTCAAGCAGATCAAATGAAAACAGCTCGCAATAATAAGGATTTTCTAAATGCTTCTGGCTTGAAGGCTTTTGGAGGGCAGCCAACAGCTTGTATGAATTGTCATAGTGGCTGGACACCATGGCTTATAAAAAATATCTCAAATGGTGATTTTACAGCCTTTAATAGCGCAAAATATTGGACTATGATCAAAAATGTCCCATTAAAAGATAATCAAGCCCCAGATAGCCCAGAACACACAGGACTTCACGGAGGCACGAGGATGGGACTCACCTGTGCAGATTGCCATTCACCAAAGGATATGAGCTTGAGAATTACGCGACCAGCACTGGTTGATGCCCTTGTTTCTCGTGGTTATGAAATAGATTCTGATCGTGGGATTAAAGCAAGCAGGCAGGAGATGCGCACTTTTGTATGTTCCCAATGTCATGTTGAATATTATTTTAGACCTACAGGAACAAAAATCAAAACTATGGGTGAAAGCATTGCGCAGAATCCAAAAGAAAAATGGCTTGATGGCACACAAAAGACCTATGAGCAGATCGATTATTGGAGAAATGGCAATCAACCTACAGAGATTGTGGTTGATGGATTGAATTTAGCATTTCCTTGGAGCGAATGGAAAAAGGATCAGCCTTTCAAAATTGAAATGTTTGATGAATATTATGAAAAAAATAAAGATATTTTCCCTTCAGATTGGGTTCATCAAGATACAAAAGCCCCTATGATTAAAATTCAGCATCCAGAAACAGAGTTAGCAAGTGGTGGTATCCACGCTCAAAATGGTGTAAGTTGTGCTGATTGCCATATGCCGTATGTAAGAAAGGGCGCAAATAAGCTTTCACAACATAATATTGGTTCTCCACTTAAAGACATTAATGCTTCTTGTAAGACTTGCCATACTCAAAGTGAACAATACCTCAAAGAACAAGTCCATAATATCCAAAATTCTATTGCATCAATGCAAAGAAGTGCAGAATATGCAATTGTTAGCTTGATTGTTGATGTCAAGAAAGTGCGTGATAAGCTGGGAGAAAAGTCTAAATATCAAAGCGATGGCAAAGTCGATGAAGCAAAGATATCCAAATATCTTCAAGAAGTGCTTAATTTGCATAGAAAATCTCAAATGAGAGCAGATTTTGTTAATGCAGAAAACTCAACTGGATTCCATAATCCCGTAGAAGCAGCTCGTATTATGGGGCAATCTATCGCTATGGCAAAGGAAGCTCAAACCTTTTTAGTCGCCCTTGCAGCTAAAGAGGGCATAGAGATTATGCCTTCAAATCTAGGCTTTAAAGATATGCAAAAATTTGCACCGGGTGAGTTGCTCTATCCTGTGGATATGGATGGGCACAAAAAAGGCGATCCTTATTATTTGGATGAAAAAGATGTCAATAAAGTTCCAGATAAAAAGCTCTTAGAGCTTGATGAAAATCTTTCTCCATATAACTATACTAAAGTTGATACTCCAGTGTCTGCTTTAGTACACTAAAGCCCATTTTGGGCTTTCTCTTAGGGTTAGCTGTTTTTATTGTTTTTTAAATTTGGATCGTTGATTTTGATGGTTTAAACTTTAATGAATTGCGCAATAAGCTCTTTTCCCATACGAGTCGTAGTTTTTGGATTTATAGAATTACAAAAGATAACATATGCTATAATTTTAGTTCTATGAGTTTATACAAGGTGTATAAGTGTGGATTTTGTAAGAAAATTAGTGGTGCTTTTTATAGTAATGCGTGGTTTGTATGCGCTAGATTCTATGCAGCTTACAAGACTTGAGTTTCTCATTTCTTATAAAGCTCTTGCGCAAGATGGCATCATCATAGGGGAAAAATATAGTATCTCAGAACCATTAGTTAAAAAGGCACATTTTTCAAAAATTGATTATATGTGCAAAATCAATACTCCTATTAACGATCTCATTACAGATGATGAGGTGTATGCGATTAAATATATCTTAATGCATTATCAAGATGACATTTTGCTGTGCTTAAATAAGACAGGAGTAAATATCCGCTATGATGGTATAAATAGCAATTTGGTGTATTTGCAAGATCAAACATTGCTGAATCTCAAAGCCAAACGCGTTGTGGCATATCTTGATAATCGATATTTGATTTTAGAGGTCTTAAGAGAAGCAATGTAAATTAAGGCAAGACAAAAACCGTAAGGAAATGAAGTGAAAATAGCAATCGTTGAAGATGATATCAATATGCGAAAAAGCCTAGAGCTGTTTTTTAAGGATCAAGAGGATTTAGATGTTGTAACTTTTCGTAGCCCAAAAGATGCTCTTTCTCAATTGAATTCTAGCTTTGATTTGGTGATTACGGATTTAAATATGCCCCATATGAATGGATTAGAGTTTTTAAAAGAATTAAATGGTAAATATGAGATGATTGTCATCACTGGCAATGCCACGTTAAATAGCGCGATAGATTCTATAAGATTAGGTGTTAAGGATTTTTTACAAAAGCCCTTTAAGCCAGAATTACTGCTTGAAGCAGTGTATCGCTCTAAAAAAATCCAAGAATTCCAAAAAACCCATACTAAAAAAACATCAAGACAAACTCCTACAATCAATAGAAAAAACCCATTTATTGGCTCTTCACCTTCTTTGGAGGCAATTAAGCAAAAAGTATTTAAGGTTGCCACGACAGATTCTAGTGTGCTTCTTATGGGTGCTAGTGGCGTAGGCAAGGAAGTTTTCGCACGCTTTATCCACGAAAACTCAACTCGCGCTAAAAAGCCATTTATCGCTATAAATATGGCAGCCATTCCTGAGCATTTGATAGAATCTGAGCTTTTTGG
>CBCPND010000002.1:0-42013 GCA_965120395.1 uncultured Helicobacter sp.
GTCCTAGCAGTCGCTATCATTAAAGATAAAAAAGCCAATATTGATTACAACAATGAGAACTCTTCTTTTCATAAAGCAGAATCCGCATATTATGAAGGCTATCATAAACAAAAAAAATGGCACGAAAGTGAGGCTTTAGATATTAAAGGATTTTTAAGAGTCGGGCTTAATGCCATAGGAATGAGTCAGAATGACTTTAATAAAGCCCTAAACACAAAAGAAGTTAAAGATATTTTAAAGCAATGGAAAGAAAGCTATGATGTCGCTGTAATTCAAGGTGTGCCTGCATTTGTGGTTAATGGAAAATACCTTATTTACACTAAATCAATCACATCTCTTAAAGATCTAGAAAACAAAATTAAAGAATTGCTGGCAAAATAAGAATCTAAAGAAAAACCTAAATGGCGCAAAATCTAAGAGATGGCAAAGCTAGAATCCATCCTGTTACAACCATAGCTAGATGGCAAGATAGGCGATTTTTATGGCTTTTAATGAGTGCCTTATGCTTATTATTGCTTATGATTTCACATTTTTTACTCCAAGGATATGGCTATATGCAGCCTTGTGAGCAATGCGTGTATATCCGCTATGTACTTGTTGTAGTCGCATTAGGCGGGATTATCACTGCTATTAAGCCTTCAAATGCGATACTAAAAATGCTTGGCTATGTTTTGGCATTTTATGGCACGATTCGCGGCGTTATGTTCTCTTTAAAGCTTAATGCCATTCATCACGCAATCAATAGCGATGATTTTTTTGGTGTGCAGGGTTGTAGCCTAGTTCCACATTTTGATTTTAATCTACCATTACATATTTGGGCTCCTGCTTGGTTTGGTCCAACGGGTGATTGCGGGCTTGATGCTCCAATGATTCCAGATAGTGTTGTTTTGGAAGGCTTTCGCAAAATATTTGTAGAATCTTATAGCGATGGGTGGTATCTAATCCCAAGCTTGCAGTTTGGTAATATGGCACAATGTTGTTTGTTTGCCTTTAGCGTGTGTCTTGTTTGTTTAAGTGCAATGTTGGCAAGCTTTATTATCACAAAAGCGTTCAAATACATCTAGCTCATTATTGAAACAATGCCGAACCAATGCGCAATAAATTTGCGCCATTTTTGATTGCTATTTCAAAATCTCCGCTCATACCCATTGAAAGAATATCTGCACCTTTTATGGAATCAAATATTTCTTTTGTGCTTGCGAAACTTTTATCAATTTCACATCTATCATCCGTATGCGCACCAATGCTCATAAGCCCCCTAAGATTTAGATTCTTGCATTGCTCTTTGATTTGAAAATAAACTTCACGGGCAGATTCTAGCCTAACACCTTGCTTTGATTCCTCATTTGCACTATTGACTTGCAAAAGAATATCTTGCCTTATCTGTTCTCTCATACAGCGATCATTCAGTGCTTTAGCAAGTTCCATAGAATCTATAGAGTGAATAAGAGCAGGGCGCAAGGCAAGTAGAGCATTAATTTTATTTTTCTGCAACCTTCCGATGAAATGCCACTCAAGCGGTAAATACGATAAGGCACTAACTTTAAGGCTTAAATCCTGCACCTTATTCTCTCCAAAAGCCCTTTGCCCAAGCTGATATAAAGCCTGAATCTCATCTTTTGTATGATATTTTGACACAGCTATAAATCTAATCACTTGATGCGCACTATATGCAAGCCTCGCTTGCTCGATTCTGCTAACTACAGATTTTAGATTCTGGCGCATCATCTCTTAAATATCGCCTCCAAAATGCACTAGCGCAGAACCCCAAGTCAAACCTCCACCAAAAGCATCAAGCAATAATAAATCGTGCTTGTGCAATTTATTTTGCCTATACACCTCATCGATCGCCATTGGAATGCTAGCGGCAGAAGTATTACCATATTTATGGACGGTTAGGACAATTTTTTCTTGAGAGAATTGCAGATGATCGCTAACTGCTGATATGATTCTGTAATTTGCTTGATGTGGCACAAAATAAGCAATATCATCTGCACTAATATTGTTTTTGTTAAGAATAAATTCTACATCACTAATTATTGTTCGCACAGCAAGCTTGAAAATCTCATTACCCTTCATTTGCAAACAACCGCCCGTCAGATTCTCTTCTCTCCTTGGCGTTTTGAGTAAATCAGCATAATTACCATCTGCGCTAATATGCACATCTAAAATTGATTCATTTTTTTGCGTGGTTTTAGAAATCACAGCCGCTCCAGCACCATCGCCAAAAAGCACGCAACTCCCCCTATCGCTAAAATCTAACACGCTACTTACCTTCTCCGCACCAACAATTAAGATATTCTCATACATTCCAGATTCTATAAAACTCTTTGCCACTGATAAAAGATAAATAAATCCTGTGCAAGCAGCGACAATATCAAAAGCGGGCTTGTTTTTTATGCCAAGCTTTGCGCTAATTAGACAGGCATTTGAAGGCATAGCAAAATAATCTGGACTTAAAGTCGCGCAAATCACAAGATCAATATCGCTAACCTCAAGATTCGCACGCTTTATGGCAAGCTTTGCTGCTTCTACGCCAAGATCGCTTCCCTTTTGAGAATCCTCTGCAAAATAGCGCGTCTTAATGCCTGTGCGCTTAGAAATCCACTCATCAGAGGTGTCTAGCGTCTTTTCAAACTCAGAATTTGGCACACATTTTTCAGGGATAAAAGAAGCAATCGAGCGCAAAGAAGCATACATCATCTAGCCTTTAAACGCATTTTCAATGATTTGACAAATATCGGATTCTACAGCCCTAATAGCTTGATATACAGCATTCTCAATCGCTCTAGCATTTGATTTGCCGTGACTAATAATTACAGGCTTTTTCACCCCAAGCAAAGGTGCTCCGCCATATTCTGCATAATCCACTTTGTTTTTTAGATTCTTAAACGCACCTTTTAATAAAAGCCCTCCAAGCATTCTTATAGGCGAAGACTTAATCTCATCTTTTAAAATTCTACTAATTGATGAAGCCACACCCTCGCTCGCCTTAAGCACGAGATTCCCGCTAAATCCATCACACACAATCACATCCACACTGCCATTAAAAATATCGCTTCCTTCAACATTTCCTATGAAAAATGGATATTGTTTTAGGATTTTAAAAGCCTCTTTTGTAAGATCGTTTCCTTTAGAATCTTCCTCGCCATTTGCTAACAATCCCACGCGCACATTTTCATATCCCATTACATTTTTCGCATACTCATAGCCCATAATTGCAAACTCAACCAAATACTGAGGCTTGCAATCTGTATTTGCCCCAGCATCTAGAATCATACTAGGCTTTGGCGTAATTGTTGGCATAAGCGTGCAAATCGCAGGTCTTGAGACATTCTCAATGCGTCCAATACGCAATGTCGCCAAACTCATCGTAGAACCACTATGCCCAGGCGACACAAGCGCACTAACTTCACCATTACGCAATAATTCTGTAGCTATATAGATTGAAGAATCTTTCCTTTTTAGCGCATCTGTCGCGCTCTCTTCCATACGGATAAAATCTGCACAATGCACTATCTCAACTTTTGTAGAATCTGCATTGCTAATAAGAGGTGCTATAAGCTTTTTATCTCCGACTAATAAAGCCTTAAAATTGCGCGTCTTTAGCGCATCTAACGCACCTTTTACAATCGGAGTGACACCATTATCTGCACCCATCACATCAATTGCAATTTTTAACATTACACTTCCTAATTAAAATCTTAAGCTATTGCATCAATTTATCAAAAATTACTTATACGACCCGCTAAATTTATTGATATGATGAGGCATTTTCCAGCTTCCATCTTTATCTTTAATTGGTTTCGCAAGAGCGACTTTGTAATGCGTTCTTCTCTTTGCTGCACGCGTTTTGCTTACTCTTCGTTTTGGGACAGCCATTTTCTCTCCTTAATTTTTGGTGTGATAATCTAATTGGATGGAATCTATCTCGCTTTGCAAAATATAATCCAAATCAATAAAGCCATCAAAAAACTCTATAACATCAAATACACTAGAATCTTGGCTTTGTGTATCCCAGATTCCATCTGAAATATACAAAACCAAATCCTCATCAATCTCTTGTAAAAACTCCTCACCACTTATATCACACACGACCTTTAGCCTGCCTTGAATCTTTCCTTTAAGATAAAATAATTTATAACTTTTAGCGCGAATCTCGCCGTAAAATTTTATTTCTTCTTTTTGTAAATCAAAAACTTTTGAAGAAGAAAGGATTTTACGAAATTGGATTCTCATTATAAAGGCAAACTAAAACTAGCAAATCTCTCGCGATGCAAAGAAAAATGCAATCTCATTTTTAGCATTCTCAAGACTATCGCTTCCGTGCACCGCGTTAGCATCAATACTCTCAGCAAAATCCGCACGAATAGTGCCGGGTTTAGCTTCTTTTGGGTTTGTAGCACCCATCAAATCACGATTTTTGGCCACGGCATTTTCCCCTTCTAAAACCATCACAACCACAGGACCACTCACCATAAATTCCACCAAATCCTTAAAAAATGGTCTTTCTTTATGAATGGCATAAAAAGCCTCTGCATCGCTCTTTGAGAGTTGTAGCCTTTTTGCTGCAACAATCCGCAAGCCATTTTCTTCAAAGCGAGCAATAATCTTTCCGATAACTCCCTTTTTAACCGCATCTGGCTTGATAATTGATAAAGTTTGCTCCATATTTTCTCCTTAATAAAGTCGCCTATTATATATTGCCTTTACTTAAAAAATAATAATTATGCCTTATATACCTTAGTAGTAGCGCGTGATCTCAAGCCTACAAGCCACTTACCCAGAATCTAACTTCACAAACCGAGCAAATCTAAGATATTACAGGATGTCTGCCTTCTCTTGTTTTGATTTTGGGACGCTTTGGATTGATGCTATCCCATACGATGCAACCAACACTTGGGCAGACATTCGCACATTCTGGAATCTTACTAAACCCCACGCATTCTATGCATTTATCTGGATTAACATAATATGTTTTTTCGCCCATTGGATTTTTATCTGTGATTGCATCTACGGGGCATTTTGGCTTGCAAACGCCACAATAAGCGCAAAGATTTGAAATCTTAACTGCCATTTGAACACACTTTAAGCATAGATATCCTTATAAAAGCTTTTCCAGCGCCTATGAAACCAAAACCAGCTTGTTGGATATTTATAAACCACTTTTGAAGTAACATCGGCTTGAAGTTGTGTGGCTTCTTTGATATCTTGCTTGGAATCTTGCGTGTGTTTGGCAAAAATTGGCGGATAAAAATATACAAAATACTTTGAATAATCCTCATTAAAATCAATGAAAATCGGCACAATCCCCATATTAAATCGCCTCGATAAAATTGAAGCAATTGTCGTGTGGGTCGCCTTTTTACCCATAAATTCAACAACCTCACCTTCGCTAGCAGAGATGTTTTGATCAACTAAAATCCCAGCTAGCGGCTTTTTACCACTATATAATTTTAAGAGATGTTTAAAAGCACCGGATTTATTGATGAATTTCACACCCTGAGATTCTCGGCGCGAGATGATTAGAGAATCTATGCTTTGAATTCCTGTCAATCGTCCAAGGCTTGCCATTTGATAATCATTATATCGCGGAGGCAAAAATGTGGCTATTGCCTCCCAATACCCAAAATGCCCAGAAATCGCAATCGCGCCTCCGCATTGCTTTAGGGTATCAGTCAAATAATGCTCATTTATAAGCTCAAATCTTTGGCTATAGATATGATAGGGAATCTTAACCACGCGCATACTCTCTAAAATCACAAAAGCAAAATTCCGATAACATCGCTTGATAATACGTTTTTTTTGAGCAAGACTTAAGGTGTCGCCATAAATAAAACCCAAGTTATTCATCGCATCCCTATAGCGACGATTATTATCCAAAATACACATTAAAAAGCCAAGAATTTTGACAAAAACTAAAAACATAGAATGCGGAATCGTAGCCAAAAATAACCCGAACACGCTTACAAACCAAGTTAAAACTTTGCCCAAAATATTCATAACACCCTCTGTATCGCCTCATAAACAAAATCAGGTTTTATGTAATTGATAGAAAAATCACTTTTGTTATATTGAGGGTTTGCATTTCCACAAAGAGATAGGTTCTGTGCAGAATCTAGGGAAAATCTACTAGCTGGAGTGTTGCCATATAATGTAACAGATGGTATTTTCATTGCCCACGCCAAATGCGTAATCCCGGTATCTCCGCCAATGACAACATCAACTTCTTGCATTAAAGCGCGCACTTCAAGCAATGACATTTTAGGTAGAATATTAGCTTCATTATCGAGTGCGCTTGCGATATCTTTGGCTTTTTTTAGATTTTTATCTACAAGGATTAGCACTTGGATGTTATCTTCTAGCAGTTTTTTGCCAAGCTTTATAAAATTTTGCGTGCTGTAAGTTTTAGATTCTAAGCTAGATTCTATGATAAAAAGTGTGCATTTTTTATCTTGCTTTTGGAATGGACTTTTAGTATTTATGGCAAACATCTTATTGCGATTTTTAAGCATTTCTTCAAGCGTAAAATTAAGCTTTTGCCCGCAAATCTCTAAAGCACTCAAAATCAGCTTAGCATTTCTTTTTAGAATATGCTCTTCATAAGCGATATGTGCTTTTTTACTATAAGCAAAGCTACTTAAAGATTCTCTAGCGCTTAAAAAATCAAAGCCAACAAAATGCTTATGCGGGATAATTTTGCCAATGATGGCGGATTTTATAAGTCCTTGCATATCGATTAAAATATCATAGCGCTCTAATTTTGCAAGCTTACAAGCAATGTGTTTTAGCTTCAAGATTTTAAAACTTTTTAGATTCTCTTTTAGCTCAAGCGGATAGATTCCATCGAGAATCTCGCCAGATTCTAGAATCTCGCAAAATCTAGAATCCACAAACCAATCGATTTTGCAATCTTTCAAGCACTCCTTTAAAAATGGCATAAAAACACCGCTTACGATAATATCGCCAAGTGAGCTTAATCGCACAATGCCTATCTTCAAGATATAAACTCCAGCTCGATTTTAATAGGCGATAAGAGATTTGTGCTTAATTCTTTTGTGAGATAAATTGGCTTTTGCGTTTTGATATAGAGCGTTTTGCGTTCGTATTTGTATTGTATATTTTGGATGTAGATCGCACAAATTGCTGATGCAAGTGAGAGAATAAAACTGAGCCACTGCAAAGTCTCAATGGGTGGCATCATATCGCTAATATGCGCGATTACATCATCTCTTGGAATCTTTTTATTCGCATATTCTACAAGTAGGCAAATAATCGCTCTATCCGTATGTGAGAATCCATAATCAAGCCCGTGAAGCAAGAAATACGCTCCGTGCGTGCTTCTATCATAAAAATTTAAAAAGCTTCCAATCTCGCACAAATTCGATGCGACATTAAGGTGTGTTTTATATTTCTCATTAAGCCTATGCAGTGGCTTTAGCGCATCAAAGATAAGCAAAGCTTGTTTGGAGAGATTTTTTGCACTTTTATTATTAATGTGGAATCTATCTTTAAGTGAGAGAAGCGAAGGATAAATTCCAGTTGGGAATCTAAAATTCTGCCCTCGCAACATATCGCTTAAAAATACCCCTTCTCGCACACCAACGCCACTTGCAGTAATTTTCTTCGCACCAAAATGCTCTAAAAGCATAAAAAATATTAATGCCCCACTTCTAATGTTATCGCGCCTATCAAATGGCACACCAATCTCGCTTAATTTATCTTCTCTTGTCTTATAGATTGTTTGGATAAAGTTTTTGCAGTTTTTAAAGACAATTTCATAGCCGTGAATTGTTCTTATGGGATATTGAACTCGTTTGCTGTTAAGCTTTGCGATTGCGCGAATCGTCCCTCCAATCCCAAAGATATTTTCGTGCTTAAAATTTGCAGGAATCTTTTTAAGTTCAGCTTTTATAAAGTCTTTTGCCAAATCCAGATCTTTATTATGATCAAAAAATAGCTCTTTTAGCCGAATCGTTCCAAGCTTTAAAGAGATCAAATCACAAACCTTGCCATCCTTGATAATCGCACATTCTGTGCTTCCGCCGCCAATGTCAATTGTGATGCCATTTTTATTATGCGATAAATTCGCACAAGCAATCCCGCCATACCACGCTTCTTTAGCACCATCAATAACTTTAACATCTATGCCACTTTGTTTTCTTGCTTGGCGTAAGAATTCTGCCCTATTTGGTGCATCTCGAACAGCTGATGTCGCGACACAAAGAATTTTCCTAGCATTATATTTTTTAGCAATCGCTTTAAAATCTATCAAAGCGCAGATTGCTCTTTGCATCGGAATCTCTTGAAGAAAACCTTCATTTTCATAGCAACCTTGCGAGATTCTAACTCTAGATTTTATCTCATAAATAAGGCGGAATCCATAACGACTCGTTTTCTCAAAAATTGCCATTCTCGCGGAATTTGAGCCAATATCAATTACAGCTGTGATTTTTGCCACTACTCTGTCCTAGTGTTATGCTCGAATTTATACTTTAACTCTTCAAGTGTCTCGACATTATCAGGATCAGGCACAATTGCATCTTTAGGACATACACTAACGCAATTTGGCTCATCATAATATCCAACGCATTCTGTGCAAGAATCTGGATTTATCTCATAAATTGGATCGCCCTCCACAATCGCACCATTTGGGCATTCTTCAAGACAAGCATCGCAGGCTATGCATTCTTCATTAATCATTAAGCTCATTATGCTTCCTTATTTAAAATATAGCCTTGCGTTTTATCCTAAATATTCTTAAAGATTCTTGAAATGTAAGATTTTAATTAAAATGTTTATAGCGCAAGGATTCTAGCTCGTTTTGCAAGCGCCTATTTTCCTCTTTAAGCAAATCACTTTGGGTTTGAAGTTTATTGATATCGCGACTATAGTAATATATAGAACTGTTCAAATAGATCTTTGGCAAACAAATCAGCACAACTAAGCACAAAATCCCATAAGCAACGCCTAAATGGTGTATACTCAAGCCTTTCTTTAATGCTTCATTATCCATATCTATCCACAAATTGGCTTTTTCTTGTGCATCTACGCGCGATTGCATTATCTCTCCTTTATACTTTAAATTGAAAAGCTCTTAATTTAGCACTTCTTGAGCGCATATTATTTTGAATTTCTTGGATTTTTGGTAAGATGGGCTTTTTTGTCAGAATCTTACCCTTATTATTATTGCCTCCGCACTCACAGCGATATACGTTTTCACTACAAATACAACCCCTATTCCACTGCTTAAAATAGCCCTTTATGATTCTATCTTCAAGCGAATGAAAGCTTATCATCGCCACAATCACATCTTTTAGATTCTCGCTATTGCGCGAAATGGTATCTAAAAGCCCCTTTAACTCTCCTAATTCATCATTTACTTCTATACGCAAAGCTTGAAATACAAGCGTTGCAGGGTGAATTTTACCATTTTTATGATGCAAGCTTATAAAGTCGCTTAATTCTTTCGCACTCACAAATCCATCCTTTTTGCTTTTAATTAGGCGCGCTAATTTTTTAGCCTCTTTTATCTCACCAAATTCTCTAAAAATCCGCTCCAGTTCAAACTCGCTATAAGAGCTAAGCACATAGCTTGCATCTAGATTCTGGCTTACATCCATCCTCATATCAAGATTTGGGCTCTTAAAGCTAAAGCCTCGTTCCAAAGTATCAAGCTGCAAAGAACTCACACCAATATCTGCTAGAATCCCAATAATTCTTTGGCGAGAATCTAACGCCATATCTATAGCTTGCTGAATTTTCTCTCCAAAGCCACCTTGAATGATCTTAACCCTATTTTGCAAATTTTCAAGATTGCGCGTAGCAAGCTGTATCGCGTTAATGTCTTTATCAATTCCTATGACTTGAATGTGTGGATTTGCTTGTAATAGTGCTTTTGTGTGCCCTGCCAAACCAAGCGTGCAATCAATAATCACGCCCTTTTGCACGCCTAAAAACAACTCACAAACTTCGCTTAAAAGCACAGGAGTATGCACAATGTCTCCTCAAAAATCTTTATAATCATAAAACCTTTGAACTAGTTAATCAATCTTATAGCAAGGCTATAAGCCCATCTACAACAAGAATCCAATTAAGATTCTAGCAGATTCTACTTAAACAAATCTAGCGATCTTTGTAGAATCTCTCTTGCACCATTTGCAATCATTCTTTGGGCTAATTTTCTTGTTAATACTAAACTCTCTTTAAAATCCCCCTCTATCTCATCTCTTAAAATCTCACTTCCATCTGCAAGCCCCACTATCGCACTTATTAGAATATTGCCCTCTTTTAGCGCATTTTTAGAATCTAGCTTATTTTGGCTATTTTTTAGACTATCTTTTAATGCACAATGCACACCAATTGGTGCTTGACAACCACCTTCTAAAATCCGCACGAATTCCCGCTCCGCGTTTGCACAAGCTGTAGTTTTCTCATCTCCTAGATTCTGTAAAATCCCATAAATCTCATCATCAAGCCTGCATTCAATTCCAAGTGCAGCCTGTCCCATCGCTGGGATCATCTCTTTTATCTCAATTGGCACAACATAGCGCGCACAAGTAGAATCTAGCCCCAATCGCTTAAGTCCCGCAAAAGCCAAAATAATCGCATCAAAATCACCATTTTGAAGCCTTTGGATTCTGGTTTGCACATTCCCGCGCAAACTTAAAGTGTCGAAATCCTTGCGCATAGCTTTTAGCTGCATTGATCTGCGCAAAGAAGTCGTGCCAATTCTAGCACCCAATGGAAGTTCTTTTAGTGAAGAGTAATTCTTGCTTAAAAAGCAATCGCGCACATCTTCGCGCTTTGTAATGCAAGCTAAGCCCAAATTTGGGGTAAAATCCACTGGCACATCTTTTAGTGAATGCACAGCTAAATCAATCTCTTTTTTAAGTAGCAGTTCTTCAAGCTCTTTTGTAAAAAGCCCCTTGCCACCGATTTTCGCCAATGGCACATCTAAAATCTTATCACCTTTTGTTTTTACAATTTTAATTTCTGAAGATAAGCCTAGTTCATTTTGAAGGCGATTTTTAATATAATTTGCTTGCCATAAAGCAAGCGCACTTCCACGTGTGCCGATGATAAGGGGCTTCATTTTTTTTCTTCTTTTGTTACTTCTATAATCTCAACATCTATAATTTCGTCCTTTGCTTGATGATTTTTGGATTCTGA
The DNA here is from genome assembly GCA_965120395.1 of uncultured Helicobacter sp. Taxonomy (GTDB): domain Bacteria; phylum Campylobacterota; class Campylobacteria; order Campylobacterales; family Helicobacteraceae; genus Helicobacter_B. The sequence goes on from CBCPND010000002.1 coordinate 11,173, forward strand.
ATGTCTTGATTGCGATACTTTAGGTTTAATGATAAAACTACAAACAAGCAAAATCGCCCCAAAAATATCACCAAAGATTCCGGGCAAAATCAAGCATATCGCACCAATATAATACATATAGCTAAAAATAAGCGCTTTAAAAATGCTAAATCCGCTCAAAACCCGCCCAAAGACATTATTAAAAATATTTAAAAGCCCTTCTTGCGTGCGCACTAGAATCCAAAATCCAGCAAGTGCACTTAAAATAATCTCAAGCAGCAAAATCAAAAAGCCAAAATCACTTACTACAAGTCCAAACCCCAAAATCTCAAGAGCGACATAGCCAATTATTAAAAGTGTGCTAATACGCATTAATTTCCTTTATAATAAAATCTAGTGCTTTATCTAGAGTAATTTCTTTCTTTTGCAATCCTTCGCGCTTAATGCACTCAATCTTGCCAGATTCTAATCCTTTGCCAATAATCATACCATACATTGCACCAATAAGCTCAAAATCCGCAATCTTCGCCCCAAAACGCAAGTCTCTATCATCACATATCGCCTCGATATTGTGCTTTTTTAAATCTTGATATAGTGCCATTGCTACATCGTATTGTGTGCTATCTTTGATATTTGAGATAATGATATGCACACTAAAAGGTGCACTTGCCTTGCTCCACACGCAACCCTTTTCATCAGCCTTTTGCTCTAAAATCGCAGGCAATAAGCGTGTGATTCCTATGCCATAACAGCCCATAATGAGATTTTGTATCTTGCCATTTTCATCTAAAAAAGATGCCCCAAGTGCGCTAGAATACTTCTCTCCAAGCTTAAAAATATGCCCAACTTCAATGCCCTTTTTAAACGCAAGCTCACCTTGACAGCAAGCGCACTTATCGCTCTCTCTTATCTCGCACAAAGGCGCATAAACCAATCCTTCAAAAGTCGCTAAATCCACACCCACAAAATGAAAATCTATTCTGTTGCCCCCACAGATCAAATCGCCATCATCGCGCAAATCCTCATCAAAAATAATTGCCCTTTCCCCGATAATAGTTCTTAAACTATACGCACCGATAAAACCCGGAATTAGTCCTAGATTTTCAACTTCTTCAATATTAGCTTCTAGAATCTCAAGTGCGTTAAAGCCATTTGCCACAAGCGCATTTAACGCTTTAGTATCATCTAAAACATCATCACCCCTTATAAAAAACACACCAAAATCTATTTTTTCAGAATCTAAAATAATTTTTTTCACAACTGCTTTCATCGTAAAATAGGGATGTACATTAAAAAACTTGCATAAATCCTCAATGGTTTTTACATTTGGCGTAGAGAAAAGTCCAAAATTTGCCTTTGGCGGAATCGTAGGTGGAATTCTTTTAGCACGTTTAGCAGCCTCGAGATTTGCAGCATAGTCGCATTTCTCACAAATCACTAAAGTATCCTCTCCACAATCAGCAATCACCATAAATTCTTTACTTCCGCTTCCGCCAATCGCCCCAGAATCTGCCTCAACAACTCTAAAATCCAATCCTAGATCATTTAAAATATTTGAATAGGTTTTATGCATATTCTCAAACTCTCTATCCAAATCTTGCGCGCTACTATGAAAACTATACGCGTCTTTCATTATAAATTCTCTAGCACGCATAAGTCCAAAGCGCGGGCGCACTTCATCGCGAAATTTAAGGTGGATTTGATAGAGATTAAGCGGGAGTTGTTTATAGGATTTTATAAAGGCTTTTGCAAGCTCAGTTATTACTTCTTCGTGGGTTGGACCAAGCACGAATTCATTATCTTTCCTATCTTTAAAACGCAAAAGCTCTTTGCCATATTTTTCATATCTACCAGAATTTTTCCATAACTCAGCAGGCGTTATAAATCCCATTGTAATTTGCTGAGCATTCGCTTCATCCATTCGCCTTTTAACTACAGCGATAATTTTATCAAGCACAATTTTCCCAAGGGGTAAAAAGTTATAAATCCCGCTTCCAATTTGATGAATATAGCCCGCACGAATAAGCAATTGATGGCTTTTTAAAATCGCATCTTTTGGATTCTCTTTGCTTGTAGGAATGAATATCTTTGAAAGTAGCACCCCCATCTCCTCATTTTGTAGTGGCATATTCGCACTTGTAATGATTGGCAAAAGATTGCTTTGAATTATCATCGCCAAAAATACTCTTCACTGCCTCAATAATTATATCGCCCTCTTCTTTGGCACATAATTCCCTTAAAAACATTGTGGGATTATGCAAAAACACATTAAATGCATTCTTTAAAATAATCCCTACCTCTTTCTCCCATTCTTGCGGGAGATAGCCTTTTTTAATCGCGCGATTTAGCTCTTGTAAACAAGCGTTTTTGGCGTTTTGACGCATAGTTTTAATGATAGGCTCGACATCAAGTCCAGCAAGCCAGCTAAAATATTCACCCACCGTATTACCGATGATTGCGTAAGCTTGATGGGCTTTTATTTTTTTGTTTTGTAGATTCTCTTGGATTGTGTTTTTAAGATCATCCACGCAGAAAATTTTTAGATTCTCACCCTTAATGTCTTCTTGAATATCGCGTGGCACTGCTAGGTCAAACCAAAATCTAGGCATTTTATCAGGCAAAGAAAGCATATCTTGTGTGATGATAGGCTCACTTGAGCGAGTAGCACTAAATAGAAAACTAAATTGATGCAAAATTTTAGGAAGTTTTTTAAATTCTAAAACGTCAATTTGTGCTTTTTGATGTTTTCTTAAAAAATTTTTTGAAAAATCGAGTGCTTTTTTCATATCGCGATTAATAAGCGTGATATGAAATTCAGAATCTAGCAAATACTTCACAACAAGCCTACCAATCTCGCCAAGCCCTATTACAATGGCATTTTTGCCTAGATTCTGGTTTTTATTTTTAGCCAGATTCTCATTGATAAGATAAAGGGCACTTTTCACCGCCACAGAAGCGATAGATACAGAATCTTTTGAAATTTGGGTTTGATTTCTTACTTGTGCTGCACAGCGAAAAGCAAAGTGGATTACTCTTGTTATATTCTTCGAGCATACTCTTAACTCAAGACATCTTTTGTATGCCTCTTTTACTTGCCCTACTATTTGCGTCTCTCCAACTATGGCACTATCAAGACTACTTACCACGCTAAAGATATGATGCACAGCCTCTTGATTTAGGGCGATTTGGCAGTATTTTTCTAATTCACTTAAATGCACACCTCGCTCGCTAGCAAACAAACCCAAAACATCTGCTATACATTCTTTAGGCGCGTGAGTAATGATATAAAACTCTACACGATTGCAAGTTGATAAAAATAGCACTTCTTCAATAGCTGTGATTTTTTGCTTAAGTTGCGTTAAAAAGGGCGGAATCTTATCAGAACTTAATGCGAGTTTTTCGCGCACATTGATTGGCGTATTTTTATGCGAAAAGCTTAATGTCAAATATTGCACTTCCATTAAAAATTCCTTTTTATCATCGATTGTGCAACTTCTTGCAATTTTTGGTTATCCTCTCCCTCAATCGACAAAAGTGCTTCCTTTATAAAATTTTTAGCGATGTTTTGGCATTCCTGAATGATTCTATGCTCCGCAAATGCACTTTTTATCCACTCTATGCCACTAGAATCTGTCTTTTTGAAGGCACTAAGAAAATCTTTTCTTTTAGATTCTGGCAATTTATAATAGAGCAAAATATATGCAAGTGTGCTTTTACCCTCGCGTAAATCACCCATACTTGGCTTACCTAAAGTTTTCTCATCTTGAGTTATATCTAAAATATCATCAACGATTTGAAAGGCAATGCCTAGATTCTCTCCATATCGCGCGTATTTCTCACTATCAAGTCCGCCTAAAATCGCTGCAGATTCTGCAGAAGCGCGAATTAGGGCTGCAGTTTTATCCCTTAGAATCTGATAATACACTTCAATATTTGGCTGAAATTCCCCTGAATAAAGCACATCATCGATCTCTCCGCGCGCAAGATGACTTACTGCACCTGCAATACTTTGGGCAATTTTCTTATCAAACTCACAAAGCTTGACATATGCACTTGAATAAAGCACATCGCCTAGCATTATAGCATTTTTATCACCAAAAGCTGCATTTATGCTTTCTTTGCCTCGTCGCATTAAAGAGTTATCAATCACATCATCGTGAAGTAAAGAAGCACATTGTATAAGCTCGATAATCGCACATAAATCGATGATTTTTTGTTTAAGATTTGGATAGGATTCTGGCGGAGTAATTGCTAAGATAAGTTTTGAGCGTAGCATCTTTCCATAAGCTATACTGCTATAAATTGTATCAATATTTTGACTTTTTAATTCCCATACCCATTCATTACAACGATTTATGATTTGCTCTAGCATATTTATTTCCCTAATTGCTTTGCGATTTTTTTGGAAGCATTATACCAAGCCATAATTTTGCTTTTTTGTTTTTTTCATCATATTCTTTGAAATCTAACATCAAATATGCATCCTTATCAATATCATCTCCATATGATAGTGGAATCTTAAAACTTTTTCGCTTATAATCTGCATAAAGAATAAACTGATAAGGAAACTTATCGTAATTTAAATGCACTACAAGCCCATAGTTTTTATATAAAGTCCAATACAAGTAAAGCTGCTTTGACATCCCTAAATATGAAAAAGTCGTCTGATAAATCTCGTCTTTTTGCAATGCCATATTTCGTGAAACATCCCAAATTGGGCTTGCTGCTCTTAAAAATATAACAATACTTGCGAGAAATACAAAAACTTTATTCATTTTCACTTAAAATTTTTGCCATTGATTCAATTGCTATATTTTGTTTTTGGGTTTTTATAGAATCCTGATGTGTGTGGATAAATTTTCTTAAATCTGCCCCACCCTCTTCAAATGCCAGCTCAAAAGCCGCTAGCAATTCAAGTAATCGCTCTAACTCTTGTGCAACTAAAGTCGGTGAAGCATTTTGCATTACTTCTATCCACTTTTGGATTGGATTGCCTTGCAAAACTTCAAGGTTGCTAAAATCTTCCCGCATTGCTTTGTCTTTATTTGAGATTGATTTTCAAGCGCGCCAAAATAGCCTCTTTATGTGCATCAAGATTCTCCAAATGCGCCAAAAGTGCACAATCCTGCCCTAAAGTATTTATAGCTTGCTTTGAAAAGCTAATAATTGAGGAGCGCTTCATAAAATTCTCAACACCAAGCGGAGAGAAGAAGCGCGCACTTCCACCTGTTGGCAAAGTATGATTTGGTCCGGCTAAATAATCGCCAATTGGCTCTGGTGTATTTTCTCCTAAAAAGATAGCACCCGCGTGCTTAATTTGAGACAGAATCTCAAATGGATTTTGAGTGAGAATCTCTAAATGCTCAGGGGCAAGCTGGTTTGAAAGCTCGATACATTGCGTTAGACTCTCACACACAATTATCGCACCTCGATTATTTATGCTTTGGCTAGCAATCGCAAAGCGCGGAAGTGTGGGTAGAATCTGGTCGATTTTTTGTGCTATATTTATAGCCAAATTCTCATTTGTAATAAATAAAAATGAGCTTGCCATCTCATCGTGTTCGGCTTGTGAGAGCAAATCATAAGCGATATATTCTGTGTTTGCCCTTTCATCCGCGATAATCGCAATCTCGCTTGGTCCGGCAATCATATCAATTCCCACATCGCCAAACACAAGCTTTTTAGCTGTGGCGACAAAGATATTTCCCGGACCACTTATAAAATCAACCCTTGGCACATCTTTGATTCCATACGCCATAAGCCCAATCGCACTTGCCCCACCAACCTTATAAATCTCGCTAATCCCACATAAATGTAATGCTGCCAATAAAAGATTATTTGTTTGGTTATTTGGGCTTGGCGTGCAAACCACAATGCTTTCCACTCCAGCCACAAGTGCTGGAATTGCATTCATTAAAAGCGAGCTTGGATAAGCTGCCTTTCCTCCGGGGATATAAAGTCCTGCGCGCTCAATTGGCGTATATCTCTGCCCTAGAATGCTATGATTCTCCTCAATGTCAAGCCAAGTTTGTGATTTTTGCTTTTGATGGAAAGAGTAGATTCTCTCATAAGCAATGTTTAGAGCTTTAGATTCTACAGGTTTTAGATTCTCATATGCTTTTTTACACTCAGATTCTGTAATGCGCACCTCACTAAAATCACGCGCCTTCCAGCCATCAAAAAGCTCAATATGCCTAATTATAGCATCTCCTCCATCGCTTCTAATCTCGTCTAAAAGCCCACTAACCTTTTGGGATACGCCTCGTATATCTTGCTTAGCGCGCGATAAAATCTGGTCAAAATCCTGTGCAAAACTACTTTCTGTCGTGCGCAAAATGCGTATCATTCTTTAACCTTAAAAGCCAAGGTTTAACTTGACCCTATTTTAGCATCCCTCCATTTGCCATTTAAGCAAGCTGTGCATTAAGCATCCAAATTGATTTTTCAAGTTCAGCAAGCTTCTCGTCACAATAAGCAGCCGTTACTCTATCATCATTCTTATCCGCTACACTCGCTAAATTCCTAAAATCCTTATGAAGATTTTCATAGATTTTTAACACTTCTTTTAATACTTCTTCTGAATAAAAAGTTGTCTTTGTCTCTTCCTCAACCTTACTTATTTTTAACGCTTCTGCCAAAGTCACTATAGGTGTGCCACCGAGCTGTATGATCCTTTCTGCTAAATCATCAAACATATCTGCAAAATTATCATAGATCTCTTCTAGTGCCTTGTGAGCCTGAGGAAAGTCCATTCCTTTAATATTCCAATGATAGTTATGCACTTTCATATATAAAACAATACTATCAGCCTGCAAACGCTTTAAAACATCTAATGTCTCTTTCATTGCATTCTCCTTACTTCAAATGATATGCTTAATATATTAGCATTAAAAAGTAAATTTATAAGCAATCAAACACCCTAAAACCCTTGAGCAATCAGCCTAGATTCTGCGCAATGCAAGCATTATTCCACCTATTTTATACCACCATTTCATTTTAATTATCTTGCTAATCCATAATGCCGCCCTACCCTGTAAAAGCCTTTTTCTAGTCATTCCAACTGCATATCTCCGCCCTAATGCACAAAATACCCCGAGTGATTCAAAGCTAAATTCTTGCGTAAAATTCTCCTTATTAACTCTGGCTTTTAACGCCCTAGCAAGATATTCGCCTTGTCTTAATGCAATCTGAGCTGTGGGTGGGAAAAATTTCTGTGTCTTTGGGTCTAAAACAGCACTACAATCACCGACAACATAAATATTGCCCATAGATGTATTTTGATTTTTTGGGTGCAAAAAATTATCAACCTCAATTCTTGATTTTTTAGAAACAAAAAATTTAGAATTTGCAATGACTTCATTACCCTTTATACCTGCCGTCCAAATAATAGTCTTGGCAAAAATAGATTCTATGTTGTTGTCCCTTTGAATAATAATTTCACCTTTTTTACACTCTATAATTTTACTATTTGTGAGGATTTGCACACCAAGTTTTTTAATATATGCACTTCCAGAATCTACAAGCTCATTAGGAAACATTGGCAAAATATTTGACAATGCCTCAATGCAATAAATATTGAGCATTTTTGGATCTATGTGGTTTTGGGTGCATATTTTAGGTAATTCCTCAGCTAGTGAGGATACCAACTCAGCTCCACTAAATCCGCCCCCACATACAGCTATATTAAGATAACTTGCGTCATTTGTGTGAATATATGTTTGCAAATTTTTATGTATCATTTCATAAATAAAAAGTCCATCTTTATAGCTTACAAGTGGATATGTATGCTCTTTAATACCCTTAATCCCGAATGTATCACTACTAAAGCCAAGCCCAATAACTAAAATATCATACGCATACTCGCTTTTTTGGCATAACACCTTATCCTGCTTAATTTCTATAACCTCATCTTCAATAAACTCAATCTGTTTGTCAAGCATTGCCTTTATATCATAGAGCACATCTCTACTTCGCACACCAGAGGCAACCTCGTGTAATAAGACACTTACATAATGATAAGGATTGTTGCTAATAAGCGTGATTTGCGCGTCTTGTAAAAGTGGAAGGGATTTTAGCAGCGAGATATTTGCATATCCTGCTCCAAGAAGTAAGATTCTCATTATCCATCCTTAATGAAATTTTTGGCATTATAACTAAATTATTTTTCTTAACATAAACTTTTTGATAAAATTACATTAAAGTATTAAAATTTAAGGAGCATTGAATGTCCAAATTAAAATCTCTCGGGCAAAAAACATTTTATCATTTTGATTACAATCCGGAATCTCTAGAATCTGTCCCAAATCCTCACCCAAACAAGCACTACTTTATTAAATTTAACTGCCCAGAATTTACCTCACTTTGTCCTATTACAGGACAACCTGATTTTGCAAGCATTTATTTGAGCTATATCCCGCATAAACTCATAGTAGAGTCCAAATCGCTTAAACTCTATCTTTTTAGTTTCCGTAATCACGGGGCTTTTCACGAGGACTGCATTAATATCATCGCAAATGATTTGATTGCCTTGCTTAAGCCATTTTATTTGGAAGTGTGGGAAATTCTTGCCTCGTGGAGGATTAAGCATTGATCCTTATGTTAATTATGGCAAAAATACTCAATTCAAAAAAATGGCACAATATCGCTTAATGAACCATGACCTTTATCCAGAAATTATTACAAACCGCTAGAATGCCAAGTGATGTAGTAAAATGTAGTTTTAAATGATCTAAGATTTTAACCACAAACAAAATTACAACTTAAAAAGATTAAAAATCCTCTTAACTTCTGCATTTAAAGTGATCTCTCCATCACAAAGTTCAAAACAATCCCCGCTCTTTAAATCTGCCAAGCGAGCAATTTTATTATCCTTAGAGACTTGTGCATAGCCATTTAGAATCTTAGATTTTGGATTTAAAACACACAATTGCTTGGATAGAGATTCTAACTTTAGCCTTTTAGATTCTAGGTAGAATCCAAAATGTGTATGAAATAAAGCTGGCTGTATCTCTTGGCTTTTTTTCTCTAAAAGATTATGCATAGCCATTTGTAAAAGCGCACTTTGCTCTTGGAGATTTTTTGTCATATTTTGGATTTTGCTTTCATAGCTTACATTGGCATAGAACTTTTGTAAATCTTGCAGTAGTTGTTGCTTGTATGATAACATCGCAGACATTAAGCTATCAAAACTATCAGCAATCTCTCCAAGCCTTAAAAGCCACTCCTTAGAATCTGGCAAAATCATCTCCATACAAGCCGAAGGCGTAGGCGCGCGCAAATCCGCTACAAAATCACTAATCACAAAGTCTATCTCGTGTCCTATGGCTGAGATTATTGGCGTTTTTGCGCTAAAAATCGCATCTGCTACAATTTCTTCATTAAATGCCCATAAATCCTCTTTGCTTCCGCCACCTCGCGCAAGAATGATAATATCAAACGCATCTTTTGTGCCAAAAAAACTATCTGCATAAGCGATATTTTTAGCGATATTCACACTTGCATCGACGCCTTGCACAAGTGTGTCAATCACGACAAATCTTATAAGATTCCACCTTGAGCTTGCCACGCGTAGCATATCTTGAAGTGCAGCCCCACTTGATGAAGTTAGCAAAGCAATTCTTTTAGGAAAGGGTGGAATTGGCTTTTTATTAGCAAAGTATCCTTTAGATTCTAGTTTAGATTTTAGCTGCTCATACGCAAGTGCGAGTTCTCCTTCTCCGCTTGGCACAATGCGTGTACAAACTATCTGATAATATCCACCCTTTTGATACACGCCAACACTGCCATAAACGACAACCTTTTGTCCGTTTTGAAGCTCAAATTTTAATGATTTAGTATTGCCTTTAAACATCACACATTTAATACTGCTCTCTTCATCTTTAAGGCTAAAATAGATATGCCCGATAGAATGTGCTGTGTAATTGCTTATCTCACCTTCAATCGCCACAGAGACAAAAGTCGCATCAATGAGCGCTTTAAGCTGTGCATTTATCGCGCTTACACTAATTGGATTCATTTCATTAGCCTAATGATGTCATTATAGATTCCAAGCAGCATTAAAGCGATTAAAATCGCCCAGCCAAGCATACTTAAAACATATAAAGCTTTTTGGCTAATTGGTCTTTTTGTAATGCCTTCATATAGACAAAACATCATCTGTCCACCATCAAGCACAGGGATTGGCAAAAGATTTAGCACGCCCAAATTTACAGAGATCAATGCCACAAGAAGCAAAAATGCAGAAATTCCGCTAGGTGCTAAATCCGCCATCACGCTTACAATCCCAATAACGCCTCCTAGCTGATCAATTGGAATAACGCCTAAAATAAGCTTTTGTATGCTTTGAAAAATAAGGCTTGCATCATTTAGAGTCTTGTTAATTGCGTATTTTAAAAGCTCAAGATTCTTGTAATGCACAACCCCTACTTCATTGCTCGCAGTGATTCCAAGCATTGGGCGCTTGATATCTTCGCCAAAAATATTTTTGCTATTGGATATTTTTGGGACTGCACGAATTTGCAGGGTTTCATCTCCTCGCTGTATAAGCAAATTTAGCTTATCGCCAGATTTTAGCACGGCTTCATTTAGATCGCTCCAGCTATGAATTTGTCTATCATTGATGACTAAGATTTTATCATTTTTTAAGATTCCAGCCTCAAATGCCGCGCTATTTACTGATACATCACCAACAATTGGCAAAAGCGCCTTGATTCCCATAATCCCAACAACCACATACAACAAAAATGCCAAAATAAAATTAAACGCCACACCAGCAGATAAAATAATAATCTTTTGGTAGGTTTTTTTTGTGCTATAGCTATCACTAGAATTATCTTTATGTAAAGGGTTTAAATCATTTTGCCCCTTAAGTTTTACATATCCGCCAAGCGGGATTAAAGCTAGAATATAACGCGTGTTATTAAAAGTTTTAGCAAATATCGCAGGTCCAAAACCTATGCTAAAAGCCTCGATATGAACACCACAAGCCTTTGCAGCAAGAAAATGCCCCAACTCGTGGATAAAAATCAAAAAACATAAAGCAATAATCGCTTCTATAAAGCCCATTTAGCCAACTACTTCATACTTTTATAATACTTCACACTATAATCAATGCCTGAATAAAGTGTAATAAATGTCGCCACCCAAAGCAAAACTTCTCCTCCGCGGAAAAAATCCGCCAATAAAAATGCAATCGCTACAATTTGTGTGCCTGTTTTGTATTTGCCAAGGTTGCTTGCAGCAATTGATCTTCCAGAACTCGCCACAACAACGCGCAATCCCGTGATAAAAAACTCCCTACTTAAAATAACAAACACAGCCCAAGCATTCGCACGACCAATCAATAAAAGCCCGATAAATGCACTTAGAATTAACATCTTATCAGCTAGTGGATCAAACACTTCGCCAAAGACAGAATTAAGATGATAATTCCTAGCGATATAACCATCAAAAAAGTCCGTCAAAGATGCGATACAAAAAATCAAGCAAGAAAAATAATTCACCCAGCTTTTATCTACCCAACTTGGCAAAATCAAATCGCTATGAAGCAAGAAAAACAGCAAAAATACCGCTAAAAACATACGACAAATGGTTAGAATATTTGGGATATTTTTCATTAGATTCTAGATTGTGCTGTTTGGATTCTTTAAATTATTTCGTTTCTTCAATGAGATTATCAAAGTCCATATCATCTTTTAATTCTGCTGCCATTGCCATAAGGCTATCTGTCTCTTTTTCCAAATCTTTAATAACGGATCGGCTAATGAGCCCAGAGAACTTGCTTAGGGTTTTGTATGTCTTATAACCTATGCTTGGCTTTATTAAGGCAAGCTGACTATCGCTAATATTAGGAAAGGTCTTAAATATGCTTCTAAGATATCTTGCAGGAATTTGCTTCTTTTTTGCTTTCATTTTTACTCTCATTTGGTTGCGTCCTTAGTTTAGGTGTCGATTTTAGCTTGAGTATATTAGCATATTTCGATAAAAATGAAATATATTTTGATTAAAAATTCAAGCAAATAAATCTAAACCAAAATCTAGTGTATTACCTCATAATTATCGTTAAAATTTTACAAAAAATGCCAAATAAAATCAATTTTCTATAAGCAAAAAATAATATTTTTAAAGCTATAATTTTTTGATTTTCTCCGAATGTGGATGTCCGCACAATTAGGCATAATAGGGGATTCCAGATTATTTCAAATATTTAAAGCCTTTGATTAAGGCATTATCTCAATATTAATAAAGGATTCTTATGAATAGCTTAAAAAATACTCTGATTTGTCTAATGGTGTTAGGATTATTCATCGCGGGAATGCTTTTTATGTATTTTTTACTCCAAGATAAAACTGCACAATCAAGAATGAAAATCTCTCAAGCCATCTTGTTTGAAAAGCCCATTTCTTACACGCATTTCACGAGTGAAATCCACCTCAATACTTCAGATCTCTTAAATACACGTCATTCACTTTTAGATTCTGAGAAAACCCAAATAGAGCATATTTTTAAAAATATCCTTGATGAAGCAAGTAAAGATGAATTATGCCAAAAAGGCAGTTTTAATCTTGCTCCAGCTTTTGCCTACAAAGATGGGCAAAAAACCCAAAAAGGCTATGAAATCACTGGTGGAATCCACTGCGAGATAAAGCAAGAAGCGATCCAAAAATATAACACCCTACTAAAAAATCTCCAACAAATAATCTCTAAAAACAATTGGGTCTCCCTTTGGGCTTCATCATTACGCCCAATTATAAAAAGAGAGCAATACGACCAAATCCTAGAAGAATCTCAAGATTCCATTCTCCTCCAAGCAAATGAAATAAAAAGCCATTATGAAAAATCTCTTAAACAAAAATGCATTATCGCTAGTATCGCCTTTAGGCAAAATCATAACCTCGATATCTCCCAACGAAGAGATCTTATGAGTGTTAGCATTATAGAGAATCAAGGAGATTTAGCACTCTCTAGCGGATTACCACTTGATAAACAAACTCAAATGGGCGTCGTAGCGGATTTGGTGTTTGAATGCTATTAGTTTTGATGTATTTAAATTATCGTTAATGATAATGTCAATATAATTTTAGTTTTGAAGGAATACAATGAAGTTCAACAAGAAGTTGGATAAGATTGCTAACTACGAAGCTGGAAAGCCTATAGAAGAAGTTGTAAGGCGATTTGGCATAATAGAGGATAAAATCATCAAGCTCGCGAGCAATGAGAATCCTTATGGCACATCTAAAAAAGTCATCCAAGCCATACAGCAAAACGCCCATAAAGCGAGTCTTTATCCTGATGATTCTATGATTGAGCTTAAAAGCGCACTTGCAAAGAAATTTCATCTTGGTGTAGAAAATTTTATCATCGGATCTGGAAGCGATCAGATTATTGAATTCTGCTTAGGTGCTAAGGCTAATGAAGCAAGTAAAATCCTTATGGCTGGCACTACTTTTGCTATGTATGAAATTTATGCAAAACATGTCGGCGCACAAATCATAAAAACCAAAAGCCCCACGCACAGCATCGCAGAATTTAAGCAGTATTACGCAGAATACAAACCAGATGTGGTATTTTTATGTGTGCCCAATAATCCTTTGGGGGAATGTTTAGATTCTAGCGAAGTTTTTGATTTTATCTCTGATGTAGATAAAAACACACTTGTCGTCATTGATGGCGCGTATCAGGAATTTGCCACATATAAAGATAAAAATAAAGCAATAGCCCCAAAGGAGCTTATCTCACGCTTTTCAAATGCTTTATATCTTGGCACTTTTTCTAAAGCCTATGGGCTTGGTGGGATGCGCATAGGTTATGGAATTGCCTCCAAAGAGATTATTAGCACTCTTCATAAAATCCGCCCGCCATTTAATATCAGCACCTTAAGTCTTATAGCAGCCCTCAAGGCTTTAGAAGATGAGGATTTTGTAAAAATGACCATATCTCATAACTTTCAAGAAATGGTGCTTTTTGAACACTTCGCAGAATCTAAAAATATTGATTTTATTCCTTCTTATACAAATTTTATCACTTTTTTATTTGATGAGAAGCAAGATTCTAGCACGCTTTGTGAAGCATTGCTTCAAAAGGGAGTCATTGTGCGTAATCTTAAGTCCTATGGAATGAATGCTATGCGCATCACAATAGGCACAAATACACAAAATATCAAAGTCTTACGACTTTTAGAAAGTCTGATTGGATAGGGTTAGAGAGTGGATTTAAGGACATTGGCTGAACATATCACAAAAATCTATGATAAACTCAATAAAACGCAACGCATTGTCATTGGGATAACAATCGTTATTTTAGTGGCATTTTTTGTGTTTTTGATTGTATTTGCGAACAAAAAGGCTGAAAACTCATATGCGGTTTTATTTGAAAGGTTAGATTCTAGCGATAGCGCACTGATTTTACAATACCTCAAAGATAATCAAATCCCTTATAAAATCCCCCGAGATGATGTCATAGAGATCCCCACTCACAAGGTCGCTGAGGAGCGCATAGCCCTTGCCGCACAAGGCATTCCTAAAACCTCAAAAGTAGGATTTGAGATTTTTGATACCAACAACATAGCCGAGACAGACTTTACTCAGCAAGTTAAATTTTTGCGCGCAACTGAAGGCGAGCTGACAAGAACGATTGAGGCACTAGAACCAATCTTAAAGGCAAATGTGCAGATCGCCTCGCCAAAAGAAAGTCTTTTTGTCTCCACAGCAACACCACCAACTGCTGCAATAATGGTGCAATTAAGACCGGGCAGCTCTCTCTCGCACTTCCAAATCACAGGGATTAAAAACCTCGTATCCGCCGCCATTCCAAAACTTACCCCTGAGAATGTCAAAATTGTTGATGGTAATGGAATCCCTCTTGGCGAGGATGATGATCTTAACGGAGTCAATGAAATCTTAAAGCAACAATATGCCTTTGTGCATAAAGAAGAACAGCGCAAGGCGGATGATATTGTCAAGCTTCTTGCACCGCGTGCCGGTGGGGCAAATAAGGTTGTCGCTATTGTGCATTTACAATATGACTTTAGCCAGCAAGAATCTGTAAAGCAAACCTTTGATGGCTCACAAGTTTTTCCACGTAGTCAAAAAGACTATGAGAAAATTGAGCGCGGACCAGGAGAGAAAAAAATAGGCGGAATTCCGGGCGTAGAGAGCAATGTCGGACCTGTGCAGAATCTAGATTCTGAAAATAGCAATACTTTCAAGCAGGAGACTGAAACAATCGTTAATAACGAGATTGGCAATGAGACAATTAAAACAAAATTCTCCATTGGCAAGCCCATAAGACTTACTGCTTCTGTGCTTGTCAATGGTGAGCGCAGACTTGTCAAACAAGAAAATGGCGAAGAAACGCTAGAGTATGTCCCTTTAGATGCAAACGAGCTTGACAAACTTGAAAAACTTGTCAAAGATGCCATTGGCTTTGATGCAGAACGTGGAGATTCTGTAACGGTCTCCGATTGGGATTTCTCAAGATCCGAAAGAGAGGCTGCCCCACAAACCTTCACAGAGAAGGCGACAAAGCTACTTTCGCAATATATGTCGATTCTCAAGTATTTCTTGATTGCGGTGATTATCTTTATATTCTATAAAAAGGTTATTGCGCCATTTGCAGAACGTATGCTCGAGATTCAAGATTCTGAAGATGATAAGGTAGAATCTTTATTTGAAATTGACGATGATGACGATGATGAAGAGATTTCGAAATTTGGAGAGTTGCGCAAACGCATTGAGGATCAGCTTAGTGCTAATGGTGGATTTAGCGAGGACGAAGTAAAATACGAAGTATTACTTGAAAAAATTAGAGCTATTATTCAAGAAAAACCTGAAGAAATTGCCTCTTTGTTCCAAAAGCTCGTTTATGATGAAATCGGTATGGAACAATCAAGCTAAAAGGAGGAGTGAGTTTTGCAATTAAACCCTAGGCAACGCGCGCAGTATGATGAACTCTCAATGTGTGAAAAGATCGCTATTTTGCTCATTCAAGTGGGTGAGGATTTAACGAGTGAGATTTTTAAAAACCTCGATATTGGGGCTATTACCGAGATCTCTAAGCAAATTATGCAGCTTAAAGGCACGGATAAGGCTATTGGTGGGGCGGTGCTTGAAGAATTTTATGCTATATTGCAATCTAATCAATATATCAATAGTGGTGGTTTGGATTATGCAAGAGACTTGCTTACAAAAGCCCTTGGACCTGATGAAGCAAAACGCATCTTAGATAAACTCGTAAAAACGATGCAAACTGCCAAAAACTTCTCTTATCTCACAAAAATTCGCCCACAGCAACTTGCGGATTTTATCATTAACGAGCACCCTCAAACTATCGCACTTATATTGGCACATATGGATGCAAGTAGTGCAGCCGAGACGCTTGAGCACTTTAATGATGATAACACCAAAGCAGAGATTGCCATTCGTATGGCAAACCTTGGGGATATCTCACCAAATGTCGTTAAAAGAGTCTCAACCGTGCTTGAAAGCAAGCTAGAATCTCTTACTAGCTATAAAGTTGAAGTTGGTGGTCCTCGCGCTGTGGCTGAGATGTTTAACCGCCTTGGACAAAAGGCTTCCAAAGCCACGCTTGCATATATCGAACAAATTGATGAGCGCCTAGCAAATGAAATCAAAGAAATGATGTTTACTTTTGAAGATATTATTAAGCTTGATAAAAATGCGATTAGAGAGATTCTTAAAGTCGTGGATAAAAAAGACCTCACTATGGCACTCAAAGCTGCAAATGACTCACTCAAGCAAAAATTCCTCGATCAAATGTCTACCCGTGCAAGCGAACAATTTATCGAGGAAATGCAATTCTTGGGTGCTGTTAGAATGCGCGATGTAGAATCTGCACAAAGAAAGATTGTCGAAGCCGTTCAGAATCTTTCAGAACAAGGATTGATCCAAGTTGGCGAAGAGGAGGATGTCATTGAATAGCTTTGATAATGAAAAACTCATTAGCAAAAATCATATTGAAGAACATCGCGTCATAAAATATGAATTTCGCCCAATCATTGCCAATGAAAGCGAGGATTCCAAAGAAGAAAATGACACCCCCCAAGTTACTACACAAGATGAGAGCAATACCGCTCCTAGCGAGAATATAATTCAAGAAGCCTCTATTGAAAAAGAACTCATAGAGAAGCTTTTACAAAAGACGGATGAGCTCTCAAGCTCGCTTGCAAAGCTCCAAATCCAATTTGAAAAGCAACAACTTGAAATGGAAGAACAAATTAACATTGCTAGAAATGATGCCTATAAAGATGGCTTAAAAGATGGTGAGGAGAAATTTAAAACCAAATCAGAATCTGATCTTAAAGCGCGAGAATCCGCCCTAGTTGATGCGCTTATTGCCCTTGATAAGATGATGCAAGATTCTCAAAAGCACTTCCAAGAATTAGAAAAAGAACTAAGCGCAATTGCTGTTGATATCGCTCAAGAAGTCATCATCAAAGAAGTAGAAAAAGACAGCGCTGCTATCGCTATCGCACTGGCTAAAGAACTATTAGGCTCAATATCTGATGCAACAGATGTGCATATCAAGGTCAATAATCTTGATTATCCAGAACTCAATAATGCCCTTAAAGATTACCCTAAAATCAAAATACAAGCAGATAACGCCATAAAAAGAGGCGGAATTGTCATCTCAAATAGTGGTGGAATCATCGATGGGAGCATCTCAGGACGCTATAAGGCACTTAAGCAAAGTGTGCTAGATAATATGAGGGATTCTTAATGAATGATCTAGCACATCAGCACATTTCACAATACACAAAAGAAGAGCTAGAGAATCTTTGCGCACAGATTAGATCAAGGATTCTAGAAGTCGTAAGCACAAATGGCGGACATTTAAGCTCGACTTTAGGCGCAGTGGAAATTATTGTAGCGATGCATTATGTGTTTGATTGCAAGGAAAATCCTTTTATCTTTGATGTCTCACATCAAGCTTACGCGCATAAACTTCTCACAGGCAGATGGGATGATTTCTCAAGCTTAAGGCAACTTAATGGCATAAGTGGATTTTGTAATCCAAATGAATCAGAATGCGATTATTTCATCGCTGGGCATAGCTCAACTTCTATCTCGCTAGGAGTTGGCACAGCAAAGGCAAAAACATTAAAAAACAAGAACACCACCCCACTTGTGCTTATAGGTGATGGTAGTATGAGTGCGGGGCTTGCGTATGAAGCGCTAAATGAGTTAGGAGATAGAAAATATCCTATGATTATCATCCTTAATGATAATGAAATGAGTATCGCAAAGCCAATTGGTGCAATTAGCAAATATCTCTCTCAAATCACAGCCCATCCGCTATACCAAAATATGCGCACAACCACGAAAAAGATTCTAGAGAAAATGCCTGATTCTGCGACTTATCTCGCCAAAAAATTTGAAGAATCTATGAAACTTATCACGCCTGGAATCTTGTTTGAAGAAATGGGGCTTGATTACATCGGACCAATTGATGGACACAATCTCAAAGAGCTCATCTTGTGCCTTAAACGCGCAAAAGATCTCAAAAAGCCCGTTATCATTCACGCCCAAACCATCAAAGGCAAAGGCTATAAAATTGCTGAAGGTCCTTATGAGAAATGGCACGGTGTCGCTCCTTTTGATTTGCAAACTGGAATCCCGCTTAAAAAGCTAAAAACAAAACCAAATCCCACAGAAATTTATGCTGATATGCTCTTTAAGCTAGCCCAAGATGATGAAAAAATCGTTGGTATTACCGCAGCAATGCCCGGTGGAGTCGGGCTTGGCAAACTCATTGATAATTATCCAAATAGATTCTGGGATGTAGGGATTGCCGAGCAACACGCCGTTACATCTATGGCTGTCCTTGCTAAAGAAGGGTTTATCCCATTTGTAAGCATTTACTCGACATTTTTGCAACGTAGCTTTGATCAAATCATTCACGATGTAGGCATTATGAATCTTCCTGTGCGCTTTAGCATTGATCGAGCTGGGATTGTGGGCGAAGATGGTGAGACGCATCAAGGACTTTTTGATATTGCATATTTACGCATTATTCCAAATTTCACAATTTTTGCACCACGTGATAATGCTACCTTACAAAAAGCTATTATATTTGCACATAGTTTTAAAGACTCTCCTTGTGCGTATCGCTATCCTAGAGGTAGCTTTGTGCTAGATGAAGGGATTTTTGAAGCACGAGATTTTGTGCTTGAAGAGTGCGAGATTCTCAAACAAGGAAGTGAGATTTTGCTTATTGGCTATGGAAATGGCGTAGGCAGAGCGTATTTGGTATGCAAAGAACTAGAAAAACTTAAGTTTAATCCAACATTGCTTGATTTGCGCTTCGTTAAGCCAATACCTAAAAATCTAATAAAGATTCTAGAGAATCACTCAAAAATTTTTATTTTTAGCGATAGTTATAAAAATGGTGGCGTTGGAAGCGCGATTAGTGAAATAATGAGTGAAAATAATATTTTTAAGCCATACTGGAGTTTAGAGCTGGAATCTAGGTTTGTCCCACACGGAAGTATAGCTGATGTAGAGAAAATGTTAAAACTTGATACACAAGGCTTGCTTGATAAGATTCTACCTAAAATACAGCAATGACAAATGACTTTTGCTTTTCATTTAATGCACGCTCTTGTGAGGATTGTAACGGAAGATGTTGTGTTGGTGAGAGCGGGTATATTTTCGTAACACTTCAAGAAATGCGCCAAATTAGTGCATTTTTAAAAATCTCATTTGAGGATTTTGCGCTAAAATATTTAAAGAAAGTCAATTACCGATTTTCAATTATTGAAAAGCCTCATCCTAGCGGAATGGCTTGCGTGTTTTTTGACGATGATAGTAAAAAATGCGCGATATATGATGTGCGCCCGAAACAATGCGTGAGTTTTCCATTTTGGGAGGGTTTTAAGCATAAGTCTAAAAATGAGCTTCAAGAGTTGCTAGACTTATGTCCGGGCGTTAAAGTAAGCATAGAATCTAAAAATCTAAAGGAGTAAATTGTGATAAAAAAAATACTATGGCTTGCGAGTTGTATTGGCATAATATATGCAGGAATCAATGAAGATAAGCTTATTCTTATGGGCTTTGATAGTCTTTATCGCAATGATTTTGCAGAATCTAGGAATAATTTTTTACTCCTTTTTGAAGAGACAAAAGACCCCTATTATGCTAAACTTGCTGCACAATCTGCTGCTGCACTTGGAGATTTGCAAACAAGTGTGAATCTAGCGCTTTTATATGAGCAAATAACTCACAACACCAATGATTTGCAAATCAATAAGATTCTAGCGGATGGCTATACACAAACAGGTGAGATCGACAAAGCCATAGTGGTATTAGAAAAAATCAAAGCCCAAGAAAAATCTAAAGAAGTGCTCAATGTCTTAAGCAATTTATATCTCATCAAGAAAAATTTTAAAAAAGCTATGCCACTCTTGCAAAGCATTTATGCAAACGAGCACGATGAGGATACACTAAAAAAAATCATTCTAATTTATATCACACAAAAAAACACTCAAAAAGCTTTGGGCTTTCTTTCTGAACATCTCTTAAAATATACTTGTAGCAATATTTTTTGCGAAGAGAGCCTAAAGATCTATTCTGATTTAAATGCCCTTGATATGGCAAGAGATGTGTTTGAACGCATTTATATTAAAAACCCAACTATACCAAATGCCACAAACCTTATGCGTATTCTCGTAGCCCTTAAACAATACCAAGAAGCACAAGGCATAGCACAATCTTTTCCTTTTGATAAAGGATTGCTGCTTGATTTATATGTAATACAGGGTGATTACCAAAAGGCATATATTCAAGCTGAACAAATCTATAAAGAAAGTAAGAATCCAAAATTCCTAGCCCTGCAGGGCGTATATGAAATCGGAAACAACACCAATATTACCAAGCAAACCGCCATAAAAGCTACTAAAAAACTTGAACAAGCTATAAAAGAACGTTCACGCGAACTCATCTCTAACAATCAAAATCCAACCGCTCAGGATGCGTTTTTTTATAATTTTTTAGGCTATTTGATGATCGATTATGACATTAACATCCCAAAAGGTATGGAATATGTCAAAAAAGCCCTAAATATTGAACCAAACTCGATTGCATATTTAGATTCTCTTGCGTGGGGATATTATAAAACAGGTAACTGTAAGGCTGCAATTACGACTTTTACAAGAATCCCACAGAGTGCTATCAATCAAGATTCTGAGCTAAAAGCACATTCTATTCAGATTCTCTCTTGCGATAAATGATACCTCTGCAACATATCCAAAGCCAAAATACTTTATGTCTTTTAGAATCTATGACCCCCTCCCCTTATCCACAAACACAAGCCCATTGCTATACAATAAATAATAATTCCCATAAATATTGCTTATCCAAGCCTCCAATTTGGATGCACAACAATTTTTGTATTTATGAGAATTTTAGAGGTTTAAGCTAAATTGTTATATTTGATTTGTATAATTTTGCTTTTAATCAAGTTATCAAGGGTATTTTTGAAAAAACACATTATTCTTTATTTTATATTTTTTATTTTGATACAAACCCACCTTTATGCCAAACAAATTGCATCAATTACCTACATAGGCTTACAATCACTATCAGATGTGCTTGCCAATGAAATCTCTAAAATCAAGCCCGGCGATACATTCGATGAAGCACAAATAGATTCTGCAGTCATTGCCTTTAATGATCAGGGCTATTTTAGGGATATTTCTGTAACTTTTGATGATAAAGGTGCATTAAGATTTTACTTCGTAGAAAAACCACGGGTTGCAAGCATTGAGATTAAAGGCTATGGAAGCGACCAAGAGAAGCAAACCATCTACACACAAATGGGAATCAAAAAAGGCGAAACCTTCGATGAGCAAAAAATCGAGAATGCCAAAAATATGCTTAAAGCCATTTTAGAATATCAAGGCTATTATGGATCAGTTATAGAAGAAGATTTGCAAAAAGTCAGCGAAGGTGCGTATGCAATTACTTTTAACGTCAATCGCGGAGATAGCATTATCATCCGTAAGGCATTTTATGAAGGCAGAAGTAAGCTTAAACCATCCGTCCTAGAATCTTTAAGCGCGAATAAGGAGCGCGATTTTATGGGCTGGATGTGGGGGCTTAATGATGGAAAGCTTCACCTTCAAGAGCTAGAATATGATAGCCTTAGAATCCAAGATGTCTATATGCGCCACGGATTTTTAGATGCTTTTGTGTCTGCGCCTTTTTTGAGTGCGAACTTTAACAATTTAAGCGCGACTCTACACTATCGCATCAAAGAGGGCATTCAATATTCTGTAAGCGACATAGAAATAAACATTGATAAAGATGACATTATCCCAATAGAAGAACTACAAAAGGCTCTTAGTGTCAAAAAAGACGCTGTATTTAACATCGAAAATCTTCGTGCTGACGCACAAACCCTAAAACGGCTAGTCGCTGATAAAGGCTATGCATTCGCGCAAGTGCGCCCGGATTTAGATAAAGATGAGGCAAATGGCAAGGTTAAAGTGCTTTATCATATCCAAGCTGGGAATAAGGTTTATATCAGTGATGTGCTTATCTCTGGAAATAATCGCACAGGTGATAGAATCATTCGCCGCGAGATTCTACTAGCCCCCGGAGATTTATATAGTCTTACAAAGCTAGCAGAATCTCAAAATGCTTTGCGTAGGCTTGGGTTTTTTGATGATATTAAAATCGATGAAAGACGAGTGAGTGAGGATTCTATGGATTTACTCATCACGGTTAAAGAAGGGCGCACAGGACAGCTTCAATTTGGGCTTGGCTATGGGAGCTATGGCGGACTTATGATCAATGGTTCAATAACTGAGCGCAATCTCTTTGGCACAGGGCAAACCGGAAGCATTTATGCCAATATCTCAACAGGCACAGGGAAAACCTACACATATACATATTATGGCTACACAAGGGAATATAACGGACGCCAATTCTCTGGAAATATCTCACTTTCTAATCCTAGGGTCTTTGATTCTAAATTCTCAACTTCTGCTAGCATCTATGGGAATTATTATATCAACTATCAATACACAGAACAAAGCGGAGGCTTTAGCTTAAGCGCTGGGCGGTTGCTTTTACCGACATTGCGCGTATCTCTTGGCTATGATATAAATATCGTTAAGACTTATGACTTTGTAAGTTCAATTTATCAAAGATATTACGCTTCAACGAGTGAAAGCTTCACAGATAGTAATATCAATAGCGGAAGCCCAGTATATGGACTCTGGAGTAAAAGCCATTATCTGCCTATCACTTCTTCATTGACACCGAGCATTAGCTTTGATAACACAGATGACTACTACTTCCCTAAAAATGGTGTCATCGCTTCAGCATATGCGCAGTTTGCTGGAATTGGCGGAGATGTGCGCAATGTCAAGGCTTATGCAAAGCTTGGGCTTTATTATCACTTACGCAATCTCATAGGAATCGACTTAATCACGCGCTATAAAGTGCAAGGAGGATTTCTTTTTAGATATAGTAGCGAGGATTTTTTACCGCTCAATCAGACATTCTATATGGGTGGTGTAACGACAATTAGAGGCTTTAGATCTGGCTCTGTAACGCCTTATGATGAATATGGGCTATGGATTGGCGGCGATGGAATGTTTACTAACTCTGTGGAGTTAAGCTATGGACTCTTAGAGGCTGCTAAGATGCGTTTGGCACTCTTTTTTGATTATGGATTCTTAAGCTTTGCTACATCGACAAAAGGAAGCCGACAAGCAGATTTTAAGAATTATGGGATCTTGGGTGCGACTCACGATTTAGAATGGCGCGCGGCTATAGGGTTAGCAGTAGAATGGGTATCGCCAATTGGTCCTATTGTGCTTATATTCCCATTTAAGCGATTTAATGAAAGAAGTTCAGATTACACATCAAGCTTTGAATTCTCAATGGGGACTAGATTCTAGGAGAAAATATGAAAAGATATAGCGATGCAGAGATTGCAGACTTAATGAAAAACGCCTCTTTGCTAGAGCTTGGCAAAATGGCGAACGAGGTAAAATCCAAACTTCATCCTGAAAAAATCACGACATTTGTTGTCGATAGAAATATCAATTACACAAATATTTGCTGGGTGGATTGCAAATTCTGTGCCTTTAAGCGCAAGCTTGGTGAAGATGGGCAATACATTCTAAGCTTTGATGAGATTGATAGGAAAATTGAAGAATTGCTAGAAATTGGTGGCACACAGATTCTATTTCAAGGTGGCGTGCATCCAAAGCTAAAAATTGATTATTATGAAGATTTAGTAAGCCACATCGCCAAAAAATACCCACAAATCACAATCCACGGATTCTCAGCCATTGAAATTAACTACATCGCTAAAGTCTCACATTTAAGCATAAATGAAGTGTTAATACAGCTTAAAAACGCAGGCTTAAGCTCGATTCCGGGCGCTGGGGCTGAGATCTTAAGCGATAGAGTGCGAGATATTATCGCACCTAAAAAGCTAGATTCTGATGAGTGGATAGAAGTGCATAGATGTGCGCATAAGCTTGATATAAAATCCACAGCGACGATGATGTTTGGCAGTGTGGATAATGATGAAGATATAATTGAGCATTGGCGCAGGGTGCGCGATTTACAAGATGAGACAAATGGCTTTAGGGCGTTTATCCTTTGGAGTTTTCAGCCGCTAAATACGCCATTACAAAAAGAGCTCCCAAATATACAAAAAGCAAGCTCTAATCGCTACTTAAGGCTTTTAGCTTGCTCAAGGCTTTATCTTGATAACATTAAAAACATCCAAAGTTCGTGGGTCACGCAAGGAAGCCACATTGGGCAGCTAGCCTTACTTTTTGGTGCAAATGATCTAGGTAGCACGATGATGGAAGAAAATGTAGTCGCTGCAGCAGGAGCTAGAAACTCAATGAATCAAAGCGAAATGATAGAACTCATTAAAGATATAAATGAGATTCCAGCCAAGCGTGATACGGCATATACGATTTTGGAGAAGTATGAATGAAGTTTATTAGAATCTTACCTTTTTTATTAGGAGCTCTTATGGCACAAAGCAGCAGTGGTATAAAAACAATCCAAATCAACCAAGTCCAAATCCCAGTAATTTACGAACACTCATCAATCATTCCAATGGGCAATATCCAGCTTGTATTCCAAGGTGGTGGTAGCTTTAATAACGCCAATAAGCCCGGACTCGCAACATTAAGAAATACGCTTTTAAGAGAGGGTAGCAAATCTTTAGGAAGCATAGGCTTTGCTAAAGCATTAGAACAAAAAGCCATATCTCTTGACATCTCTAGCGGAAATGAAACTCTAGTCTTTGAATTAAGCTATCTTAAAGAAGAGCAGACAACAGCTATTAAACTTCTAGGAGAGCTTCTAAAAGAACCTAATTTCACAAAAGAAGCCCTTAAAAAATCAAAAACCTCTATCATTTCTAGAATCCTAGCAAAGCAAAATAACTTTGATTACCTTGCTAGTGAGCTTTTACATTCTAAGCTTTTTTTGGGCACGCCACTAGCAAATCCAAGATTAGGCACACAAGAGCAAATCCAAAGCTACACACTAAAAGATGTCCAAGCCTCATTCACACAAGCAATCACGCTTAATCACCTTATTATTGTCGTAGGTGGAGATATTGAAATTGATAGCATGCTTGAGGAACTAACAAAGATTCTACAAATATTGCCAGAAGGCAAGCCTTACAAAAAGCAGCAATTTAGCGCTCAAGATACAAGCACTATAACAGAGCAAACCGCTCAGACAAAACAAGCCTATATTTACTTTGGCTCACCCTTTAGGGTAGATGACCTAAAGCAAGAATCCTATCTTGCAAAAGTAGCAGGCTTTATACTAGGGTCAGGAGGGTTTGGCTCAAGGCTTATGGAAGAAATACGCGTCAAGCGAGGATTAGCATATTCGGCTTATATGTCCTTTCAGACTCAAAGAACTATGCCGCATACAAGCGGATATCTCCAAACCAAACTAGAATCTAAAGAGCAAGCCATAAAAGTCATTAAAGATGTTATAAAAGATTTTATCCAGAATGGCGCAACACAAAAAGAGCTTGATAGTGCTAAAAACTTTTTGCTAGGTAGTGAGCCTCTGCGCAATGAAACCCTCTCACAGCGATTAGGCGCAAAGCTTATATATTACTATAATGATTTGGGACTTGATTTTAACACCACACAACTAGAGCAAATAGAGAATCTAACGCTTGATACGCTTAATAAATACATTAAATCCCACACTGAGATTTTGAATTTAACTTTTGGGATTATCACTGCAGAATCTAAAGATTCTAAAAGTCCAAAAAATCAAAACAAGCCTAAGGAGAAAAAATGAGCGCATTTGAGACAATCATTGGGCTAGAAGTTCATGTCCAGCTAAATACTAAAACCAAAATCTTTTGCTCTTGTGCGACAAGCTTTGGTGAGGAGCCAAATAAAAATGTCTGCCCTACTTGTCTAGGCTTGCCCGGAGCCCTGCCTGTGCTTAATAAAGAAGTGGTAAAAAAGGCAGTTTCTTTTGGCACAGCAATCAATGCTAAAATCAATCAAAACTCTATTTTTGCGCGTAAAAATTATTTCTATCCTGATTTGCCTAAGGCTTATCAAATTAGCCAATATGAAATTCCAATCGTTGGGCGTGGGAGTATCGAGATTGAGATAAATGGGGAGAAAAAGACTATCGGTGTAACGCGCGCGCATATGGAGGAAGACGCAGGGAAGAACATCCACGAGCAAGGCTACTCTAAAGTGGATTTAAATCGTGCTTGCACGCCACTTCTAGAAATCGTAAGTGAGCCAGATATGCGCAGTAGCGATGAAGCCGTAGCATATCTTAAGAAGCTTCATTCTATCGTGCGGTTTTTAGACATTAGTGATGCCAATATGCAAGAAGGGAGTTTCCGCTGCGATGCAAATGTCTCAATCCGACCAAAAGGAGATTCTAATCTTTACACACGCGTGGAAATTAAAAATCTTAATTCTTTTAAATTTATCCAAAAAGCCATAGAATACGAGGTTGAACGACAGATTGAAGCGTGGGAAGATGGTAATTATGATTCTGAAGTCGTGCAAGAAACAAGACTTTTTGACACAGCTAAAGGCGTAACGAGATCTATGCGAGGCAAAGAAGAAGCGGCTGATTATCGCTATTTTCCTGATCCAGATTTGCTGCCTGTGTTTATTGATAAAGATTTGATGGAACAAGCGCGCAAGATTCCAGAAATGCCCGATGAAAAGCGCGAGCGGTATGTAAGGGAGTTTGGCGTTAAGCCAAGTGATGCGAGCGTGCTTACAAGCGAACTTGAGATGGCAAGATATTTTGAAGAAATGCTAGATTCTGGAGCGAGTGCTAAAGGTGCTGTAACTTGGCTAACTACCGAGCTTTTAGGACGACTAAAAGGTGAGAACACCTTGCAAACTTGCGGGGTAGATTCTAGCACTTTAGCAATACTAGTAAAGCGCATCGATGAAGGCAAGATTAGTGGGAAAAGTGCTAAAGAGATTTTAGATATGCTAGTTGAGCAAAAGGGTGGCGATGTCGATAAACTCATAGATTCTATGGGATTAGCACAAGTCAATGATGATAGTGCGATTTTAAGCGCGATAGATTCTGTGCTAGAATCTAATGCTGACAAAGTCGCAGAGTATAAAAGTGGGAAAGATAAGCTTTTTGGCTTTTTTGTCGGACAAGTGATGAAAAGCTCTAAAGGCGCAAATCCCGCGCGAGTCAATGAGCTTTTAAAAGAAAAATTGAAATAATTTTTGTTAAAATAGCACTCTTATTATATCTTGAACAAATCCTAAAGGAGACATTATGAAATTATTTGGATTCCAGAGAGATGGGGTTTTGGGCTTTATTGGTCGATATAAGATTACTTTTGTATTTTGTGGTTTGCCACTTATCTCGCGCGAAGCTTTTGTGCTGGATTCTCAAGGGGGGGGGGGCATACACAAAGATTTGCTATGAATATAAAATTGGCAAAAGAGTAATTTTTCAAAAAATTAAATATAAACGCTTCTTAAGCTTATATCACGGCTTTTCTGATACCAAAAAACTCCTAGATGATCCAAACCTAGCAGAGAAAATTGCCACTTTATGTGCCGGCTTAGATTCTGAGAGTCGCAATGTCGTAGCTAGAATCTTATCGAGAATACGAGAACTAGACATAACAAACAAAAAACAATACTTCAACCTAAGCCAAGAAGAGCGAGATGAACTTACTAAAATCCGCAAAGACTTCTACCCTAGAATCTATCAAGCTGCTCCAAATCTGTATAGCTATAATGGTTATTTTCTATCAACCTATTTCTTTGAAATTAGTGTGCTATGGCATAGACATAATCTAGAACAAGCCTTCAGTCAAGCAACCCTTGAGAGAATAAAACAAAAAGACATCATTGATGTTGGCTCTTGTGTTGGCGATAGCGCGCTTGTGTTTCAAGACTTCACCGATAACAATATCTATGCCTTTGAGCCGACAAATCAAAATTATGAGCATTTATTAAAAACTATTAAGCTTAATAACGCCACGCGCATAATTCCAGTGAAAAAAGCTCTAGGCAGTAAAGCCTCACAAGGAGAGATTAGCTTAGCCAAAAGTAATCTTGGTGGTGCTAGCCTTATATTTAATTATCACACCACTTCACACAGCGTAGAAATTATTACGCTTGATTCTTTTGTCAAAGAGCATAATCTTAAGGTTGGATTTATAAAAGTTGATATTGAAGGCTTTGAGCAAGAATTCTTAGCGGGAGCGAAGCAGACTATTTGCGAACAAAAGCCCGCGATGCTTCTTAGCATTTATCATACTATGGATGATTTCTTTAATATTAAGCCAATGATAGAATCCTGGAATCTTGGCTATAAATTTAAGATTATAAAGCCAATTGATTTTAGTGTGCTCACTGAAACTGCACTGTATTGTGAAGTTTAGGGCTCATTTATGATTTAAAATTTGGGGCTTGATATGTGATTTTCTCGCTAAGAAAAAGCGCATTATCAGTGTATTTTGCCCATAAAATTTTAAGCGCATAAAGTCTGCCTTCACTAAGCCTCGCAAATGGGAATCTATGATAATATAAATCTATTTGATGTTTGCTTGCGGAGCTAAAAAGTGCTTTAATCTGCGCACCTTTGATGCGCTTTAGGATTTTTGTCTGCGTAGCGATATTTACGCCAATTATTGGGTTGTTAAGTGCTAGAAGGATATGTTTAGATTCTGGATTGCTTTTGATAATAAAGCCTAGATTCTGCTTATCAAAGGCATAAAAACAGCTCGCACAATGCACACTAAAAGGCTGACTAGAATCTTGGAATTGAGATTCGATGAATTCAAAATCTATAGAAATAGATTCTAGAATCTGGCTTGATTTTTTAAGATCTAGGGCTTTAGAATCTTTATTGGATTCTGAAAAATCACTAGATCTTTCAAGCACGCTAAATGTAAGAATATGCATCTTTTGTAAAAAGCTTTTTAATCGCGCATCCATCATATCTTTTGCGTTTATTTTGGGATTCATTTGATATATTGCCTTTTATCATTTTTATATATATTTTAAGAAAAGCAAATCAAATATTCTCATTTTTTATATATAATGCGAATTACAATTTGATTGCATTATATAAATTCAAGGAGTCAAAATGTTATCAAAAGAAATTGTCAAAAAGCTTAATGAACAAGTCGCAAAGGAAATGTATGCTGCAAATTTATATTTGAGTATGAGTTCTTGGTGCTATTCGCATCGATTCGATGGTGCTGGACAATTCTTATTCGAGCATGCGAGCGAGGAGAGTGATCACGCAAAAAAGCTTATAAACTACCTTAATGAGACAGATTCTAAAGTTACTCTTGAAGCAGTTCCTAAGCCAGAATCTGAGTTTGCATCTTTGCTTGATGTGTTTGAAAAAACCTACAATCACGAGCTAAGCATCACAAAGTCAATCAATGATCTTGTAGAGTTTATGCTTGAGGCTAAGGATTATTCGACATTTAATTTCTTGCAATGGTATGTAAGCGAACAACACGAAGAAGAGGCGCTATTTCGCGGGATTGTAGATAAGATTAAGCTTGTTGGCGAGGGCGGGAATAGTTTGTATCTTGTCGATCAATACATCAAAACACTTTCAGGTAAATGATTCAAGCAAGTATTCGAGGTAGATTTTGGTTGGATTTTCCAGCCAAAAATCTATATTATGCTAGATTCTGCTTTTATGGGCTTCATTAAGAGTGCATTCTGGACACAATCCAATAAAAACTGCCGATACATCAAATAAAGTATATCCCGTCTTACCCATACATTCTTGTGAGATTTGTCCCACATCAAGATACACATCTTGGAGTTTGCCACACTTTTCGCAACTTACGTGAATGTGCCTATCGCAAGCAAGTTCATATTTTTGCTTTTGGTTTGGGGCTTTAATCTCACGCAAAATATTAGCTTCATTAAGGATTGTGATATTTTTATACACGGTCGCAAGCGAGATCGAAGGGTATTGCTTTTTGATATTTTCATAAATCTCTTCTACGCCGATATGCCCATTTAATCCAATCTCTCTTAAAATGGCTATGCGCTGAGGTGTAACCTTTAAGTTTTTCCTCCTTAAGCTCGCCTCAAATTCCATAATCTAAACTCCATAAAATATTAAATCAAAATCTAAAAAACAAAAGAGATTATCGCAAAAAATATAACAAGAATCCAATAAAATTGATAGCATAATAAAAATTTCAAATATTTTTCACTACAATTTAAGCTTAAAATCCAATTATCAAGGAGTTTTGCGTGTTTGACACCTTAAGCCAATCTTTCCGATCCATTGCCTCCAAAATCCGCTTTAATGATGATCAAAAGGCGCTAGATAGAGCACTTGATGAGCTA
>CBCPND010000003.1:0-16264 GCA_965120395.1 uncultured Helicobacter sp.
CTAAAAGGTTTTGGATTAGATTCTCATTTACAGCGACAAAATCCAAAAATGATTTTACCATTTCTTCGCCAAATCCATCAATGCTAAATGGACAAATTATCTAAAAAAGACATCAATATGACAGATGGCGTTCATTTGCTTAATCATATCTTGGAGAAGTGAAAATGAAAAGCGTTGTTTTTGGAATCTTGTTGGGGCTTGGTATATGATATGGCTGATTATGCTGGATATTTATTAAACGACCAATAAAAGAAAAACCCTAAAATCAAACATTCTAAAATTGATAGTGTTTATTTTATAAGATTTTGAAAACTAAAAATTCACAAGACTTGATAGAAAACCAAGCTATTAACAATAATAAAAAACAACAAGAAAAAAGTTTGAATTATGCTATAAGTATTTTGCTGAAAAAATTAAACCGATAGGTAATGGTAAGAATTTTTTGGATCATATTCTGAATTCAAAACTTTGGGTTATTATCGATTTGGAATCTAACGAGGATGAACAAAAAATATTTGACTCTATAAATACTGCAGGACTTAAACTCACAGCCACAGATATTATCAAAAATGCTATTTTTGACAGAGCTATTAAGTTAGAAGTAGATTATAACAAATGGTATAACACATATTGGGAATCTATCTTTGAAAAAAATGAGGAGTGTAGAAATTTTTGGGAACAAGAAGTAACCACAGGGAGAATACACAGGGTGCAAAGTGAAATATTTTTGCACGCATTTGCCATTATTGATGGCTTTTTTAATCCAAATGATACTTTAGAGAATCTTAGTGCTATTTATAAAAATAAAATTCAAGACTTTGATGCCAATAAATTAGAATTATTTTTACAAAAAATTTATGAATATGCTATTATATATCAGGAGTTGCCACAAATCACAAAACAAACTCCATTAAGTTATGAGGACTATGAAAGTAGGTTTTTTTCTATTTTAAAGACTACTAATACAATCTCTATTATACCACTTATTTTATATCTTAAAAAAGAGTTAAAAAATGATGAAAAAACACTAAAAGAATCTTTATATCTTTTAGAAGTATTCGTAGTAACTCGCTGGCTTTATAAAAAGGACAATAAAAGCTATAATAAATTTTTCCCGCAAATTATAAGGTCTTTGCAAAAGACAAACAAAAATAATACTACTATGTTACAAACTCTTAGAAAGTCCCTGCAAGGAGAAGAGATTCCAACAATTGAGGATATTGAAGATCTTCTTGGGTTTAAAAAGAAATATTATCTTGACGAGAGACGGGCAAAGTTAGTGCTTTTTTGATAGAGCTATCTAGGCGGAATAGCGATAAACAAGATATTACAAAGCTTTCTTACGAATATACATTAGAACATTTAATGCCACAAAGTTGGAAAGAACATTGGAGTAAAGTTGGTGAAAGCGATGAGAATGCCAAAAAACTTATTTATCAAATTGGCAATATGACTTTGTTAAAGGGTGCCCTTAATGACACTATTCAAAACCAATCTTGGAAGATTAAGCTTAATGGCGATGGAAGTAGAAAAAATCATATAAGAAATTATGCGGATTTGTTGATTACAAGAGAATTATTGAATGAGCAAGAATGGAATAAATGCACCATACGAGAACGCACAGGTCGCTTAATAAAAGAATTTTTTAAGGTATGGAATTTGGAAAAAGTTTTCAATAAATCAGATTAAAAGATAATAACTAAAGGATCTTGCATAACTTTATGTAAGTGGAAAATGATTGCTAGTATATGATTATATTTAATGCGAAGTATTTAAGGAAAACATTTTGAGAAGCAAGATACAAAAAAGCTTTAATTAAATTTCGCTATAATGCCTAGTCGGTCTAGTCGTGGCTGCTCTAGTTTAGAGAGGAAAGTCCGAGCTGCAGAGACAGGATTCCATTTAACGAATGGCTAAGGTAACTTAAGGGAAAGTGCAACAGAAAATAACCGCCATCTTTTGATGGTAAGGGTGAAAAGGTGGGGTAAGAGCTTACCGGATTTTAAGCAATTAAAATCGTCAATGTAAACCCAATCCGCAGCAAGAAGAGCGTGGTAAATGTCTCAAGATTTTGCTCTTTGCTCGAGGTGCATTGCGAAATGCATCCCAGATAAATAGCCACCTTACACAGAACTCGGCTTATACTAGACCAATTTGAGAATCTTTACAAAATCCTTCATAAAACAAGTTCCCTCAAAACGCTCACATTCCAAGAATATCTAGCAAAGGACATTATTCAAAACCCTTCTACCTTGCAAATCTTAACTATACTCTAAATCTCACTAAAGCAGCATTTATGATATTCAAAAAAAGTATTTTTATCTTATCTCACAAGCAGGCATATTTAATTAAAAAGCTCATTACTCGCGCAAAACACATTATTTTAGAATCTTAACATCACACACAATTTTAGTGCTTCTCTAGCGTGCGCTGGATTCTAGCTAGATTCTCCAAAGATTCGATGATATAAACTTACAATCTTGTAACACATTAAGAAAGTGCGGTAAAAATCCAAAATATCACTATTGGCACTATATGCGAATCAATTTTAATGATTTCAAGGCAGGCTAGACGTTAGATTCTGGATTTTGCAAAAAATAAAATTTGCAATGCTTCTACCAAAAACTATTCACACTCGCAGCTTGAAAAATCCTCGTATTTACCGATGAGTGCATTCATAATAGCTATTAAATGATAAGCCACTCTGCACGCGCTAAAAAGTTTTATTTAAACCTATTTTGTGGTGGTTTTAGATAGAATCCTATA
Organism: uncultured Helicobacter sp.; assembly: GCA_965120395.1. GTDB lineage: Bacteria > Campylobacterota > Campylobacteria > Campylobacterales > Helicobacteraceae > Helicobacter_B. The sequence continues at coordinate 2,767 of CBCPND010000003.1, forward strand.
GCAAATACCAAAATAGTCATATTTTTAAGGAAGTAAATGAATCGTTCAAAACAATATTCAAGACATTTATGCAAGGCATTTGATGAGATGTATCAGACAAATTGCTACATCGTGCAAACTCCACAAGGAGAGCTTATAATCGACCCGGGAATAAAAAGCCAAGAGTGGGTTTTACAAAATGTGAAAAATCCCTTAGCGATTCTTGTAACTCACGGGCATTTTGATCATATTTATGCCCTCGCACACTTGCGGAAAATGATTCCAAATCTCCCCATATACTGCCCAAAAAATGACGCTTTTATGCTGGAATCTGATTGCTTTGATACGGGGCTTATTCCTTGTGCGCCTGATGTTTTGGTGGATTGTGAGAAATCTAGAAGCGATTTTAATATTAAAGGTGTGGAATTTTCTTACTTTCACTTTCCCGGACACACGCCGGGCTGCTCGATAATCCTTATAGATGATAGAATCTATAGTGGGGATTTTATCTTTAAGCGCAGTATCGGACGCTATGATTTTCCATATTCCAGCGCGCAAGATATGAAAGAATCGCTGCAGCGATTTATAGAGCTTGAGATTCCAAACCTTGAGATATTCCCCGGACACGGAGAGAGTACTTGTGTAGAATATGAGAAAAACAATATCGCTTTATGGGCACAAAGGATATAAATTTAGAGTATAGATTATTGCAACTTGATTTTGGCACTATGTTTGCTTGATTTGCAGAAGTTGCCGATTTGGGATTAACTTTTACTTTAAAATGAGAGAACATTATGGACTTGACATCACTTCTAGGTCTGGTGTTGGCTATTGGGTCTATTTCGCTTGGAGATATACTCGAAGGAGGAAATCCATTACACGTCATTCACTTAAGCTCTTGCATCATCATCATACCTACCACACTTTCTGCTGCGATGGTATCTACCCACGCATCAGCTGTAAAAGCTGCATATAAAGAAATAAAGCTTGTATTTTTAGGCGCAAAAATTGATCTAAATGAGACGATTAAAAACGTTATCGAACTCTCATCTCTATCAAGACGCGATGGAATCCTCTCTCTTGAAGGTAGAGCTGCCCAGATTGAAGATGATTTTTTTAGGGAGGGTTTGAGTATGGTGATTGATGGGCGCGATGCGAAATCCGTAAAAGAAGATATGGAGATTAAAATTGAACAACTTGAGCATTACTACCATACAGCCGCGCACTATTGGATAACAGCAGGAGAATCTGCACCGACTTTCGGGCTTGTAGGGGCGGTTTTGGGGCTTATGCTCGCTCTTCAAAAATTAGATAATCCTACAGAAATGGCTATGGGTATTGCTGGGGCATTTACCGCAACAGTTACGGGCATTATGTGTGCTTATGGGATTTTTGGACCTTGGGGGAATAAGCTTAAGGCAAACTCTCACGATATTATCCAAGAAAAGCTTGTTATTATGGAAGGTGTGATTGGCATCGCAAATGGCGAGAATCCTCGGAATCTAGAAGCTAAACTTTTAGGATTCTTACGCCCAGATCAGCCAAAAGTATCACAATTTGAATAAAGGAAAGCTATGGCAAGAAAAAAACCGCAAGACACCCCAGCAGGGGAGAGATGGGCTGTCCCTTATGCGGACTTTTTGAGTCTTTTGCTAGCCCTTTTCATCGCACTTTGGGCTATCTCATCTACAGAGACTTCAAGGGCAAAATCTTATACACAAGCAATAATAAATTTTTTTGCTAACCCACATTCCCTACGAGTATTTCAACCTATTTTCCAGCAATTATCATCCTCAGGAGAAGTGCAAGATTCTATCGACGATGGCACAAAGCCTCACACTTCTGATGGTGATGCTACGTCTATCTCTGCAAAAGATAAAGAGAATATCTCTCAAGTGCAAATGCTAACCCAAGAGGGAGGTGTTTTAGAGCAAGTCGAACAGGGGGTTGTCTTGCGTCTGCCTGTTGGTTTGATATTTGAATCAGGTAAGGCAAATCTAAGTAGTGAAGAAATGCTCATCTATGTAAGGCGCATCGCTGAGATCATCACACAAAAGCTTCCTGCTGAAGTCAAAATCGATGTGCGAGGATATACTGATAACACGCCACTCCCCAAGGATTCTGGCTTTGGCGATCATTATGGGTTAGCCGCAGCAAGGGCTTATACAGTTATGCGTAATCTCATCAATAATGGCATTAAACCAGAGAATATTTCTTTTTCATCTTATGGGCAGCATAGTCCAATTGCCCCAAACACAACCAACGAAAACAGAGCAAAAAATAATCGCGTAGAGATTTACCTCTTAACCGCACCAAGAACAGTCAAGAATATCAAATCCATTCTTGATGAGAATATCAAAGAAGGTGAAACTATTATTTTAGATGCGTCACAATAGTGCAATAGCAAGGAGTTTTGGCTTTTGGCATTTAAAATATCTTGCTAGAATGCAACAAGTTTATAGCGATAAAAAGGAGAATAGATGCAAACTATATTGTGGATAGGGATTGCCATTGTTGTGGTTCTTATAATTTTAGGTGTTTATATTATCTCTATATATAACACACTTGTGGGGCTTTTTAACCGCGCACAAAATGCGTTTGCTCAAATTGATGTGCAACTTAAACGACGATATGACCTGATTCCAAATATGGTCGAAGTCGCTAAAAAATACCTAAAACACGAAGAAGAAACCTTGCTCAAAGTCATTCAAGCACGCAATAGTGCAAAAGATGCGTTAGATTCTATCCACAATGACAATTTAGAATCTAGCAATATCAAGAATCTCAACCAAGCTGAAAATATACTTTCACGCGCATTAAATGGGCTTAATGTCGTTATGGAAGCCTACCCGGATTTAAAAGCAAACCAGAATCTAATGCACATCAATGAAGAGCTCACACACACAGAAAATAAAATTGCCTTTGCAAGACAGGCATATAACGATAGTGTGATGAACTTTAACACTGCTAAACAGCTTTTTCCAACCAATATTTTAGTAGGGTTTTTCACGCGATTTAAAAATGATATGACAATGCTAGAATTTAGCGAAAGCAAAGAAGAGCTAAATGCGGCTCCAAAGATTAAATTTTAAACTTTGCTTCAAATATGATGATTAAAGGATAGATATGGGAAGAGCATTTGAATACCGCAGAGCCGCAAAAGAAAAACGATGGGATAAGATGAGTAAGGTCTTCCCAAAGCTTGCTAAAGCCATTACGATTGCTGCAAAAGAGGGTGGAGAGAATCCAGATATGAACGCCAAACTCCGCACCGCAATCGCCAATGCAAAAGCCCAAAATATGCCAAAAGACAACATTGAAGCTGCCATAAAGCGCGCAAGCGGAAAAGATGGGCAATTTAGCGAGATAAGCTATGAAGGTAAGGCGGCAAATGGTGTGCTTATATTTATAGAATGCACCACAGACAACCCAACGCGCACAATTGCCAATATCAAAAGCTATTTTAACAAAACGCCCGGTGCGCAAATCGTGCCAAATGGTTCTTTGGAATTTATGTTTTCTCGTAAAAGTGTGGTTGAATTTGAAAAGCCAGAATCTATGGATATTCAAGAAATTGAACTAGCACTAATTGATTTTGGACTAGAGGAGCTAGAATCTAATGAACAAGGCAGTGAGTTTGTCGCTTATGCGGATTATAGGGATTTTGGTATGCTTAATGAGGGATTTGAAAAGCTTGGCATTTCTATCTCTAAGGCTTTTCTTAAGCGCATACCGACAAATCCTATAACGCTCACAGAAGATCAGCTAAATGAGCTTGAAAAACTGCTTGATAAGATTGAAGATGATGATGATGTGCAGGCGGTTTATACGAATGTGGAGTGATTGAAAGCGATTAAAAAATCGCCTTTTGGAATCCACAGCTTAGATTCTAGAAGCTATATGAAATCCCTATGCTATAGACATCTTGATAATGATTATAAACAATCTCTTGTTTATGGAAATCAAACTCAAAATATAAGCGCTCACGAAGTTTTGTAGTAAGTAGATAACTCATTGCATAGCCAAGGACTGCTCCTGCAATAACCTGTGTAATCGTATGTCTATCTGCAACAACCCTTGAAGCGCCCACACTTGCGGCTAAAATCGTTATAGGCATACCCCATTTCCAGCCATAACGTTTTTGAATAAACCCAGCCGCGCTAAAAGCTGAAGTTGTATGCCCGCTTGGAAATCCATCATAACCGCTATTATCTGGTCGAAGCGAAATGGAAGCAGCATCTTTATTTACTTTTGATATTCCAACAAAGGTATATTTCGTCCCAAAAGTGATAGCCATACTTAAGCCAGTGCCCAATGCAAGCCGTGCTAATCCTTCATAATCTTTTTGAGTAAGCGTGTATGCGCCAGCCATAGCTGGTAAAAACGCAAAAATATCTCCCCATATCTGAAAGCCCGATTTAGCCTTAAGATTCTGCGCATTTATGAGTAAAAATATTGCAAAAATGGCTTTTTTCATTTATGATCTTTTTATTTAGTTCGCTTGAAAAACATTGAGAATAGCTGAATTCTCCGGATTCTAGCTCTCAATTAGTCCGCATAGAATGTGAATGATAAGAATATGCGCTTCTTGGATTCTAGGCGTATTCGTGCTTGGCACGATAATATTAAGATCACACGCTTCATTCATTGCACCTCCATCTCTGCCACTAAGCCCGATGCAAGCACAGCCAATTTTCCTGCCTTCTTCAAAGGCATTTAACACATTTTTAGAATTGCCACTTGTTGAGATTCCAAAAAGCACATCGCCTTTGTTTGCGATTGCTTGCACTTGCCTAGAGAATACAAACTCGAAGCCATAATCATTGCCTATTGCGCTCATCGCAGAAGTATCAGTTGTGATTGAGATTCCAGCTAAGGCTTTGCGCTCTTTTTTGTATCTTCCACTTAGCTCAGCGGCAAAATGTTGTGCATCAGCGGCACTTCCGCCATTACCAAATATGATAATTTTCCTGCCATTCTCAAGTGCGGTTTTTAGCATTTGGCAAGCTTGCAGAATCTTAGATTCTAAATTCTGACTTTTTTGCAATATGGCTATGCTTTCTTGAATCTCATCTAATATGAATCCCATTATTTATCCTTTTTGATTTTTTCGATGATGTTTGTCGTGGATTTGCCTTGAATAAACTCAAGTAAAACAACTTCTTTTGCAAATTCGCTTCCAATAACCTCTTTGCCTTCATAATCCGCACCCTTTGTAAGAATATCTGGCTTTATGAATTTCACAAGCTCACGCGGAGTCTCCTCATCAAAAATAATCACATAATCGACACATTCTAGTGCGCTCAAAATCGTCGCTCTGTCATCTTGATTATGAATTGGTCTGGATTCTCCTTTTAGCTTTTTCACGGAAGAGTCGCTATTAAGCCCGATGATTAAAACATCGCCCAATTCTTTTGCCTTTTGCAAATAGCTAATATGTCCGCGATGTAAAATATCAAAACAACCATTTGTGAAGACAACCTTTCTATCGCTTAATGTTGGTAAAATAATCTTAAGCTCATCAAAAGTTAGAATCTTAGAATCTAAATAAGCACCATTGTGCATAAAGCTAATTATCTCACTCATACTTGCTGTAGCGCTTCCTACCTTTCCTACGACAACAGCAGCCGCAGCATTTGCAAACTCACAAGCCTTATAAATATCAAGCCCATTGCTTAAGCCAAAGCCAAGCGCGGCAATCACGGTATCGCCAGCACCTGTAACATCATATACTTCTCTTGCGATAGTTGGGGACTTATAAAGCTTTTTATTATCTAAGATGGCAATACCCTCTTCGCTTAAAGTCACCAAGCAAATATCCAAATTACACATTTGCTTTATTTTTTGCATAGAATCTTGCAGGCTTTTATCGTCTGTAATTTTTATGTTTGTGGCTTGCATAGCTTCAAGCTTGTTTGGCGTTAGAAGCGTAGCGTTTTTATATTTAGAATAATCAACCCCCTTTGGATCGACAAGAATCATTACATTCTCACTTCTAGCGATCTTAATAATCTTTCTTGTTAGATTCTCTTCAAGTAAGCCCTTGTTATAATCTGAGAGAATGATTGCATCAAAATTTTTGATTTTACTAGATAGATTATTGAGAATCTCTTCTTGCATCTCATTGCTAATACTAAGATTTTCTTCTCTATCCACGCGTAAGACTTGCTGATTTGAGATTAGGATTCTGGATTTTTTGGTTGTTGGGCGATTTGCTGGGATTATGTTTTGGATATTTATATGCAGTCTATCAAGCTCTTTTATCATCCATTTACCCGCATCATCATTGCCAATGACTCCACACAGACTCACTTTAGCGCCAAGCGAGATTAAATTCGCCGCGACATTACACGCCCCACCTAAGCGATTGCTCTCATCTTTGACATTGACAACTTGAACGGGTGCTTCTGGCGAGATGCGATCACATTTACCCCAGACATAATGATCCACCATTAAATCCCCAATAACAAGAATATTTGGCGTTTTATCACTAAAATTAAACATTGCTTATCCCTTCATAGAATCTAATATAAGGCACATAAGCCTTAATGCCTTCTTCTAAAGTAAATCTAGGCTCATAACCTAAATTATCTCGCGTTGCAGTAATATCGGCTTGCGTGTGTGTCTGGAAAAAGGCATAGGGATTTTTAATATACTCGATTGCAAAATCCAAATCAAGCTCTTTTTTAAGAATCTCAACGATGTCATTATAGCTTCTAGCTATCCCTGTGCCGACATTATAGATTCCACCACCCTTTTTTGAAGCATTAAAAGCAGCTATCAAATTCGCTTCGATCACATCTTCTATATACACGAAATCCCGCTTTTGCTCCCCAAATTCAAAAAGACGCACTTTTTTATCCCTTAATGCTTGAATTCCAAGCTGTAAGATCATTGAAGCAGTCTTGCCTTTATAAAACTCGCACGGTCCATACACATTAAAATAGCGCAAACCAATAATTGGTAACTCTGGATTATGCGCCAGAATCTTGCGCAAGCTCATATCCATAGCAAGTTTTGAGAATCCATAAATATTTTCTGGCACTTCGCCTTTTCCGATGATGTTTGGCGCAGGCGAATTCCCATAAGTCCCAGCAGAAGAGGCATACACAACCACAGCTTGTTTCTCTAAAGCGATTTGCAAAAGCTCTAAAAAAGCGTGATGATTTGTCTGTATCATCAATTTTTGATTCATCATCGTTGTATCAGAGATAGCAGCTTGATGAAAGATAAAATCAAATTTTAGCTCTTTTAAGATCCCAAGCCCATCATTGATATCAAGCGCGATAATATCGCCTTTAAAGTCAATAAGATTCTTAAAATGTCCTAGTGAGGTTGGATTTCCGCTTGGGAAATGCTCTCCATCGCGAAATTTATCAATGATGATAATGTGCGATTTCGGGTAATGCTCTTGGATATGCAAAGCCAACGCACTGCCTATGAATCCAGCCCCGCCAGTTATTACGATTGTCTTAGAATCTAAGAAATTTGAAAGTTTCATTCTCATCCTTTAAGTATTTAAAATCTGTTGCATAATCTTGCGCACATCAGTAACCTGTGCCACAAGATGCAGATTCTCAAAATGCGCTAGATTCTCATCCGGATGTTTGCCTACTAGAATCTTATGCTGAATATTTGCATTCTGCCCTGCTTGCATATCAGTTATGTTATCTCCAATGATAAAGCTTTGTTCTAAATCGATATTATAATCTTTTTTTGCTTGATTGATCATACCAGTTTTTGGCTTTCGACATTCGCACTGAGTTTCTGGCAAGTGCGGACAAAAATAAATGCCATCAAAGCCAAAGCCGAGCTTTTTTTTGATTTCATTTTGCATATAATCGCTAATGGCTTTAAAATCTTCAAGGCTGTAATATCTTCTGCCAATGCCACTTTGATTAGTGATTACAAAAAGCAAGAAATCTCGTTCTTTACAGTATTTTAAAAGATCGAAAATCCCTTCATTAAAGACAAAATCCTTTTGTGCATACACATAGCCAAAATCCTGATTAATCACCCCATCTCGATCAAAAAACACAGCCTTCAATCTCGCACTCCTTAAATATTTTTAGATTCTCAAACCTTGATAAATATTGAGCAAACCAAAAACAACCATAAGCCCAAAGCTAGCCCATAAAAATGTCTTTTGATACCTTTTGAGAAAGCTTGATAGCGCGCCAATGCTAACCATAGGAACCAAACTCGCTAACCAAAACACACTCATAATCAAAAATGCAACAATAATAGGGCTCATCCCAGAATCTAGCACTAGATTTGGCGCATTAAGCGTGCTTAAAGCGAAAAAATAAACCAATCCGCAAGGCAAAAATCCATTTAAGATTCCAATAAAAAAATACTTTACACACAAAGTAGAGTGTAAAAAACTCCCAAATAATCGTATAAAGATTCTGCTTTGTGTTATGTCAATCTCGAACAAACGTAAAATTTTTGGGAAAAACACCACACAAAACGCATAAAAAATCAGCAAAACTCCAACGATAAAATGCATAGATTCTCTAAAAAAAGTAAAAAAGCTCACACCTCTTCCTAAAATTACAAACAAAATCCCAATAAACACATAGCTTAGTAATCTCCCAAGATTATACAAGCTATGCGCGATAAGAGCGTGCTTTTTAGTGTTTGGAATCATATGAGAATAAGCAACAACAACCCCACCACACATAAAGCCACAATGCCCTAAAGTTAATGAAAGCGCGCTAACAAACACAACTCCTAAATGCAGCCAAATCACATCAAGTCCTTAAATCTTAAGTTAGATTCTGCTATTTATTCAATGAGACTTGCAGAATCTATGCTTTGTCTTAAGAGTTCTTGAGATTTTCTAATGGCTTCTAGATTCTGGTTTGTGCTTTGAAGACTAGAATCTAGGGAATTTTTAGTGTTTTGTGTTTGTAAATTTCTAGTTTGTAAGACTCCAGCAGGCATTTTTACAAACATATCCTCATAATTTTTACCACCCTTTTTGTAGCGCACATAAACATCGCCATTTTGCGTGTTATAAAGGTAAGTATCTGTACCATCGCTAAACATCATCCATTGCGCATCTATACCTTGCATAAGCATTATAGCGCATATAATGCCTTTTTTTATGGTTTGTAAAATCCTCATAAATCCTCCTTGCAAATGCAATATTACATTCTCCAAATCTTTAATTATATATTCTTCACTTAACATTAAAACTCCACCGCCTTTCTTTCACTGCTTAAAAAATATCACATCTTCAAGTTTAAGATATTTTTCATATTTCTGCTCCCATATCTCTATTAGCGACAATTCTTAGACGTTGCTTTTTATCATTTTTATCGGCAGGTTCATCTTGTATTGCCTCCTTTTATTGTTTTATGAATACTTATATCAAAATCTATGTGGATACATATAATGTTGTTGGGCCCTTGGACTACAAGATTTATCTATACAAATTAAGTTCTACACCATAAACAAATTACTATCTAGATTAATCATACAAAGCCTTAATGAGAATAGAAAAGGTAGTAAGTCTTTGTTGCTCATCTATGAGGCTTTGTTGTTTGAGTATAACAGATCCAAAAAATACTCTTTTTATTATCAAAACTTTCTTTCAAGTCATTAAAAAATTGTTCCTTCCAAACATACGCTCTTTGAAAAAATGGTATTTCAATGCCATCTTCTAGTAGTATAAAAGAAAAATTTTTTCATTGGCTTTCATTTTATGTTTTCCCCTTGATAGTTTGATGTTTAAGCTTAGTTTGGCTTCTTTATTTCCTCGCCTTCCCAGCGATGATGAACCGCAACGCATTAAGCTTAATAAACCCAGCCGCATCCTTTTGATCATACACAGAATCTTCCTCAAATGTGCTATATGCGGCGTTAAAAAGCGAATTCTTAGATTCTCGTCCCAAAATCGTTACATTGCCTTTATAAAGCTCAACTCGCACATCCCCGCTTACTTTCTCTTGCGTCTTATCAATCAAAGCTTGCAGTGCTTCACGCTCAGGACTAAACCAGTAGCCATTATAGATAAGCTCAGCATACCTTGGCATAATAGAATCTTTAAGGTGAGCTTCCTCACGATCAAGAGTTAGTGATTCTATCGCGCGATGTGCTTTTAGATAAATTGTGCCACCGGGCGTTTCATAACAGCCACGCGACTTCATCCCCACATAGCGATTCTCAACCAAATCAAGCCGCCCTATTCCATTCGCACCTCCTAACTCATTAAGCTTGCTCCAAAATCTAGCCGGACTTAAGCGCTCGCCATTTATTGCCACGCCATCGCCTTTTTCAAAGCTAATCGTAATTATCGTTGGCTTATCTGGCGCATCTTTTGGGCTCACACTCCAGCGCCACATATCCTCTTCTGGAGCGACATTTGGATCTTCTAGAATCTGCCCTTCATAGCTAATATGCAAGAGATTTACATCCATTGAGTAAGGTGATTTGTTTTGCTTTTTCTCGATTTCTATTCCTGCAGATTCTGCATAAGCCAAAAGCTTTTCACGACTATTGAGATCCCACTCTCGCCAAGGGGCGATGACTTTTATATCTGGATTTAACGCATAAGCACCAATCTCAAAGCGCACTTGATCGTTTCCCTTACCTGTCGCGCCGTGAGAGATTGTATCTGCGCCAACTTTTTGGGCGATCTCTACAAGCTTTTTAGCAATCAGTGGTCGCGCAATGCTTGTGCCTAACAAATATTCCCCCTCATAAATCGCATTTGCCCGAAACATCGGGAAAACAAAATCAGCTATAAACTCCTCCCTTAAATCTTCTATGAAAATATTCTCTGGTTTTATGCCAAGCTTAAGTGCTTTTTGCCTTGCGGGTTCCACTTCTTCGTCTTGCCCGATATCAGCAGTAAATGTCACCACCTCACAACCATAAGTATCCCCAAGCCACTTTAAAATCACACTTGTATCAAGCCCACCAGAATAGGCTAAAACGACTTTTTTAACGCTTTGCATACACACTCCTTTAATTCTATTTAAGATAAAATTATATAACAAATGCCAAGCAAATATGCACTAAACAAAACGCGCTTTTATTATTTATATATCCTGTTAAGAATCTCTTAGGTTTTTGGATTTAAGACCTGCTAGATTCTGCTATAATGCCAACTTTATGTGGCAATTTAGGACAAATGCAAAGGGGAGTTATGATTAGATTTTATTCTATTGCGCGGCAATATTCGCTGACAATAGCCATAATTTTTATCATTTATGGGCTGTCTATCAATGAGCAACTTGGCAAACTTTGTGCTGGAGTGGCGATTTTACTTTTTGGGATGCTATTTTTAAGTGATGGTTTTAAAGCATTTTCCGGTGGGTTCTTAGAAAAGGCGCTGACAAAATCAACCAAAACTTCTGTGCGCAGCGTGTTTTTTGGAACAATTGTGACAAGCATTATGCAATCTTCAAGCCTTGTGTCTGTGCTTTCTATCTCCTTTGTGAGTGCTTCGCTTATCACTTTAGTGCAAGGAATTGGTGTTATATTTGGGGCAAATCTTGGTAATACTACAGGTTCGTGGCTTATAGTTGGTGCCTCATCGATTAACATCTCCTCTTTGGCTCTACCACTCATCGTGGGCGGCTTGCTTTTTAATTTCCAAAAATCAGACTTATATAGAGGAATTGGTAAGATTCTAGCAGGGCTTGGATTTTTCTTTCTTGGAATATTTTATATCAAGGCTGGTTTTGAAGGATTTGGCGATATTATGAATTTATCGCAATATGAGCTGAAGGGATATAAAGCAATTGCAGGCTTTATACTTATTGGCGCATTAGTCACAGCTGTGATTCAAAGCTCTCACGCCACACTTGCCATTATTATTACAGCCTTTATAGAGAGCCAAATTAGCTATCACGAAGCACTAGCCGCTACACTTGGCACAAGTCTTGGTGGGGTTGTAACCGCGCTTATCGCTTCTATCAGTGCAAATATCGAGGGCAAAAAGCTTGCCATTGCTAATTGTGTATTTAATTTCACTATCGTGCTTATTGTAGCGGTGCTTTTTCCGTATTTTGTTAGGCTTAATGATATGGTGTCTGATATTTTGGGCTTAAGTCAAGATTCCACATTGAGATTAGCGGTGTGGCATACACTTTTTAATTTATGTGGGGTGCTTTTACTTATAGGATTTATCCCATATATCGCTAAGATTCTAAATAAACTCATTAAATCTAAAGATACCGATAAGACTACGCCATTATTTATCAATGATACTTTGTTGCCATATAAGGATACGGCTATTGATGCTCTTGATAATGAGGTCAAACATCTTTATGATAATGCATTTACCATTATCTCTCATACAATAGGATTTTCACGCGCAGATATTCGCTCAAATCAGCCAATGCAAGAGCTATTAAGCAAGCGCGATTGGTTCAAGCGTGATGTCAATGTAGTGGAGTTTTATAATACAAAAATTAAGACTTTATTTAATGTGATTATGGACTTTTCTACCAAACTGCAAACTCTCGTGCAAGACCCAGATTCTATCAATCGCATTGTAGCGTTACAAATCGCTTCACGCAAAATTGCTGAAGCGATAAAAAATATCGAGAATCTACAAAAAAATATCCGTAAAAATGCCTTTAGCAATAATAAAGCCCTACAAAAAGAATATGATGAGATCCGACTGGATTTGGCAAATTTATTGCGAATGATTGAATATATCAAAAATGCACCAAAAGAGAGTTTTCAAGACATTAAAGAGAATCTCAAACAACAAAAGCGCTTTTTTAAAAAACAAGATAAAGAAGCCTTTATTGTCGTTGAGAATCTCATTTATAAAAAAGCCATTAGCACAGCAGAGGGGACATCATTGCTTAATGATTTATCTTTTACGCATAGTGTGGCAAAAGAACTTATTAGTGCAATTAACCACATCTATGGCTTGAGCAATCTTAAAACAATTCCCAAAAGAAACTAATAGCACTTAAAATAACCTTATTCCACAAAATTTTTGTGGAATAAGTAAAGATATTAGTGCAAGTTAATGTAGGGCATAATAAATGAAAGCCAAGGCATTCCTATAAGCATATAAATTGCTAGATAGACAAGTCCAAAGATTCCACCTAGTAAGAAAAATGTAGATCCTTTTATATATCGACTTCCAAACCAAAGTGGCGAACAGCCTGTGCCATAAGGTGTGATAACTCCCATAAAACCCATAGGTAAAATCAATAAAAGCATAGTTTCTGCCGGATTTGTGTTTGGTATTGATTGTGCCAGAGTAATAAAAACTGCTAAGATAGCTGTAACATACGCTGTGGCTGAAGCAAAGAAATAGCGCATAAAACAAAAGAATAACAATAAAGCTATAACTGCAATTAATGGAGTGAATCCTGAAAGCATAGAGCCAAATGAATTAGCCAAAAAATCCAAAAATCCTACATTTTTAAGTCCTCCAGCTGCAGTAACTAATGTAGCAAACCACACAAGAGTAGACCAAGCTGGCTTATTACCCAAGAAGTCATCCCAAGTGATAACCTTAAGGCTAATCATTAATATAGTTACA
>CBCPND010000004.1:0-3099 GCA_965120395.1 uncultured Helicobacter sp.
AAGATTCCGCTTCTACTTGTCGAAGTGCAAGTTGGAGAATATTTAGGCGAAGATGATATCGTGAGATTAGAAGATGACTATGCAAGAGATAGCCATTCATAGATATTTACAACCTCTGTGTATGCCGATATGCACGCATTAACAACAAAAGACTCTCCTCTACATCTCTTTAAGGCTCTCTATTTTTGTGAGGATTACATACTCTTAGATTCTGATAAAAAGCCATTATAAAAGAATCAAATTGGAGAGAATTTTACAACTATAAATCCTCATTCTACCTCTCCTTCATCTCCAATAAAGATTACCTAGATATACATACCTACAAGCTAGAAAATCTCTCTACAAATCCCTAATGCAAATAAGAAAAGCAAGATAAAGAACTACAAAAATAACAAGAATACATAGAATAACAATTACAAGGGCTTAGATTCTAAACAAAGAGAAGCTAAATTGCAAGAATTGTAAAGAGAATATACAAGAAAACAAAAACAACAAGAGAGAATCTCTCAATTAAGCTATGGGGAATACACACAAAAACAATAAAAAGAACAATCTAAAACCTCAAATTTTCTATAGGGTATTTACCAAATCAATTGGACATTTTGTTAATATCTATGGTGGCTTTATAGAATACGAAAAAAAGTGATACTATTAAGGTGCTGGTGCTGCCTCATCAGTATTTTTAACCCCTATTGGCGGAGCTATTGTTGGGATTACGGTATTTGTAGCAGGTATTGGGACTTCATATTGGATTTCTGATAATTTTGGCACAGATTTAAATGCTGGAGTATTTGATATTCGCTTAACAGAACAAAGAATAAAACAAGTAAATATACAGAATTTAAAATACAGCCTATTGCCATAAAACTTTGGAAACAAGGAATCAACAAAAATTTTTAAGATAAGGTAAATCATCTATTTGCTTTGTATTAAAAGCAATATTCTTTATCATAGGTAGAAAAGGAGATAATTATTTATTGACTGTTTTGCTGTCTGGATTCTTGTAAGAAAGTTCTTGAATTTGTTTTTTATACTTAGTTAGTAGTTCGCTGGTGTATTTTTTTCACCTGGATTATCTCTTACTTGTCTCCATAGAAAGGATGCGACTATCATTTTGTTATTTAATGATTTGTTTTTTTCATCTTTATGGAATTCTTTTAGAAAATTATTCCATTGATAAGTTTTGTCCTCGTTAGTGATAACCTTCTTTTTTGTAGAGTCATTTTTTGAGTCAAGATATACTTGAATTAGATCTCTTACAGTTATTTCTAAGTTATTGTCTTTCTCGGCTTTTCTCAATGTAGATGCCATTTCTTTTGTAAAAGAGAATTTTTTTACATTGAAGTAGTTACAAAAAAAATTTCTTGCAGTATTGTCAAATTTAAAACCATCTTGTATTAATCGGGTGTCAAGAGTAATTTCTTTTAATGTATTGCTTAATCTTCTATTTGTAACTTTTTGTCGAGAGTTGTTGATTATTTCACCATTTAAGAAGCATATTATTTGGTCTTGTAGTTCAGCTTTAGTGCCATATGTTGGTAGATTATATTCAGCACAAATAGTTTGTAGTTCAGTTTTATACCAGTAATGTTTTAAAAATTCTTCTGCACTCAATGATTTACTAAATTTAGGTCTATTGATCATATTCTCCCTTCTATTATCTATCTAATTATTATAGCCATATTTTCTATGATATCAAGATTTTTCTAAGGGGGTCTTTTAATTTGAAAATAACTGCAAAAAGCATAAGGAGCGAACAGGTATAAATATAAGTTATCTAGCAATACATATTCAATTCATTATGCGAGGAAGTTTGAAAAATTTGTGGTGAAGCTAGGCTTGATTCTTGCAAATCCTTAAGCTTTTCAAAATCGTTCAAATAGCTACCTAAAGGCGTATTTCCCTTATATTTGCAAAATCCGCACCTTTAGCATTCTAAGGATTAAGATAAAATCGTTGCTATCAAGCAAAGTGCGTAGAGAGCTTACCTGAAGTAAGCAACCAAGCACTTTGCACAGATCCAACGATTTATCGCTCAATGACTTAATACTTCCCCAAAAGCACATTGCTAGATTCTACCAGCTAAAGCCACCGCCTATTTTTAGGTATAAATAGCTTGGAATCTGGAGATTGAGGTTATCGACTTTCGTAAGATGTAGATTGCTTTGCACAGCGATGTCTAAAAAGCCTAAAATGTTAATCCCAGCAGTGAGGATCGTGCCTTCATCAGCCGCTTTGTTTTGAAAATCATACATCGCTCCAAGGCGCAAATCAACCCATTTTAAATCAAGCAAAACCCCGCCACCAAGCATTTGTGAATATGGTCTAGTGATTGATAGTGTGTCATTTGGAGCGAGATCGGCATCTGCTGCTAAAACGACTCTATCTTTAAAAAACCCATAGCTTACCCCTGCTCTTACTTGAGTGTTTAGGGTTACACTACCATTATTTGTCTTAATCTTTGGGGCATTGAGATTCTTAGCGACTAATCCTATATTAAAATTCTTTGCGACTCGTGGTGAATATAATAAGCCCAAATCCAAGCCAAAAGTATGTGTCGGTTGAAAGTCAAGAGAATAGTTAATCCCATCTAAAATAGTATCAATGCTCCCTTGGGCTGTAAGGTTATAACCTAAGCCAAATATATACTTCACAGCCCCACCAACAGCGATATTACCTATCTTTGTCTCAAATAAATGCCCATAGCCCACAGGCACCTCAGCGATAGCCACACTTTTCGCACTAATCATATGATTAGCATTATCACTAAGAATAGAGCTAGAGTCATTATCTACGCTACTGATAGTGATACTGCTAGAATCCGTAGTGATCTTATAATAGTCACTATCAATGCCAAAGACATAATCGCTATACCTAGAATCAAGCTTTGCTGAAGCACTGGCAAAAAGGCTTGGCATAATAGCAATAGAGATCGTGCCTCGCTTTTTCTTTGAGCCAAAATTCACAACAAGTCCATTTTGGCTTACGATGCTTAGGTCGTTTCTCTGAAAAATGTCATTGATGAGATCAATGTCGTTTAAAAGCTGATTAAGCCCAGCATCTGAGCCTGCTGAAAGGGTGATACCATTTTTCATTACT
>CBCPND010000005.1:0-34145 GCA_965120395.1 uncultured Helicobacter sp.
AAGTTCATTTTGTGTAAAGCCAGCGCACTTAGCGCGCCTTCCGAAATCTTCAATCTCTTAAATGATTATCCAAAGGCGTATTTGTAAATTTATTTTGCAATCGCTACCATTTTGCGACGTAAATATGCTATCTTACTTTGTAATGGTAACTCTTTAGGACATACATCGTGGCAAGCAATCAAACTCATACAGCCAAACACGCCATCATCATTGCCTACAAGCTCATAATAATCTTCATCCGTACGATTATCGTGGGAATCTATCATAAAGCGCACAATACGATTCATCCCGGCTGCACCTAAAAAGTCATCTCTCATTATTTTTGTAGCACAGCTTGCGATACAACACCCACACTCTATACATCTATCAAGCTCAAAGACATCTTGGGCTTCTTGCGGATCGATTGGCTTTTCAAGCTTGGAGATATCAGTCTCTTCATTTGAATGCACCCAGCTTTCCACACGTTTAGTCATTCCAGCAAACCAATCTCCTGTATTTACGCTTAAATCCTTAATTAATTTAAATGCTGGAAGAGGCATAAGCGTGATAGTATCTGGAAAATCTTTTGTAAGTGTGCGACAAGCAAGACGCGGACGCCCATTAATCATCATCCCACAACTCCCACAGATTCCAGCACGACAAACAAAATCAAAACTCAAATCAGGGTCTTGATTTTCTCGAATTATATTTAATGCGATAAAAATCGTCATAGAATCTGTCTCTTCTATTTTGTATTCTGCAAAATGTGGCTTTGAAACAGCGCTATATGGGTCAAATTTAAGTGCGCGAATAGTTAAGGTTCTTCCTTTTGTTGCGTTTTCCATTATTTATCTCCTAGTCGTTGATTTTTGGCTTTATAGAGTGGCTGCAAATCAAATGGCATTAATGCTTCTTGAAGTTCATATCTATCACCACCTTTGCCTTGGATTTCTTGCGTGATAGAATCAATTTCGGCTTGTCTTTTAGCAGATAGTGGATTCTCAATGATATTTCCTTTAGCCCCATATCCGCGGAATCCAGGTGCAATCTCCATTTTCATAATATCCAAATCTTCATAACTAATCGTTGGCAATGTCTGCTCATCACTCTCCCAAGAAGTTATCGTGCGTTTGAGCCAATTTTCATCATCTCTTTTAGTGTAATCCTCGCGACAATGTGCGCCCCTAGATTCTGTGCGATTAAGCGCACCAAGTGCAACACAAAGCGCAATTTTTATCATTTTTGGCACGCGATAGGCATCCTCTAATTCTGGATTATTGTGGAGCTTTTTATTTTTAATGTTAATATTTTTACTACGTTTATAAAGCTCTTCTAATCGTGTTACTGCATCCTGCAAACCTTTACCTTCTCTAAAGATTCCAACATCATCTTCCATAATATCCTTCATCGCATTTCTAAGCTCATAAACATTTTCGCTTCCGCTATTATTAACAAGAGATTCTAGGTATTTTTGCTCATCACGGACAAACTGCTCAATGGTCTGAGTTTGCACATCAAGATTTGTTTTTTCACAATACTGTGCAAAGAAATCTCCAACAATCATTCCACTTACAACCGCCTCACTAACAGAATTCCCACCAAGCCTATTAAATCCGTGCAAATCCCAGCAAGCAGCCTCACCGGCAGCAAACAATCCTTTTAAATGTGTATGCCCCTTATAATCTGTGCGAATTCCACCCATTGAGTAGTGCTGCATTGGTTTTACTGGTGCCCATTTTTCAGCCGGATCAATTCCTGCGAATACCTCACAAATCTCTTGAACATCACGCAAATTTTTCTCAATATGCTCACGTCCTAGAATCGAAATATCAAGCCATAAATGCTCGCCATAAGGAGATTTCACACCTTTTCCTTCTCGAATCCTTTGAATCATACGGCGAGAGACGACATCGCGACTTGCCAATTCCTTTTTCTCAGGCTCATAATCTGGCATAAAGCGATAACCATCAACATCACGCAAGATTCCACCATCTCCACGACAACCTTCTGTAAGTAAGATTCCACTTGGGAAAAGTGGGGTTGGGTGGAATTGCACTGCTTCCATATTGCCTAATTTTGCAACCCCTGTCTCCATAGCTATAGCTATCCCTACGCCATCGCAAATAACAGCATTTGTTGTATTTTTATAGATTCTACCATAACCACCTGTGGCAATCATTGTGCCTTTAGCGACATATGCGATAAGCTCACCTGTGACAAGATCGCGCACAATCGCTCCATAACATTTACCATCTTTATGAATTAATCGCACCGCTTCTTTGCGATCTTGGATATCTACACCATTTTTATAAGCTTCATTTGCTACAGCATATAACATAGAATGCCCTGTCGCATCAGCAGTATAGCAAGTTCTCCATTTTTTAGTGCCTCCAAAATCACGCGAATGGATGTATCCGTGGCGGAAGTCTTCTTCAGTAATGGTTGTTTTTTGTGCATTAATAATAGCCACTCTTTCACCTTTTTGAATCCTAGTCCAAGCCACACCCCAAGAAGCAAGCTCACGAATCGCCTTCGGTGCTGTGGTTACAAACATTCTAGCCACTTGCTGATCGCAGCCCCAATCGCTCCCTTTCACTGTATCAGCAAAGTGCAAATCCTCATTATCCCCATCACTCATTTTAGAATTTCCCAAGCTTGCCTGCATTCCGCCTTGTGCAGCAGCAGAATGGCTTCTTTTTACAGGAACAAGTGAAAGCACTATTGTGCTTAAACCTTTTTGCTTTGTGGCTATAGAGGCCCTAAGACCAGCTAAACCACCTCCGATAATCAGCGCATCTGAATATACTACTTTCATTCTCTCTCCTTTAGGTTACTATAAAATATGATGAAATTTTTGCTCATCTAATAGTCGATACTCATAAGTACTTTTGTTAGGATCAAGGTTTATTCCCTTTTTGACATACACACCAAATGAGCAAAGCCCAAGCACAATAAAAAACACTGACATAAGCCACTTAATCCTTCGGAGATTTTGAATGCCAAGCTTTTCAAACCATCCCCATTTAATACATAAACGATAAAGCCCAATAGATCCGTGTAGCTCGGCAGCAAAAAGCAAGAAAATATATAAAAGCCAAAAATTCTGATGCACAAACCTATATGAAGATACGGAAGGTCCTATATTTTCAGGCTGAGTAAAAACAACAAATAAATGCACGCTCGCTAAGAAAAACATCGCAAATCCTGTGACTACTTGGATGAACCAAAGACTTGTATCGCTGTGCTTCATAAGATATTTATGCGTTTTAAGCACGATGAATTGCCGATAGCTAATTGGGAACTTACGCATAGCCAAAAACGCGTGCACCACGAAAGCAATGATAACGACAGCTACGACAGCTGACACTATTTTAGGCTCACCTGCAGCCCCAAAAATAAAGCTCCCTTCAAAAAACTTTGTCACTTTATACATCGCCTCATCGCTAATAAGGATGCTTGAGACAAAAAACATATGCCCAATCATAAAAAGCCCTAAAAATAATCCTGTAGCACTTTGCCAAAAATCCAACTTTGCTGGATTTTTGCTTTTTTTACGCTCAAGCGTCACGCCAGTGTAGCTCTCAATAATCCTCTCTTCTTGCATTTCTTCTCCTTATATATTCTTACCCTTGATTAAGAGTGTGATTGTAATTATAAAGTAATAAATCATAAAAAAATCTAAAAAAGTTACCATTTTTCTTAATAAAATATCAAATTATGGATTTCTAGATATTGTAAAATCTAGTTAAATCTATACTCAAATGCCTTCATACAATAACTAATGCTCCTAATAGCCTTATCTAAAGCACAAAATCTTAATTATTTTAGGGAATCTATTTTGCTTTTGAAGGCTTTAAAGGCAAAAAATAAGGATTCTTATGTCTATTAAATCTCTACTCCGACAAGCAACCCACACTAATCAGCGAGCAAAAATTGCCTTTGTTATGTTATGCTATGTGATATTTTTCATCTTGCGCGTTAATGATGTGTTTTTAAACCTTTTAGATTCTAATGCGTCTTTGTTTGAATATATTTTTATTATATTTTTTCCGCTGGTGTGGTTTTTAAATTATTTTTGTGCCGGATTTTTAGGGTTTTTAGTGCTTGGGGTGTGTGGATTATTTAGCCAACGCTTAGCCTTGCTTAAAAACTACATTGTCTTATGTATCATATTCCTTATATGTGCTTATCCGAGCTTCATACTTGGGATAGATATTTTTCAAGCCACATTTTTAGGATTTAATCTTGAGCTTATAGATTTTATCAAAGATAAAAAATACCTTATGATTCTTGCCTTTTATCTTAAGCAAATTGTATGGGCGTTTTTGCTTTTTGGAGCATTTGATGTGCTCTATTTTTGGCGACAAAAACAAAAACTCCCCACACAAATCAAGCGCAATGTAATCTTTAGCATTGTATTATATGTGCTGACTTTTGGCATATACTCGCTTTATTATCAAAAGCCCATTTGGATATAAAGGATTTGGATGAAAAAGATTTGGCTATGTATGGGATTATGCTTTATGATGGCACTTGGATTCCAGAATCTTTTAGGCGTTAATGCGTATTCGCTTTTGTCTGAAAAACGTTGGGAGATAGAATCTATGCGTTTGGCAAATTATGAAATCATCGTGCCACACGAAGTTGAAGATGCTTATTTAATTTTTAGAGAAGATGGAGTTTTTGGCATTCCGGGGTGCAATAATTATTCTGCAAAATATCAAATAAAAGCCAATGGGAAGCACATTTTTATCCAGCCCGGAGCAAGCACAAAAAGAATGTGCAATACCATCAATATGCGCATTGAAGAGGTTTTTCTTAAGCATTTTATCGGTGGATTTGTAGTGCAAGGTGATGATGAAGGTATAGATTTAATTGGTGAGAATTTTAGCGTGCGACTTGTGCCTTCACTAATCTTTGAGCCATAGAATTGCGCAATTAGCGAAAAGCAGAGTTAAGTCAAGACTAAGCAAAATCTACAAAATGAATTATTATGATTCGCATTACAATTTTTCAACAACAGGGGAGCGGATTGGCGCATTCTATGGATATCCATAATAACAACTTCTAGGGATTGCCACAAATTTCACTTGCTAAATACCTATCATTCAAAATCCTTGCACAAATCCAAAATCCTACCAGAATCTAACATCTTATGATCGATGCGCACACCTATATCATCACTATGCCACTCCTCTGGTGGAATCCATTTTTGATTTTTACTTACAGACTTGCGAAAATCCTTAAAATATGGAAAATGCCATTGTGTGAGTTCTGTATATGTTCTGCGATAGCGTCTTTTATGCTTGAGTACTTCAAAATATCCTTTTTTAGAATCTATCCCATTCCAAGGCGCAAAAACTTCTTTGAAAGTAATCATATCTGATTGTGCAGTAACATGGTCATAATCCTCTCTAATTCTCGCATTTTTGATATATGCTTTGCCATCTTGTATATCAAAATCAAGTATCCCCCAACCCATAGAATCATATGGCTTTTGTAAAAGATAAAAACTCTTATATAGCTTTTGAGATTCATAGATATGATCTGCATCTACTTTAGTAACCCACTCTCCTTTTGGAATGACACTTAAAACATAATTAGAATACGCATAAAATTTATTTTGCTCTTGTTTTGGCTCGTGTATATCTACATTATAGGGATATTTCACAGGAATAAAGCTAGGGAAAACCTTACAAAACTCTAATATAATCTCTTCGCTTCCATCATCACAATCATTATAGCCTATCACTCCTCTCTGGATTGCAGGAAGTATAGAATATAAGCAAGCTCTTAAAGTATGCGCCTCATTTCTCACTCGTATATAAGCCCAAGGATTGCGAGGAGATTTAGGATCTTTAGATTCTTTATCAAAATCAAAATAACCTTTATGAGCCACTTTAGTATGCGCTAGTTTGGCTAGATTTTGTAAATCTTTAAGTTTTATGGGGGGGGGTTGAATGAAATATGATTTGCCTTAATAATATGCAATGGCGTTGGATTTAGGTAAGCTTTATAAAATTCTCTTAATATCTGATATTCTAATGCTTTTATAGAATCCAGCACTTCTTTAGGGACATAAAAATCCACATCCTTAAGCAAAATCATCCTGTCAATGCCAAGATATTTTGCGACTTTTTGTCGCCATTGCCTTTTAGGAATGGCTCTATGCAATAATGTCTTAAGATAAAATATAAAATAATCCATAATGTTCCTTTTTATGAATAACGCAAAGATTTTTGCCTGGAATTATAGCTTGTCAAAATTAAATTCCAAGTAGTTCGCTTTAGATTTTACAATTACATAGCAATAGCTTTATAAACTTAAAATAATGTATTCCAAATCTAGAATCTCCTCAATACTCTATCCCGATTTCTAAAAGCCTCTCTCGCAAGATTCTCATTTGGATATTTTTATCAAAACACCATTTTGGTGCGATTAGATTCTCGTGGTGTGCGCCTGAACTAATGCGATGAATCACAACATCTTGCGGAATGCGCTTAATAGATTCTATCGCCAAATCAACATAAGATTCTAGATCAATTGGTTCGTATCGCTCATTTGCATACATTTTAGCAAGCTTTGTGTCCTCCACGATGTATAAAGGATGAATCTTAATACCATCAATCCCCCATTTCAACACGCAATCAAGCGAGTGTAGCATCATATCTGAGCTCTCTTTAGGAAGACCATAAATTAAATGCGCACAAACTTTAATACCCTTTTTACGCGTTTTACAAAAAAGCTCTTTTGCACCTTTTATGCTGTGAGCGCGATTTATTAACTTTAGGGTTTCATCATATACGGATTGGATTCCATACTCTAGCCAGATTTCCTTGCCCTGCTTGACATATTTTTCTAGAATCTCTAAGATCTCATCACTCACGCAATCAATCCTAGTCCCAATGCTTAAACCAACGACATTTGGCAAACCCAAAGCCTTTTTCCACAGCGCTTTTAGCGTATCAATTGGCGCATAAGTGTTGGTGTAGGATTGAAAATAAATCATATATTTTTTCACAGCAAATTTATCTTTATTAAAATCTGAATGCCAGTAAAACTGCTCTTTTAGCTGTGATAACTGCGCATCAAGAATTGGATTTTGCGCAAGTTTAAAATTCATAGTGATTTGTGGTTTGAGATTTTCAATCTTAACAATGCTTGGCGAGAAGCTCTCATTTTTACAATAAATGCAACCGCCCAAAGATAAGCTTCCATCGATATTTGGACAAGTAAAGCCTTGAAGCGAGATTGGAATCTTGCGCACGCGCTCACCAAATCTCGCTTGAAAATATCGTCCGATGGTTAAAAGCTGCCTCATTTGTGGCAATGCACCCCATCAATATATTTTCCATCAAAGCACGCTTGGCAGTAATCCTGCAAACTCACACTTTGCTTAAGCCCCTCAAATGACAAAAAGCCCAAATAATCCGCACCGATGTAGTCTTGAACCTCTTTTAGTGAGTGATTGGCACAAATTAAATCTTTAGATTCTGGAGTATCAACGCCATAATAACAAGGAGAAATAGTTGGCGGAGATGAAATTAAAAGATAGATATTTCTCGCACCAGCATTACGCAAAATCTTTAGAATCTGCCTACTTGTCGTCCCACGCACAATTGAATCATCAATAACAATTATATCCTTGCCTTTTATAAGCTTTGTGATAGGATTTAATTTGAGCTTGACTTTAAGCTCACGCGCTCTTTGCGTTGGCTCAATAAATGTGCGTCCAACATAATGATTTCTAATAATCCCAAGCTCAAAATCAATACCACTTTGCTTAGAATAACCAATGGCAGCCGCTACGCCACTATCAGGAACCGGGATCACCATATCAGCTTTTAATTTATGTTCTTTAGCAAGCTGGATTCCTAAATTTTTGCGAACCTCATAAACATTGCGACCAAACACCACACTATCAGGACGCGCAAAATAAATAAACTCAAACACACAGGGCTTTGGCTTTGGTTTAGCAAATTGATAGGATTTAAAGGTGCAATCTTTGTTGATTTTGCTTTTGTTATCTATGTTTTTTTGTTTTATTTTCTCAAAAACAAGCATTTCTCCCGGTTCAATATCACGCACAAATTCTGCGCCAATCAAATCAAAAGCACAACTCTCGCTTGCAATGATGTAACCTGTGCTGCCATCTTCATTTGTGATCTTCCCTAGACTCAATGGACGCAAACCATAAGGATCGCGGATTGCAAACATTTTAGATCGAGATAAAATAACTAGCCCAAATGCACCATCAATTTTACAGATAGATTCCAGAATGCGATTTTGCAAATGTGGATTTGTGTTTTTAGCGATTAGATGAATAAGCACTTCTGTATCAAGATGACTTTGAAAAATCGAGCCTTCAAACGTTAGGGATTTTCTAATAGAATCCGCATTTGTTAGATTCCCATTGTGTGCAATAGCGATGCTCCCTAAAGAATAGCGCGCAAAAATTGGCTGACATTCATTGATACTATCTTCGCCAGCTGTAGAGTAGCGATTATGTCCAATAGCAGCAAATCCCTTAAATTCTGAGAGAATGCTGGGTGAGAAAACATCTGTGACTAAGCCATTATTTTTATACATAAAAATTTTTGAAGAATCGCTAACTGCGATTCCACTTGCTTCTTGCCCTCTGTGTTGCATAGCAAACAAACCATAATAAGCCAAAATCGCAGGATTTGTGACATTATAAATGCCAATTATTGCGCACTTTTCTCTCCACATATGTGATTTCATTATCACTCCTCTGTCCTATCTAATGAAGGTAATAAACACGAACTCTCAACAATGCAATCTTGGATTGTAAAATAATTTAGACCTGCTTTATGTGTATAAATAATATTAAATCCTTGTGCATCAAGAGTATTTTTAATGATATACATTCCTAGACCAAAGCCTTGAGAATTGGGCTTAGTAGAATCCTTAAAATATGGCTGAAAATATTCATTTATGTCTTTTTTAAGAGAATCTCCAAGATTTGAAATAATCAAATTCTTACCATCAGAATCTATAATTACTTTGCCATCACTACTATATTTTATAGCATTATCGATGAGATTTTTAAGTGCCATAGAAAAGAGCTCAAAATCCGCTTTAATCAAATCATTTGGCGCATTGTTAATGATTGGATCTTGCTCAAGGCTGTGGATAAGAAGCATTTTTTTAACATAATCAACAATATCAGAAACTAAAAATTCACGCTTTGTGATGTTGTGATTGTGTGATGAAATTTGCTCGATTTTGGCAAACTCATCAATAAGCGTATTTAAGCGATAAAAAACAGA
This sequence comes from uncultured Helicobacter sp., assembly GCA_965120395.1. Taxonomy (GTDB): domain Bacteria; phylum Campylobacterota; class Campylobacteria; order Campylobacterales; family Helicobacteraceae; genus Helicobacter_B. Next base: position 9,270 of record CBCPND010000005.1, read on the forward strand.
AGTAAGGCGTTCTTTTTGGATTTTATTCTCCACCATTTCAGCAGTAATTCTACCCTTTGTAATCGGAGTTTTAAGCTCGTGCATAATAGAACGCAAAAACAATGTGCGAGATTGATGAAGTGCGTTAATATGCTTTATAGCTTTGTTAAATTCATTTGCAAGATCACCTATTTCATCTTTATTTTGAATCTTGCAATTAATTTGCAAATTCCCACTTGCAAATTTTCGGACCTGTCGGCGCAAATCAATCAATGGTAGCAAACTTCTTATAACCAAAATAAACAGCACCACCAAAATCAAAGCTCCAATAAGAATCATAAAATAATAATTTGCATAAAAAGCCTTTAAAGAATCCTGATATAAAAAAATCTCATCACCATAAGCCACAAGAATATAAAAAACATTATTCACCTCAACAGGCTTAAACACAATCCGATCATTAAGGCGTAAAAAAATAGCACCTTCTTGCATAACCTTGCGCTTAATGTCGATGTTATCGATTTGTATAAAGCCCATTTCTCTAAAATAATTCTGTATAGCTTCAAGAGAAAGATTATCGTGCGAGATAATTTTGTTAAAAATCATACTTATTTTTTCATATCTTTGCTCTTCATTGACATTTGAGTAACGCTCACCTTGAAATTTCAAAAAGTAAAAAGAAAACGCAAAAAAGCTCACCATCGCAAATAAAAACAAGATGGTGATTTTAAAAAATATAGAATGCTTCATTTTGATATGGCTAGAATTCTAGCTTGTATCCTACGCCTCTAACTGAAATTATGTGCTTTGGCTTTTTGGGATCATCCTCAATTTTCGCGCGCAATCTGCCAATGATGACATCAATACTCTTATTAGAACTTTCTGGATTTATAGATTCTGATTCTATGGCGATTGCTTCGCGAGAAAATACATTGCCTTTCTTACCAATCAATAAAGCTAGAATCTCATATTCTGCGCGCGTGAGATCTAGCTTTTTATCGTGGTAATAGATTTCACGACTGCTTTTATCGATTCTGAAGATAAGATTAGCATCTCTTTGGTCTTCTTTAATAACTTTTTTATTATAACGTCTTAAAAGGGATTGAATTCTAGCAAGTAATTCTTTCGGGTCATATGGCTTTGGAATATAATCATCAGCACCATATTCTAATGCCTTAACCTTATCATCAATATCACTTCTTGCTGAAGATATAATGATGGGGATATTTTTTTGCTTTGCTACTCTTTTGCAAACTTCAAGCCCATCTAAATTCGGCAAAGTCAAATCAAGCAACAATAAGTCATAATGCTTAGCATTTATTGCGCTCATCCCAGTATATGGCTCATCATAGCTTGTTACATTGATATCGTGCTGTTTTAGATATTCGCTTAGAATCTCTGCTAATTCGACATCATCCTCAATCATCAATACTTCTAGCATCACTTATCCCCTACTAATTTTAAAAGAATCGTAGCAAAAATAACTTATAGTAGAATTAAAACACAAGTAAAGTAAATGGCTACCGCTGGAGGGGATGCGATAGCCAAGCAATGATTGGTATGGAGGGGTAATCCCAACCACTGCCGCCTCAATCAAAAGGCACGGATATTGTATCAGGTTTTTGTAAATGAAGTGCAAAATTAGCTTTTATTTATAAAACCTTTTTGCATCATTCAAAATCCCACGAGAATCCAGTATCTATCACCCTTTAGGAATGGTTTTAGAAAAACAAAGGCTCTAATTTTATGCTCCTACACTTTTATGTCTTGGAATCTTGATTAAAAAAATTATTTTTTTGCTCTAAAAATTCCTCAATCAAGCATAGCTCATATTGCAAAAAATTGATAATTAAGTCTATGCGCCTTTTATCATCTTGATTTTGCGTGATTTTCAATCCTTCAAATAGCACAAGCAATTTTTCTTTTAGATTCTCTATAAACTCCACATCTTGCGGATTAAATAGCACTTTAACATTATCTGGGGAAATTACTTTTCCAGTTTTGATTTTTGGTGTTGGCATACTTATGGGTCTTGCTATAGTTTGTTTTTTGGGCTTAGATTCTGGTATATCTTTTAGATTCTGTGTAGTGTTCTCTTCTTGGATTACCGTATCTAGCGATTCTAAAATAATATTTTTTAATTCCATTGTATTAGCCACTCCTCTAGTTGATGATAATCTTCATCTGTTTTTGCATTGATAAATAGCTCAAGCTTATCTTGATTGACTTTAGAGATTCTATGCTGCTGATTTTTCAGACGCACAAGTGCCAAACGCGCTTCCTTATCATCTGGATTCTTGCGCAAAATCTCCTCATAAATTACCAAAGCCTCTTGCTTATATCCTTGCATTTCATAAATATGTGCAAGAGTAGAAGTTTTTACAGACATAAACTTTCCTTAAATAGAATTGCCATTCTTAAATCGCATTTACAATCAACTCACGCACGATGACAAAATCACCTTTATTTAATAATTTTTGCAAAATCTGCACGCGCATCTTCCATAATGTGCTTAGCCAAAATATTTTCATCGCTTGTGTTTAGGTAATATGCGGTGATTATCACATCTGTATCAATATTTTTTCCAAATTTCCAAGCCCTGCCTTTAAGCGCTTTAAGATTCTGCATTGTATTCTCCAAAACTTTATTACGCTATTTTATAAAATTTATCTTGAGTCATCACTGAATTCTAATAAACTTCAATGCTATGCCAGTTTTAAATATCTCACCTAGCACAACTAGGGCAATAGAAAGGCTTTATAAAACTTTTTAATACCCCTTTAAACAAGTAAAACATCAATAATTGTAAGATTACTCATTTGTATCGTTTTTTGGCAAAGCAGGAAGATGCTTTAGGAGATTGTCTAGATTAAAATTTATATCTTGATCGAGTGCTTCTTTAAGCAGCAAAACAGCTTCATTGATATTATAGTCATTTCCGCCCTCATAAGGTTCAAAAATCCGATTGGTGATTGCGAGGGCATAAGCGCCTTTTTTTATGCTTTTTGGCGCACTATGCGGACTTGTGGCATAGACAATCATTTGAGTAAGCATCTCATCAAATCTCCAATAATCAAAACAATACGCGAGAAAAGAGATATGATCCACTCCGAAAAATGCTTGCTCTACAAGAGCAATGTTTTGATAATTATTTTTCTTGATTTCTTCTTGAAATTGTTTATCTTTTTTTGTCCTAATAAGCACTGTAGAGAATAAAATCATCCCCAGCCGAAAAAGCATTGCACAAGGAATAAGGGTTTGTGTAAGGCGCTTATCCTCTGCATTAAGCCAATCAGAGATAAAATCCACCTCCCTTGCACAGCTTACTAAGAATTTATCTGTATCTAATCCATAAGGAGAGACATTAACCTTAAACATAGAATGTAAAGAATTTGCCATAACGAGATTCTTGACATTCTCAACACCTAGCAATGTCACAGCTTGGTTAATTGTCGTGATTTCTGATAAGAAGCCATAATATGGAGCATTGGCTGTTTTTAACAAATTTGCTGTAATCATTGGATCTTTCGAGATAATATCCACAATTCCGCTAACCTCAATTTTAGAAGAATCTTGATTGAGGTAATCACACAGCCTCGCAACCGTATCTGGCAGTGGAGGCAGATTCTGCTCAATAAGTGCTAAAAGATCCACATTCATTTCCATTGCATCCTCCTTTGTTTAATTTGTATTTTATCAAATTTTTTATTTTTTTTATGCGCTTTGCATAAAAATTCCTGAACTCTAATAAATCTCCAAAAGCTATGAGACTTAAAGCTTTGTTTGATCTATAATTATCGTATCAGCACAAACATCCCATAAAAATTTGCGACTTTTTAAGAAAAATGGGCTAATAATTCCAATGAGCAAAGCAACGCTTATCGCCCATATAAAAACCCACACAAACGCGCGAAAGAAGCCAACTTTATCGCCATTTGTGCGTGTAAGCTTAATTTGTGTATATTTTAAGCCCGGAGTTTGTCCGCTAAATGCAATAAAAAGCGCATAGATTCCAGCATACACAACAAGGCATAAAAAAATCGCAATCTGATTTTCCTTAAAATCTTGTGCACTGCCTAAAATCACATAAGTTGTGATGTATAAAATTGGTGTGTAAATCATAAATATATCTGTGATAAAGGCTTTGAGTCGTCTAAAAGCTAGAATCTCATCAAGAATTTGCCTAAAGGATTTTCTAGAATCTATGGGAGTTTTTTTGATGGGCTTGGATTTTGATTTTTTAACTTCGCGCCAGCGTGTCTTTTTATCGGCTTCTTTTGACATTTTAAGATTTAGTTAATTTCCTCTTGAGCCGGGCTTTATGGCTTGGCTATTTTGCTTGCACATCGGGCATTCTAGCGGATGATACATATCAAACACAAAATCCTCAAGCGCAAACAACGGCACACCATCAGGCAAGCGACATTCTGGCTTTTTAGGAAACTCTGAGCCTACGCGCTTGCAAAATCCGCGATTTGCCAATCCCGCATAAGCAACAACCTTGCCTCCTTGAAATTCTACGCATCTTGCAGATTCTAGTGCTGAACCACCGGTAGTGATTATATCTTCACACACTAAAATTCTCTCACCTTGTGATACTTCAAAGCCTCTTCTAAGCTCCATTTGCCCTTCGACCCGCTCTGTGAAAATAAACCTCACATCAAGCGCACGTGCCAACTCATATCCAGCTAGAATCCCACCAAGTGCAGGAGAACACACACAATCAATCTCAAGTTTTGCTATTTTAATCTGCTCTGCTAAAGCTTTAGCTAGAATCTCGCCATTTTTAGGATTCTCTAAAACACGCGCAGATTGTAGATAATGATCTGAGTGATTGCCACTACTTAAGAGAAAATGCCCCTGCAAAAGCGCTTTAGATTCTATATACAGTTGTTTTATATCAAGCTTTTTCAAACCTTCATTACCTCTTCTTCTTTGTGTTTGACCATTTCATCGATTTTTTTGACAAATTCATCAGTGATCTTTTGGATGTCATCTTGGGCTTTTTTACTTATGTCTTCTGTGATTTGCTTATCTTTTTCAAACTTTTTGATGTGATTGTTAGAATCTTGACGGATGTTGCGGATGGCGACTTTTGCTTTCTCGCCCATTGCTTTAGATTCTTTGGCAATTTCTTTTCTTTGTTCTTGTGTCATTGGCGGGAAAAATAGCTTTACGCACTCGCTATCAGAATTTGGATTTACACCGATATTTGCCTCTTGGATTGCCTTTTCGATATCTTTTAGCAGAGTTTTCTCCCAAGGTATTATGATTATGGTTGTGGCATCTTGAGCGATCACGGAGCCTACTTGATTAAGCGGGGTTGGCGTGTCATAATAATTTATACGGATGTTATCAAGAATGCTAATTGAGACCTTGCCACTGCGCAAAGTGGCAAAATCACGCCTCAAAGATTCTATGGACTTTTCCATATGAGCTTTTGTATTTTGCAATATTTCTTGCGTCATATGCGCTCCTTATTTTTGCTGTGTGCCATCTTGAGTGGGCTGAAGCGAACTATTAAGCGGGACTAGATTCTGATTTAAAGGCTGATTTAGAGTGTTTGTGCTTTCTTGAGGCTTAATATTATCAAACACGCTTTTTTGCTGCTGTGTGTTAAACTGATAGCCGAGATAAATCGTATTTGCTAAAAATAAAAAGCCCAAAAACATCGTAAGCTTAGCTAAAAATCCAGCCGGACCTTTCGCACCAAATAATGATTCATTGCTTCCGCTATATACACCAAGCCCCAAGTTTGAAGACTTCTGTAGCAACACAACGCCAACGATAATAACCGCTAAAACAATCTCAATCACAACAAATAACGTACTCATCACAACTCCAAAAAACTTTAAATGAACGCACATTCTAACATATTTTTTATAAAATTTTTCACAAATCAAAATAGTGTTTTGCTTCATATTCTCTTACGCTAGATCATTAAAGAATCTAAGATTCTAGGGATTTACAATAAAATCTAAATGGGATTGCACTTTAGAATCCTTGTATCGTGAGATTTCAATTAAGCTCAATCTACAAAAGCTATAAAAGAGGCTAACGATTTTAACAAACCCACAAAACTCCGATTCTGCCCTAAAGTACTATTGAAATCTTAAAGGACTTTGATGTTAAGGCAGATATTGCTGGCTGGTTTTATGATGTGTGGGCTTTGTTATAGCGCTGGAGAATCTACCAACGTGCAAAAATCACTACAAAAATCCATCTCACAAAAGACAAAAATCACAAAAAAGAATCTTAATAAAACTTCATTTGAAGCCTATCATATGCAGTGCTTGCAGGGAAATGGTATGAATTGTCTGTATATCGCACAAAGGCTTTTATATGATCCAAATCTAACAAAAGCGAAATCACCAATGCAAGGAAATACTATCACAGAGCGTGTAATGTGGGCGTGCAAATCGCCTGCAATGAATATAAAAAATCGCCTTTCCTCCACATCAAGCCTATAATGTCTTTATACGGCAAATCACACCAAAAAATATAGACGATGAGCAAATTTGGATCTTGAAAAGGGCGAGATTCAATGGCACTTTAGGAATGTGGCTTAAATAAATGCCTATGAAAATTTATAAGATAAATCGCAAACACAGCGATACTCCCGCCGATAATTGTATTCCAACGTGAAATCTCATCTAAAAGAACATAAGAAAATACAAGTGCAAAAAGTGGCACTAAAAGCGTAAAGCTACCTCCCCCTACTAAAGCCCAAGATCGCCACCCCTTTATAAAAAATAGTCGTCCCAAATGTCGTGGCAAAAACCGATATACCAATCATACAAAGCCAGAATCTAGAATCTAACACCGCCACATCCAAAAAGCCATCGATGAAAAATACAGGGAAAAACACACACCCACTTATTAAAGAAGAATAAAAATTTAAAACGATAGAATCCACATAAGGTGTGGCAAGCCTTGAGCTTAATGTCACAAACCCCCACAACAAAGCTGCTCCAAGGAATGTAACATAATATGGATTAAGCATAGCACTAAACCCACCAAGTAAAAATACCCCACCAATAAATCCAAGAAATAGCCCTAATTTTTCAGCTTGATTAAGTGTTACATTATAAATGAACGCCCCTATGAGAGATGAAAAAATTGGTGCCAAAGTCGTAGTTATAACACCAGCACTCCCAGCATTCCCAAGCATAATGCCGATGTAAAATGCAACGCTATAAGCGACATTAAAAAATGTTGTAAGAATCACACCCTTAATGGCATTTTTAGGTATTTTGAAACTAATTTTTAGCACAATCATCACAGGCAAAAAGCTCAAAGCTGCGATTAAGAAGCGCAATGAAGCGACCTGCAAAGGAGCAATAATAGGTAGTGAGAATCTTTGATATAGGCCAAGAAAGCCCCCACGACACCATAGAACACAGCAAAAGTGCGCTAAATAGAATTTCTTTTTTGGTGTTTTTGTGCATAAAAACTCTCCAATCTCTTAATCTCTTGTGAGCTAAATCCACACTGCAAACGCGCATTTTTATTCAAAATCTTACCCGCTAAATTAAAATCCAAAAATCGCTCACATAATCCTAAAAAATCATCATCCTTATCCTTCGTAGCCTCCCACCAATAATTCCCCTTGCTTACGTGTCCTATCTCATCGCGCAAAATAATCGCAAATACTTCATTGATCTTTTTAACAATACTATGCGTGCTTTGTGAAAGTTTTTTTAGCACAAAAGGATTGGAATCTAGTCCGCGCGCCTCAAGTCCACGATGCACAAGCCCCATACGATATTTAATATTATCGTGTGTAAGTTGCATTGCATCAAAAAGTCCCAAATGCACACCAAAATCCCCATATTTATGCCCAATCTCACCCAAAATCTCCTCAAGCAAGAAAAAATGTAAAAACTCCTCTTTTGCCACTTCAACCCAATCTTGATAATATTTTATAGGCATATTTTTAAAGCGATATGCAGAATCTAGCGCTAAAGTAATCGCGCAAAATTCGATATGTGCGACTGAGTGGATCGTGCGCGCAATGGCAACTTCTGATTTAGAATGCCTAGGGCGGATAATGCGTGTAGGATGCAAAACTACAGAAGGTGTTGCAAAATTAAAATCATTTTTACTTATATGCTGATGATTAAAAAATAACTCTCCTGAAGCAAAATCCTCATAAAAATTTTGAAAAAGTGTGTATTTCTCTTTAAAATCCACACAAAATATAATATCTTCAAGTCGCGTAAAAAACTCATTTTGCATATTTGTGTGCCTTTAGTATAAAATCCTAGAATCTTTTGTTATAAAATCACTTGTAGATTTTTGAAATCTTTATGTATTTTAGCGACTTCATCAAAGCGATTGCGAAAAGTCTTTTGTCGCTTGGATAGATCAATGATGAGATCTTGAAAACTTTGATAAGAAAGATCCTGTGCGGCTTGCAAACACGCATCGATAAAGACTTGATTATCTGGACTATACAAGGCATCCCTAATAAGCTTCATATATTCTTTTACTTTAATCTCTTCACTCTCTTCTTGCTCGCTTTTAGCTTGTAGTTTATTATAAAATTCATTAAGCTCATTTATAGAAAGCGTCAGCAAATACTGCTTATCATCGCTTTTAGAGAATTCTAGAATCTTAGAGATAAGATCGAGCTTAACTTGGCTGTGATTAAAGAAATCTCTATAATTATTCTCCATTTCATCTGGCATATATTGCTTAATAAGATTAATTTTATTATTTGCAATATTTTTGATTCTCTCCATATATTCTGGATTGCTTAATTGTGTATAGACATTTTTTAACATCTTAAAATCCTCTTTGTGCCTATTGTAGTAATGCATAAGGTTGTAACTTTCTTCTTCAGGGAGTTCTTCTAGCTTTTGTTCTATCTTCTCAAGCCAGAACTCCTGCAGTTCGCACATTTTGATACGGGCCATTTTTTCGATTAGTGCAAGTTTGGTTTTCTGCCCTTCTTGTAGCACTAAAAGCTCTGCAATCTCGTGAGGTGTGTATAGTGATACAAAATCATCAGCTTCATAAATCCGTATACTATCTCCATTGATAGCATTGATAAACTCCATCGTAAGATCCCGATCATCACTGGGTTGGCTCATAAATTGATTAGATTGCATTTTTTCTTGCAATAGCTGATCGTAATGCCTTTTATTTTCACGCGTTTTTTCTTCGAAAAGTTGAGTTAACTCTTGTATGCTCATTTTCTCTAGCTGCTCTGATGTGTATCCATAAAATTTGAGATATTTACTCATATAGCTTGTATCGACCATATTGACCTTCTAATTCTAGATTTTACTTGAATTATAACAAGCTAATTTTTAAAATACTTAAAACATGCCCTTATTAAAATAAATTTAAATATTTTAGGGCTAAAATACAACTATAAATCGCACAATAAAATATAGTAAAAGAAGGAGAAATGCAAATGGCTGAAGTTAAAAGGCGTGACTTTTTAGGTATGGCTTTAAGCGGTGTAACTGCCGTTGGTGCAGTGGCTTCGCTAATCGCTATGAAGAGAACCTGGGATCCACTACCAAGTGTTGTTTCTGCAGGAATTACAACCGTTGATGTAAGCAATATGAAAGAAGGAGACTTTTCTCGCGTAGAGTGGCGAGGCAAGCCTGTTTTTATTATCAAAAAAAATAAAAGCGATGAATTTAATGAACAAAGGGATTTTAAAATAGGTGAGGATATTTACACGCTTGGTTTGCAAATCTGCACGCATTTGGGTTGTATTCCATTTTATAAGCCTAATGAGCGTGTCTTTTTATGTCCTTGTCACGGCGGAAGATTTACTATTGATGGCATAAATATCGAGGGAACGCCTCCTCCAAAACCTTTTGATATTCCGCCATTTAAGGTCGAAGGAATGATCCTAACACTTGGGGTTTCTGGCACAGAATATGAAGTTATGATAGCAAAAGCTTAAAAGGAGAGATTAATGGCACAGATTAAAAAAGCAGATGGCTTGATTGATTGGATAGATCAGCGATTAGCCATTAAAAAATTCTTAAAAGTAATGATGACAGAGTATTGGATTCCTAAAAATATCAATTTTCTTTGGGCGATGGGGGTTTTACTTCTTACGCTTTTTTCATTGCTTATCGTAAGTGGCTTATTTTTGCTAATGTATTACAAGCCTGACGCAAATATGGCATTTTATAGCGTAAATTACACAATTATGAAAGAAGTTGAGTTTGGCTGGCTGTGGAGACACATTCACGCTGTGGCTGCAAGTATGACATTTGTCATTATTTATATCCATATGTTTGCAGCAATTTATTATGGCTCATATAAAAAAGGACGCGAAATAATATGGGTAGGTGGTATGCTATTGTTTGTTGTTTTTTCAGCGGAAGCATTTAGTGGATATATGCTCCCTTGGGGACAGATGAGCTATTGGGCAGCGACGGTTGTTACAGAACTATTTAAAGGTATTCCATTTGTTGGAGAATCTATCGTTGAATGGGTTCGTGGAAATTATATTGTAGCAGATGCCACATTGACAAGATTTTTTATGCTTCATGTGGTGCTTTTACCTGTGGTGATTATGGGACTTATTGCATTCCATTTTTATTCTTTAAGAATGCCACACGTCAATAATCAAGAAGGCGAAGAAATTGATTTTGAAGCTGAAGCGCAAAAATACAAAGAAGGCAAGAAAACAGAGTCTAAGGTTATTCCATTTTGGCCTGTGTTTATGTCAAAGGATATTTTTGTCGTCTGCACGTTTATGATACTTTTCTTCTATCTTGTGTGCTATCACTTTGATTTTGCAATGGATCCAATTAACTTTGATCTAGCAGATTCTCTAAAAACTCCTACGCATATTTATCCTGAGTGGTATTTCTTGTGGAGTTATGAAGTATTGCGCGGATTTTTCTTTAATGTGGGTCCTATCAAGGCTGCGGGCATCGGGTTAGTGGCATTTGGTATCGCACAAGTTGTGTTTTTCTTATTGCCTTGGCTTGATAGAAGTGATGTTGTGCGTCCAGCACACCAGAGAAAAGGCTATTTTATTTGGTATTGGTTGCTAATTATTGATCTTATCGTGCTTACTGTTTATGGCAAGCTTCCTCCAGAAGGTATTAACATCTATGTTGGCTGTGTGGCTTCCATTGGCTTTTTAGTGCTGATTTTTATCGCTCTTCCGCTTATTACGATTTCTGAACGCAAAAAACAAGGAGGTGCACAATGAGAGAATTTAAGATTTTAGTCATTGTAGTCGTTGTGATAAGTGTGATTTATTGGGGTGTTGAACCGCTCGCACACAGCATTATGCACCCTCAAGTCTCGAGTGCAAATTATGACTTCGCAGAATCCAATAAAGATGACATTGTCGCACTCAAAAGCGCCATCAAAGAAGCCAAAGCCAGCCTAGAGAAAGCCAAATCCTCAGGCGATAAAAGTTTAATAGCTCTTGCTAGTGCGACTTTAGCAAAATATGAGATGAATTTAGCAAATTTAGAGAATTTCTGGAATCCTATCGATCTGAGCTTAGGAGAGGTGCGCATTGGGCAGATTCTGGTTGAACAGCAATGCCTTGCTTGCCACACGATTAACTCTCAGAATCTAGCGCGCTCATCTGGGCAATCTGATGAAGAAACAGCAAGGGCTTATGGTGTGCTCCCTCCAGATTTATCAAATAGTGCCGCTGTAATTGATAAGGCATTTTTAGCGCATTTTATTAAGAATCCTACACTCGCTTCTAAGCTTTGGCATAGAGATGATTTTTATCACCCAATGCCTAGCTATAACTTCTATAGCAATCAAGAGATTGCAGATATAGTCGTTTACCTAGAATCCATCGCACCAAAAAATCTAAGCGATAAAGAAGTCTTTGAGCAGGCTTGTGCGCGATGCCATAGCGTAGATTATGATCATCTCACAGCACAAACATCAGCAGGAGACTTGGAGAGATACCTTGGGACACAAGTGCCTGATCTTTCTATGATGATTCGCTCTCGCGGGGCAGATTATTTGCATAAGTTTATCAATGATCCCCAAAAGCTTCTAGCTGGTACAGCGATGCCACGCGTTGGCGTGACCAAACAAGCAGAAGAACAAATCATCACTTACCTAGAATCTGTAGGTGATTCTAAAAAGAACCAAAGAGAAAGCTTAGGTATTAAAATCATCGCTTTTTTTGCAATAATGGCAATTCTGTCTTATCTTTGGAAACGCAAGATTTGGAAGGATTTACACTAATGGATCACTTGTGATATAAAACTTGATACTAACCTGAGCATACCCTCAAAAGGTTAGTCAAGTTTGTAAGGCTTATTATACAAGTCAAAGTCTTTCAAACAAGTCTAAGGCTTAGCTTGAAAGACTCTGTCAATATTTTCCAGTTCTCTCACATTTCCTCGCGTCTGACATAATCAATGTAATTTCTTCTAGCCCATTTCTTGAAATAAAACACATAGAAGTTATATGAAAATCTGGGTGCCTTTGCCACATTACCGGAGAATGCACAAACCCAACGTGTATTTTATTCTGGATTTTAGAATCCACTTAAAATGGTGCTAATATAGCACCACGCTAACATTTTGTGGTCCATGCACACCAAAGACAGTTTTAAGCTCGATATCCGCCGTGCGTGATGGTCCAGCGATAAAAATCATATTTCCAGGCAAAACCTTGTCTTTTGCATCTTTTAATTTCTGGACTCCATCAAAAAGCGTATCTACAATATTTTTCTTATTGAGTAAAATTACACATTTTGGAGTGATAAGAGAAGCCAATCTCGGGGATCTCTCATCAGAGCGCAATCCAACAATCCCTAAACTAGAAACTCCGCAAATAGCCTCTACTACACTTGTATCAGCATTAAAAAGCTCACCTTTCAACTCTTCTACATTCTTATCGTAATCAATACAATTAAACCCTTGAACTTTCTCACAAGGCAAATTCTGCGTCCATAAGACGCTCATAGAGCCCAAATCCTTGAGTGCCTGCTCTAAAGTGGATTTTATATCTGTAGCTTCATAGACAATCGCTCTATTCGCTTCTTGCAAGGTTTTATACTGAACAACAATGTCGTCATCTATTTTTTTATAGGGTTGCTTATAGACTACTTGTTTCGCAGTAATTGTATTATTACTAAGAGCATTTTTAACATTTGCCAAAATCGCTTCTCTACTCATAAATCACTCCTTTTAGATTCTTGATTTTGCCATTTAGATTACCGCTAAGATATGGTAATTTACGGTATTTTGTCCAATTCCGTACTCCCGGAACCAATGGTGCAAATACCTTTCCTATATTTCCAAAGTAATATAAAAGCTTGAAAATTATTTGCCATTTCATAGGGCTTGATGCAATATTTGCAAACTGTTTCATTGCGAATTTCTCAATTGCATTGGGCTTAACTTCTTTTGAAGCATAAACATTGCCTCGCCCTTCTTTAGCCTTTTCACTACGCAAATCCCTAATTAATTCCGCTAATGGTATCTGCACGGGACAAACTTCGCTGCATCGCTCGCAAAGTGAGCATAAATTAACCATATAACCATAGTTTTTTAACCCAAAAAGCTGTGGAGATATTAATTCTCCGATTGGTCCTGGATATGTGCTTAAATAAGCATGCCCACCAATTTTGTCATACACTGGACAATGATTTAAGCAAGTCCCGCAACGAATGCAGTTCAAAGATTGAAATAATTTGCTATCTGACAAAATAGTGGATCGATGGTTGTCTAGCATAACAATATGCACTTCTCTTGGTCCATCTTTTTCTCCTTCTTTTCTTGGGGAAGCAATAATGTTGTTATAAGCGGTTATTGGTGTACCAGTAGCTGAAGGAGCAAGCAAACTCACTAAAACACTCGCATCTTCCAAACTTTCTACGACCTTTTCTATCCCACAAATTGCTACATGAATATCGCAAGCCGTAGTACTCATACGTCCATTACCTTCATTCTCGATAAGCCAAATCAGCCCTTCATTAGCAACAGCAAAATTTACGCCACTTAAGCCCATTTTAAAATCTTTAAACTCTTTACGCAAATGTGCCCTTGCAATACTATTTAGCTTTTCTGGTTCTGATTCTAACGGAGCATTAAGTTTTTGCTTAAAGATCTCACCGATTTGGTAGCGGTTTTTATGAATTGCTGGAGCGACAATATGAACTGGCGGATCATCAACCAGCTGAATAATAAGCTCACCCAAATCAGTCTCAATGGCTTCAACGCCCTTTTGTTTCAAGAAAGCATTAAGATGAATTTCTTCGCTTGCCATTGACTTAGCTTTTAGAATCTTATTGACTCCTTTTTGCTTAGCAAGGTTATAAATAATCTCATTTGCCTCATCTGAGTTACTCGCCCAATGCACTTGCATACCATTTCTAGTTGCATTTTTTTCAAATTCCTCTAACAATTCATCAAGTCGTGAAAGAGCTTTAATTTTTGCATTTCTACCCTTTTTGCGCAATCCCTCCCAATCAACAAATCTGCTCTCAATTAAATTCTTGCGATTTGTCTTAAGTGTTGTCATTACTGTTTTTAGATTTGCGCGTAATTGTTCATCATTTAGTTTTGATATTACAGCCTCTTCATAATTATGTCCTTGAATTCCACTCATTTTACACCCCTATTCGTTGAACTAAAAAATCATATAGATGCATCGTTTTAATATCTACACCTTTCTTTTTCATAACACCAAGTATATTAAGCAAACACCCAGCATCGCCAGCAATAAGATAATCAACATTTTGATTTTTAATGTCAAGAACTTTTTCTTCTGTCATTGCATTTGAAATCTCTGGCTCTTTAATGCTAAATGTCCCACCAAATCCACAACATTCCTCTTCTCTCTCAAGCTCGACAAGTTCGACATTATTCAATTGGCGCAACAATGCTTTTGCGTGAGGAATAGTCTTTGCCACACGTAAGGCGTGGCAATTACTGTGCCAAGTAATCCTTGTTTTCTCACCCTTATCTGTGTATTGCACTTTTAATACATCTACCAAAAATTCACTCAATTCATACACCCTACTTGCAAAATCCTTAACTTGCTGTTCATATGGTGTCCCCTTAAATAGCCCAATATAATCGTGCCTCATTACCCCTGTGCAACTTCCGCTAGGAAGTATGATTGGATAATCTTTGTCAAAAAGCCCTATATTATGAAGCGCAATCTTTCTCGTCTCTTCATAATATCCAGAATTAAAACTAGGTTGCCCACAGCATGTTTGATCTTTTTTGTAAATAACCTCAACACCTGCTCTTTGCAATAATCTTACTGCATTTAAGCAAGTATCTGCAAAAACACCATTCCCTATGCAAGTAGCAAAAAAATAAACCCTTGTTGCTCCATTCATACTTCCATCTCCTTTCTTATTTTGGGTGAATTTATGATAACATATTTTTACCCTGAAGATTAATTAGCTTTTTAAAACTTTTTTCACTTGAGTAAAAATTTCACAATCTTCACTTAAATCCACCCACCTCCATTGCTCACCACTTTGTTTTTTACCGCTTAAGATATCTCCAGCCTTGCGGTATTTTAAGTCTAATTCAGCGATCTCAAAACCACTTGTGTGTTTTACAAACTCCACGAGCCTTTCAGATTGTGGATTATGCGTATATAAAAAACAAAATCCTTTAAGTCCATTACGACTTACTCTGCCTCTCAATTGATGTAAGGTTGCTAATCCCAATCTTTCAGGGGCAATTATAACAATCGTAGAAAGCTTAGGTAGAGAAATTCCTACCTCTATAAGGGTGGTTGCCAAAAGGATATTACCTTCATTGGCAAATCGCTCTAATGCACTTTCTTTTTCTTTATCTTGCCCAGATGTGACAAACACACCTTCAAAATGCCTCTGCCAAAAGCTCGCACCCTGCGTTAAGGACATATAATCAATCGCTTCGCTTTCTTCAACAAGCGGATAGATAATTGCCACTTGATTATCTTTAGCAATTTCGCTTGAGATGTGAGCTAGAAGTCCATTAAAATCTGGCTTTGAGATGATTTTGGTTGTAATGTCTTTCTTAAAAGGAACTTCATCAATGATGCTTACATCAATCAAATTTGATTCTAGCATCGCCATTGTTCTAGGGATTGGCGTGGCTGAAAATTGTAAAATATGAGGTTTTTTAGGATTTGACGTTGTATGGCTAGTGGCTAGCTTCTCAAGGTAGAATCTTTGCTTCGTGCCAAATCGATGCTGTTCATCACTCATTACAAGTGCTAGATTCTCACTCTGAATATCGCTATATAACAAAGCCTGTGTGCCTATAATAAAGTGTGCATCTTGCGCAAAAAGTCCTTGAAAACGTCTTTTAGATTCTGAAGTAATAAGCTCGATATTGATATATCTAGGCAAATAAAGCATAGCTTGTTCATAAAGCTGCTTGGCTAGAATTGTCGTTGGTGCCATAAGGAGGGATTTTTGCGGATAGGCTATCATCACACTTGCTAGAATCACCATAGTTTTACCACACCCCACATCGCCCATTATAAGACGTTTAGCGGCTTTTTTAGAATTTAAGTCTTTAGCAATTTCATCAATTACACGCTTTTGTGCGTTTGTTAGATCAAAAGGGAAATTTTGTAACAAATCATCATAAGAGCCATTGCAACAAAATTTTGCTTCAAAAAATAATCGTTTTTTTGAAAGCATTAAAAAATGATAAAAAATTTCAACATACTTTAACGCATATAAATACTGCCCAAAAAATCCACCTCTTTTAACATATTGTTTAAAAAATACAAGGTTTGGATGAAAAATCTCCTCAATAGCTTCTGCCACTTGTGGCTCAATACCTAAAGATTCCAAATTGGAAGCTATAATAACTTCTTTTGTAAAATCCTCAAGTGCTTTAGATTTGTGATTAGAGATCTTAAACTCGGCTTTAATCGTGCCTACACTTTGAATGATTTTTGGCTGAATGATACTGTATTGGTTAAATTTATAGTTTATTTTTCCTTGTATAAAAACCCTTTTACCGATAAAAAAAAGCTTCTTATGATAGGGTTTAGGATGAAAAAAAATGATTTGTATATACTCATCAAGCCCCACAACATTGCAATCTACCCTTAAAAGCTTGCTATGTCCATAAAGTTTTATAACCTCAACTTCTAATGCCCCTTCTGCACCATTTTCTAGTGATTGTAGAAGCATCGTATTGGTATAAGAATATGGAGCAAAAAAGGCTAATTCCAAAAGATGACTAAAACCAAATTTTTGAAGCCTTTTTTGGATGGAATCTATGGTGTTTTCTTGCATCTGACTTTATTTATCGAGCTCGCTTTTTGGCGGATAGATAAACAATGTCTTGCGCTCTACAAAGATATTTTCATCATCAATCGCATATGCCCTAATAGTAATCTCTTCGCGTAAATCTTCATTTTGATTAAGTGGCTTTAAGCTTAAGTCTTTCGCGCGCAAGATTACACCTCTTTTTAATTTCTTTTTAGGCAAGATGTTTGGCGTAGGTTTGATTGGCTCAAAATCATTTGCCCCTAGAATCTCAAAGTTATCATTACCAATGATTTTAAAGCCAAATTTATGGATTTGTTTATCGGTGTTTTGCACCAAAAAAGTATAAGAATTATCTATGATTCCACCTTGACGAATGCTATAAACTTGCGTATCTCTATCAATATTTAAAAGCAAGCTTTCTTTTTTGCTCCCTACGATAAGCAATACGGCAAATATAAAGCTTAAGAATATAATATAAGCTATCGTTTTTGCCCTAAAATAGCGCACCTTGGACTTTGTAGAAACCGCATTTGGCGAACTCCACTGCACAAGTGATGGTCTATTATATGCTGACATTACTTCTGTGCAAGCATCCACACATTCAAGGCAGTTTATACACTCAAGCTGCATTCCCTTTCTAATGTCAATGTGTGTCGGGCAAACCTTCACACAATGCATACAATTCACGCATTCATTTTCAGGATTTTGCTTTTTAGGCGGGAGGTCGTTTTTAATCCCATTTGGTGCATACACAGCCCCACCGCGCATAGAATCATAAATCGCCATAATTGTATCATTATCATATAGCACCGATTGCACGCGACAATAAGGACACATATAAATACAAAAATTCTCAGCAATAAATGTAATATCCGCTGTCAAAAAAGCAGCAATCCCAAGCCAAAACATAAGTAAAATCTTATGATTTAGCGGATCGGTAATGTAAGCAAAAAAATCATACGGTGGCACAAAAAGGAATAAAAAATTCGCCCCAGCCATAAGTGCTATAAACGCAAATAACACAATTGATAGAATTTTTTTAATTTTATTGCTAAATTCTGCGTAATTTGGGCTTTTTTGCTTATTAGAAATCTGTTTGCGCAAGCCTAAAAGTTTAGTCTCAATTAAATCTCTATAAATTACGCGAAAAATCGTCTGTGGACAGCTCCATCCACACCAGATGCGTCCTCCGAGACTTGTCATAAAAAATATTCCAACAAAAAGCATAATAAGCAAAAATGGCATTAAATACAGCTCTTGCACGCTAAAAACAACACCAAAAAGATGCAATTCTTTATAAACAAATGAGAGTAAAAAAATCTGATTTCCATTGATTTGGATGAAAGGCAAGATCAATGCGAAAATAGTGATTAAAGTATAGAGCAGATAACGTCTTTTACGATATGGCAAATGTTTTGTTTGTGTGATTTGTGTCGGCATTTCTTCCCCCTACATTTAATGTTGATAATTGTAGCACAATAAGAATTATTTAATTAAATCTAAAAATTCTAAAATCTGCAGATGCAATAAAAAATCATAACTTTTTTAAGAATCCAAGACCTCATATAGATTCTAAAGGGATTCTAGAATCCTCGAATGATTATCTATAGAATTACAAGTAATCAAGCCTAATTTACGGGCTTGCAAGTTTTAGATTCTAATATTTTTCTTTTGTGTGAATCTTAAGACTTAAAAGCAAGATATCCTTCCCGGCAATGATTTCAACATTTCTTGAGCCGCATTTAGCACAATTTGAATAATTTAGGCTTTTTGGTTCAAACTGTGCCTTGCAATCCTTGCATTCTAGTTTTATATTTTGCTTTTTTATCACTAAAATTGCATTTTGACAAAACTCACTCTCAAGCTTAAATGTCTCAAATGCGCTTTTAAGCAAGCTAGAATCTATCGCACTATGTTTGCCAACGCTTACAATCACCTTATCCACGCATAGCGCGTTATTTTGCCTCGCATACATATCGCATTGCTCTAAAAGATTATTGATAATGGAGTATTCGTGCATTTTGCCTCGTTTTATTTTTGTGATGATTTTAGCACATACGAGATAAAGTTTTTGCTATATAATACGCCTAAATTTCACTTCCAAGGATTAAAATGCAATCTTCAACCACTTTGCCTCCTCGCTATAAAACAAAGCAAATCTTTGTAGGAAATGTCGCTGTCGGCGGAGATGCGCCAATTTCTGTGCAAAGTATGACTTTCTCTAAAACTCACGACATAAAAGCCACAAAAGCACAGATTGACAGACTTGCCCTTGCTGGAGCTGATATCGTGCGTGTGGCTGTAAGTAAAGAAAAGGACGCACTTGCGCTAAAAGAGCTTAAGAAAATATCGCCTTTGCCATTGGTTGCAGATATTCACTTCCATTATAAGTTCGCACTAATTGCTGCAGAATCTGTGGATTGCATTCGCATAAATCCGGGCAATATAGGATCAAAAGATAAAATCAAAGCCGTGGCTGATGCGTGTAATGCGCGTAATATCCCCATTCGCATTGGCGTAAATGGTGGGAGCTTAGAGAAAGAGTTTGATATCAAATACGGTGCTACACCAAAAGGAATGGTAGAATCCGCACTTTATAACATTAAGCTTTTAGAGGATTTTGGCTTTAGCAATATCAAGATCTCGCTTAAAGCAAGTGATGTCGAGCGCACAATGGCAACTTATAGAATGCTTCGCCCAAAGGTTGAGTATCCATTTCATCTTGGTGTAACTGAAGCAGGCACGATGTTTCACTCAACTATTAAATCCTCAATGGCATTAGGAGGTTTGCTAATGGAGGGCATTGGTGATACGATGCGTTGCTCTATCACAGGAGAGCTAGAGGAAGAAATTGCGCTTGCAAGGGCGATTTTACGATATAGCGGACGCCAAAAGCAAGGCATTACGATTGTGTCTTGCCCGACTTGTGGGCGCATTGAGGCAGATTTGGTTAGCATAATAAAGAAGGTAGAAGAGCGATTAAAGCATATCACAGCACCTTTGCAAGTAAGCATAATGGGTTGCGTGGTAAATGCGCTTGGCGAGGCTAAACACGCTGATATTGCAATTGCTTTTGGTAATAAATCTGGACTTATCATCAAGCAAGGAAAAGTGCTAAAAAAATTGCCAGAAGATGAGCTTTTTGAGAACTTTGTAGCAGAAGTTGAAAATATAGCAAAAGAATATAATCCAAGTGCCTGAGATTTTTTAAGGAATTTTAAAAAGGAGTGTTTATGAAAAAATCTTTACTTGTAGCAGCAATGCTTTTATTAGTTTTTAGCAAGCAAATATTAGCTTGTGATTATTATGAGGATGAAGAAGTATTAAACGAAATACTAGACATTGGGACTTATAAATCAAATGTAACAGGCAAGGTCTGCTCGAATGATAAAAGAATTGTTATACCAATTAAAAATGGAGAAGCTGAAGGTTTAGCCAAAGATTATTACAAATCTGGTGCATTAGCGTATGAAATGAATTTTAAAAATGGAAAATAGGAAGGTTTTAAGCGTTATTATAAATCTGGCAAATTAGAAGCTGAAGGAAATTATAAAAATGGCAAAAGAGAAAGTTTATGGAAATATTATTACAAATCAGGCAAATTAAAGAAAGAAGAAAATTATAAAAATGGTGAGAAAGAATAGATTAAAAGCCTTTTGTCTTTGAATGTCTTTAAAGACAAAATCAATGTTTGCATAAAAAGCCAATCTTTAATCTCTGAATAAATCGCCTCTTTTGGCGCGCAGATTCTCGATGATTTGAATCATTTCTTTTTGTCCATAATCTGCTTCCTCATCAAACTCATCTAGCGCGTCAGTGTAAGCCTCAAGTGCTTGGCGCATTTTAGCTTGCTTCACTCCAGCAAAATGTAGCGCCACACAGAGCAAATCCAGAATCTCAGTTAGATTCTCATCATTTTTTGGGCTGTTTTGGTTTGTGTGATTGCTTGGCATTTTATTCCTTTGTTTTAGAATCTATCAACGCTTGGATTTGAGCCTTTATATCATCATAAAAAAAGCTCTCTTTAAAGCCTTCCATTTTGCCACCAGAAGCGTTTTTATGTCCGCCACCATTAAATATTTCCTTGCTCAAAGCGCAAACATCGCATTTTCCATTTGCGCGCAAGCTCACATTTCCACGATTATTGACATCAATGTAGAAGTCAAAATCTGGATTTTGGTTCAAAAATAAATTTGCCAAAACGCTAATTCCGCCCATCGAATAGCTTAAAAAGCCCTTTTTATCGCGATAATAAATTATGCAGGTTTCCTTAAGTGTGCTTAATAATTTAGCTTGGATTCTAGAAGTGATAAAATCCATCGTCTCTTCATCAGGATTCCCGCTTAATGCGAGCTTTTTAAACCTAAAGATTGCATTATCAAACTCCACAGCACCTTTTGGCTTTAAGATATAATCGCGCATTTTCTCCATCAGGTAAAATTTATACTCACGATGCTCCTTATCAAACATAAATCTATTAAGCTCATTGCTAGAAGCGATCATCCCAAGTGCTACCTTGCCAAACTCAAAGCCAAAGCCCTCTTCTTGCCAAATATCCACAGAGTTAATCATCTCAACAATTGGTTCTAGCCAATTTTGCGCATCTTTTGGCATATTATAAAGATCTCTTAAAGTCTCAAAAGTAATCTTTGTGGCACATTTGCTAGAATCCAGATGATACCAATCATAAGATTCTGCACAATCTTTACCACTTATATGATGATCTAAAAGCAAAACTTCTACATTTTTACCCGAGATTTTATATTCATTGATACGAGAAGTGATGTATTTAGCTTCATTTAGAGTTAAGCCTAAATCCGTGATAAGAATCAAAAACTGCTTTGGATTTTTGGCGCGGAATTTTGCTTCAAGCCCGAGCACTTCATCAATCTTATTGAAGATGATGTTGATTCTAGCGAGCACTTCTTTGCCATAATTTGCGTTAAAAAACTCAATGCTTTTAAAAATCTCACGCGCCACAAACTGACAGCCATAGCCGTCAAGATCGATATGTGAGAGATGAAAAACCTGCATAAATATCCTTTAGATTCTATTAAAGATGAAATTCAACCATACCCAAAAACTCATATTGAGAATCTGGGTCGATTTCTGCGAAGCTTAAAACGCTAATATCCTTTCCAATGCGAAGTTCTTTAATCTTTCGATCAAGTGGCAAGCGATTTATAGGCTCGACAACAAGCACAGGGCGAATATGCTGGGCTAAAAATGGATTAAGCTTCGCCAAAAGAGCATCTTTAATTTTCTCAGATTCTGTGAGATTTAAACTTAATATGCTTCTAGAATTATCCATCACGATGCGATTTTTAAGGAATTCCTCATCTAAAGGCGCTAATGTGAGAATCTTTAGCGTCCCGTCTTGATCGGCAAATGTATGCGTGATTACGCGCGCAAGCTTGCATCGCACAGCCTCGATAATGACATCAAAGCCAGATTGATGATGATCGATTGTGGTCTCAAGGATTGAGAGCATATCGCGGATAGGGATTTTATCTTGCAATAGCTGTTGCAAGACCATTCTAATAATCGCTGGAATCTTGCGCGCTTCTTCAATGAGTGCGGGATAATCATTTGCCATACGATCTAGAATTCCCTTTACAGAATCTCGCGTGATAAACTCTCCTGCGTGATTTTTGACAAGCTCGCTAATATGCGTAGCAATGACATTTGAAGGCTCAACAACGATATAGCCATTGATGAGTGCCTTTTCTTTCTCACTTGCGTCAATCCAAAGTCCCGGAACGCCAAAAGTAGGATCTTTTGTAGGCGTGCCTTCAATTTTCTCACCTCCGCTCACTCCCATATCCATCGCTAGAAATCTTTTTGGCTCGACACTTCCTGTGCCAATGACAATTCCTTTAAGCTTGACTTCATAATTCTCAGTAGGCAATCTTGGATTATCTCGAATGCGGATTTGAGGCATCAAAAATCCATAATCACTTGCGATTTTCTTACGAATGCCTCGCACGCGCTCTATTAAATCGCCACCTTGCACTTCATCAGCAAGTCTAATAAGCCCATACCCAAGCCCAAGTTCTAAAAACTCAATTTTAAGCGTTTCATTAAGCGTTTCTTCTTCTTTTTGCTTGATTTCTTCTTGGGTTTTTTTAGGTTTTGGAGCAGGGGAGAGATCAGGGGCATTTTCTTTGCTGGATTCTGGATTAAGATTGATATTAAAACGTTTGTTGATCCAGTCTGTGATAATGGAAAAAAAGCTTCTTTTATCCTCTCTTGAGAGAATCCAAGACACAAGCAACAGCAAGATTCCAATAAAGCTTAAAGAAAGCGTAGGAAGCCCCGGAATCGAAGCAAAAAGCAATAAAATCACACCTACAATAATCAGGGTTTTTGATTGCGAAGTGAGCTGAGAGATGAGATTTTGTGCGAAGTCTTCTTTGGCATTTTCTTGCTGGGCTGTTCTGGTTGCTACAATACCCGTAGCTGTGGCAATCACAAGGGCTGGAATCTGCGTGACAAGTCCATCTCCGATAGTTAAAATCGTAAATGTTGAAGCAGAATCTGCCACAGACATTCCGCGCTGAAATGCCCCGATAAGAAAACCACCGATGATATTGACAATGGTAATAACTATAGAAGCTATGGCATCACCTTTTACAAATTTACTCGCTCCATCCATAGCGCCATAAAAGTCAGCTTCGTGGGCAAGTTTAGCGCGTCTAATCTTGGCTTCTTTTTGATCGATGATACCGCTGTTGAGATCTGCATCAATTGCCATTTGCTTACCGGGCATCGCATCAAGCGCAAACCTTGCTCTAACTTCTGTCACACGCGTAGAACCATTTGTAACGACAAGTAAATTTATTAAGATAAGGATTGTAAAAATAATTGTGCCTATGACATAATTTCCGCTTATGGTGAATTCCCCAAAAGCAGCAATAATATCGCTTACGGCGTTCGCTCCCTGATAGCCTTGCGTGAGAATCATTCTTGTGGTGGCGATATTAAGCGATAAGCGATATAGAGTAACGATAAGCAATAATGTCGGAAATGATGAAAAATCTGTGGGTTTATTGATATAAAGGGCGATGAATAAAATCAAAATAGATAACATTATAGAAATTGTCAGCAGAAAATCCAAAACAAACGGTGGTAAAGGCACAATAATGATAAATAAGATACACAGCAAAAATGCAACGACGGTTAGGTCTTTGGATTGCGTTAGTGTTTGTAAAAAAGAATAAGCCTTTTTAATCGTGCCCTGTCGCTTTGAAGCCATTAGATTCCTTAGATTCTGCTTTATTACAATGATTGATTAAGGTTGCAATTCTAGCTATTTTTAGGTAAAAGATAGCTTTATAGTAAAGGAAAATTAAGAGGCTTAAATACCAAAATTAGCAATACTATATTTTAATAAATATTATTGATTGATGTGTTTTAAGATGCAGATTTATGGGATTGGTTTATTTTTCATTTGCCTTAAATACAGACTCTTAATTTTTGCATTGAGTCAATAGAATGGAAAAATTGAAATTTGCAGAATGGCTTTTTAAGCCAAGCCGAGTGGCTAGCTAAAAAGTAATTGATTTTACAATAACTACGAATGAGGAATTGATTAACTCTATTTAGCTCTTTTTCTTAAATATGTGATCCAAGTTAGTGCTAAAATTATAGATATATCTCACACCAAAATTGAATGGATACCAAGTTTTGAAAGT
>CBCPND010000006.1:0-36808 GCA_965120395.1 uncultured Helicobacter sp.
AAATTCACCCATTTAAACAGCACTTCAACGCTCCTAAATCCAGCATTTTTTAGCAAATCCAAATTCTCTTGCAAGCTATAAGGCACAAGCACATTCTCTAATGCCTCGCGCTTAGTGGCAATCTGGGTTTTACTATAGCCATTTTGTTCTTTATAAGCGTGATAATATTCAATCATTTGCACATCAAAGCTAGAATCTGTGCTTGTCATTTTTTCGCTTAAAAGTAAAATGCCACCAGATTCCAGCGCATTATAGATTTTACCAATCAATTTTGGGCGATTTGCAGGGCGGATAAATTGCAAAGTATAATTTGCGATAAATGCCTTTGCACATAAGAATTTAGCCTCCATACAATCCTTATGAATAAAGCAAATATCTGCGCCATAAGCCTTTGATTTTAAAATCGCATTATCGATCATTGCTTGTGAAGTATCAAGTCCGATAAGCTCGCAGTTTGTCCTGCCATAAAGCTCTAAAAGCATATTCCCGGTTGAACAGCCTAAATCATAGATTCTGCCATCTTTGGCATTTAAGCTTATGAAATCCGCACAAAGCTTAAGCGTTTCTTTATAGTATGGAATCGAGCGCGAGAGCATATCATCAAATACACTTGCAACCTTCTCATCAAATTCGAACTTCCTATCAAGTGGCTTTGTAAAAAGTGTATCTTTGCTGGAATCTTTATATGACATAGTCTTTCTTTATAATTTGTTAAAATAAGTATTATAGCGGATTTTATGGATTCTAAAGCAGAGATAATTTATGATGGCATAATAAAAGGAGTTAAAATGATTTTTGCAGCAAATTTCAAGTGTAATCTCACACCAAGCGCTATTGTATCGTATTTTCAAGAATTTAAGACCTTTAGATTTGATCATAGTTTTTTCAATCATCACGAACTTATGTTTTTCCCTTCTTTTTTGGGACTTTTAAATGCCATTGAATTATGCACTTTTGGCACAATTGGCGCGCAAAACGCCTATCCAGCAAAAAATGGTGCTTTTAGCGGAGAAGTAGGATTAGAAATGCTAGAATCTATAAATATCCGCACACTTCTTGTCGGGCATAGTGAAAGAAGAGATCTTTTAGGAGAATCTCAAGATCTTTGCGCTAAAAAGTTTAGATTCTACGCGGATGCAGGCTTTAAGATTGTATATTGCATCGGGGAAAGCTTGGAGGTAAAAAATCAAGGCGAGATCGCCACACAAGAGTTTTTGCGCGCACAATTAAGCGACATTGATCTTGCCTACCAGAATCTCATTATCGCTTATGAGCCTGTTTGGGCAATTGGCACAGGTAAAAGTGCTAGCGTTAAAGATATAGGCGAGGTGCATAGCTTTTTACGAACATTAAGTGATCGCCCAATCCTTTATGGCGGAAGCGTAAATGAAACAAACGCAAAAGAGATTCTGCAAATCAATAATGTCGATGGGCTATTAATCGGCTCTGCAAGTCTAGATCCACAAACATTCTACAACATCACGCAAAAAGGATAAATATGCTAAAAATTAGCACCCTTAAAGATAAGCTTCAAATCCAAAATGAAATCATAAATGACTTTACTATCCGATCGCTCTCACCCATTGAATACGCAGAATCTAACGATATAAGCTATATCGATCAAGATAAATATCTCCCTAAACTTAAGGATTCTAACGCTGGTGCTGTATTTATCAGAAAAGAGCATTTGGATTCTATCCCAAGCCACATTCAGCCATTAATCGTTGAGAATCCACATTTGGCATTTGCGATTTTATCGGGACATTTTGCTAATAGTGAGTTTAGTGATACACACACAAACTATGCCCTAGATTCTAGTGTGAAGAATATCACAATTATGCCAAATGTATTTATCGGTAAAAATGTGCAAATTGGCGCAAACACACTTATTATGCCCGGAGTTGTAATTAGCGATAATGTGCGCATTGGTGAGAATTGCAAAATCTATCCAAATGTTGTGATTTACCGCCAAAGTATCATTGGCAATAATGTAAATATTCACGCTGGAAGCGTCATAGGTAGCGATGGTTTTGGCTATGCGCATACAAATTTAGGCGAGCATATCAAAATTGAGCATAATGGAATTACGCAAATTGAAGATAATGTCGAAATTGGTGCAAATGTGACAATTGATCGTGCTGTGTTTGGCAAAACACTTATAAAAAAGGGTGTAAAAATCGATAATCTCGTCCAAATCGGACATAATTGCGTAATTGGCGAGCATTCACTTTTGGTTTCACAAGTTGGCTTAGCTGGCTCTACAACAACTGGGCGTAATGTCGTATTTGGCGGGCAAGCAGGCACCGGTGGGCATATTCATATCGGGGATTTTACGCAAATCGCTGGGCGCGGAGCTGTGGGTAAAAATCTTCCTCCAAACACAAAATGGGGCGGACATCCGCTAATGCAGCTTGATGAGTGGATGAAGTTTTTTGTTAGTCTGCGCAGAATTGTCAAAAAGTCAGAATCCAAGGGCTAGCATAAAAAGCTAGATTTTATAGAATCTAAAACCAACTAGATTCTAGATTTGCTTTTGCTTAGATTTTTATGCTTTATTTAGCGATAAATTTCTCCACACCAAAGAATCTTGCATAAGTTGTGTTAGGCCATACATTAGGATTGTCCCCGGGATTTCCCCAGTCTGAATAGCGCCTATAATATGAGTGGAAAGTGTCTTTTTTGACAATGATCTCTTTAGCTCCAAATGCTTTTTGTGCATCTATTAAACTTAGCATTCCTTCCCACTTTAAGCGCATCTGTGCACACGCGCTAAATACAAATATCGCATATACAATGCACATGCCTATAATGGCTTTTTTAGTGTATTGTATAAAAGTCTTGCCAAAAGCATCTTTTATAATCAGACACATAAATAAAAATAATCCAGAATCTAAAATCCAATAATGCAATTTGGCTCTACTTGGGATTCCTATTTGAATGGTTGCTCCTATGCTTAAGAAGTAGGCAAACAAAAGCACAGCAATGATAAAAACATATGTTGATTTTTCATATGCTTTAGCTTTAGCAAATAGGAATGATAAATAGCAAACAAAAGGTATAAATAATAGTGGAAACAAAAAGCAAAGCCTTCCAATCCTGCTTAAACAAGCAATAACCACTAACCCGATACAAATTAAAAGCACTTTATAGAATCTAGATGTGCTGATGTAAGTTTTAACATAAAATGCCATCAATGAAAATACCACTAATCCTTGTATAATATATAATTTATAGCTTCCAAAAACCTTTTGATAGCGCAAAAACTTCTCCTTAAAGCTTAAGGCTAAAAAATCACTTAGTGAGATATAAGCGCCAGATTGCTGAAAATGCTTAATGGCTCTATTTTTATGCCCGGGCGAACTATATAAAACTACCCAGCCTATGATAAAGCCAAATATTCCTGCATAATACCAAAGAGGCAAGCTTCTTTTTGTGTAGATTCCATAGATTAAAAGTGCGATTTGCAATACAACAATCACTATCCCAAACTCACTACACCAGCCAGCAATAATTCCAAGAGTAAGCATTCCTAGGGCTTTTACAAGGCTGTTATCAACCTTGGCATTATCTTTATTCTGCCAAAATATCCGATAAGGCAATATCCACAAAAGAATCAAGCTCCACGCCCAAAGATAATTCAAGCTCCCAGCAGCCCAGAAAAATATTGCTCCAAAAGCCCTAAAGATCATAAACGACAAAAGCATAAAAGCAATAATCGCACAATCCGTTAGATTAAACAAAGGTATTCGCCCAAAAAACAGCATAAATACAAGATAAAAAATCAATGCCCCAAAAAATGCATTAATAAAAGCAAATATAGGAGTATGGGCCAAATAAGAACCAAATGCAACTCTTAAAAGCTCACCAAATCTGCCATTCCAGTTAGAATAACTAGATAAAGCGCCCTCTATTCCTCTAAATGTCGCACCCAAATCGTCGCTTTGTGTCGGAAAAATGGCATTTAAAGCAAATAAAAAGATATAGAGTATGAAAAATATTAGAAAACGATTAGAGAGTATTGATTGGGGGGGGGGCAAGAATATAGGCGAGAAGATGTAAAAAATTGATATGGCATAAAAACTCCTTTTTAACTTATAACCTAGAATATAGGGTAGCATAATATTAAAAAATAGCTTATTCAAATCTTAGATTCTAGATTACAGTAAATTAGATTCTGAAGTTTAAGGAAATTTGCCAAGAATCTATTTACACGGATTTTATGATAATTTTTAGAATCCAAGATTTATTCTAAGCTTTTTTTGGATCGTTTACACACTTGCAATGATAAAATAATCAGTATTTGTTAGCCAAAGTTATTTTACTTTCGCTTTGTTTTCTCGCGCACGAGTTGTACCAATTTTATGGCATTTTCTCGTGGTAAATCTGGCAACATTCCGTGTCCTAGATTAAAAATATGCCCACCATTATTTCCCATAATCCGAATTATTTCATCAATGCCTTCTTCCATTGCACTCGCATTATAAAGCCTTGCTGGCTCTAAATTTCCCTGCAAGACATATTTATGTCCTAGAATCTGCTTAGCTCTCTGCATACTCACACCCCAATCTACGCCAAACACATCAAACTCACCATCACTTGCAAACTCAATCTCTTCTAAAAATGCCCCAATGCCCTTGGGAAAAAGCATCACAGGAATATGCGGGAATTCTGCCTTAATATCTTTAGCGATTTCTAGCATATATTTCCAACTAAATTCTATATATGCGCTAGATTCTAGTGCCCCACCCCAAGAGTCAAAGATCTGCACGGCATTTGCACCAGCTTTTATTTGAGATTTAAGATAGCCTTTAAGCTCTTGAGTGATTCTATCAAGCAAAGATTTTAAAAGGTTTGGATTAGAATAAAGCATTTTCTTGCTATGATGATAGGTTTTGCTCCCTTCGCCTTCGATCATATAAGTCGCTAGCGTCCAAGGAGAACCACAAAAACCAATCAATGCCTTATCTTTAGAGAGCTTGTTACGCACTTGTGAGATACTGTCATAGACATAATCTAATTTTTTATATGCACCTTGCTGCAAAGACTCTATGCTATTTATATCTCTTGTAGTTTCTAGGAATTTCGGTCCTTCACCAGCTACAAATTCTAGCGGTAATCCCATAGCCAAAGGCACTACCAAAATATCACTAAATAAAATCGCCGCATCCACATCTAAAATATCTATAGGCTGAAGTGTAACCTCAACTGCTAAAGGCACATTCTGACATAACTCCAGAAAGCTTCCAGCTTTCGCGCGTGTAGCCCTATACTCACTTAAATATCGCCCTGCTTGACGCATAAGCCAAATTGGCGTATAGGGTGTCGACTTCTTTAATGCTGCATCAATAAAAACCATATTCACCACCAGAATCTACAAAAAATAACGATATTTGTGGGATATATGTCACTAAAATCAACCCCACAATCATCACCATAAGCCAAGGCAATACAGATACTACGATATTTTTTAGATTGATACCTGTAAGCGAGCTTGCCACAAACAGATTTAAACCCACAGGTGGTGTAATCATTCCTAGCTCCATATTCACAATCATAACAATCCCGAAATGCACCGGATCAATCCCCAAAGACACAGCAATTGGCAAAAGCAAAGGTGTCATAATCATCACCACCGAGCTAGACTCCATAAATTGCCCCATAATGAATAAAACTATATTCACCACGATTAAAAACATCCACCAGCTCATTTGCTGTTCAATCAAGAATTCTGCTATATGATGTGGAATGCGCTCACTTGTAAGGAAATGAGCAAAGACTACTGCTGCACCTATAATGAGAAATACCATCGCTGTAGTGATTGCTGCATCAAAACACACATTATATAAATCTTTAATATTTAAATCCCGATAAACAAACACAGACACGATAAAAGCATAAACCACTGCTATGCCAGCTGCTTCAGTAGCCGTAAATAATCCCCCATAGATTCCACCAATTACAACGCATATAATTAAAATTGCCCAAAATGCACGTATAAACTGCTTTAATCGGAATTTAAAAGGTTCTGGCTTTAGAGCTTTATACCCTAACCTTTTTGCACCTATATAAGTATAAAGCATCATCATAAGCCCAATCATAATGCCAGGAATAATTCCAGCCTTAAAAAGAGCTTCTATGGAGACGGCAATTTCTTTTCCATTTAAATCACTTAATCCACTTGCAGTAACTCCATAGACAATCATCACAACAGATGGAGGAATCAACATCCCAAGACTTCCGGCACTTGTGATTGCACCCACTGCATAAGATTGTGGATAGCCAGCCTGCTTAATCGCTACAAACATTACCGAACCAATCGCAACAACAGTCGCAGGAGAGCTTCCACTCACTGCTGCAAAAATCATACAAGCCAAAATTGCACTCATAGGTAATCCACCCGGTAAATGCCCAACCATTGACTTTGCAAAATCTACAATTCTTTGTGCAGCAGAACCTTTGCTTAAAAGAGAACCAGCTAAAATAAACATAGGAATAGCCATTAATGTAGGCTTAAATGCGGATATAAAAATCTCTGGTATTCCTGTAACATCGTGCCTAGTAAAAAAAATCATACACACTAAAGCACTGATTCCTAAAGCAACCGCTATAGGCACACCAATCAAAATCAATGCAAAAAGAACAATAAATAAAATGGCTATACTCATAATCTACTCTAGATTCTCCCTCTTTCGTCTATTTGTAATACTTTCTCCTCCTATCCCCCAATTATCTGTATCTAATTCATCAATGATCACAAATGTAGTTGATGGATTTCTTCCCAACACTTCAGAAATAAGCTTACGCCTTTTATAAGCTCTTCTTTTTGTTTTGCAGTTGGCACACCATTTTCGCGCGTTACTTTGATATTGACATACGGCATAAACTATTCTTTAATCGCGCTATCGTGGATAATTTCATCTTGTGTTGCCCTAACCACATCCTTAGCGTCCATCCAAGAAACTGCATAGATTTTCTCTATCACTCTATAAGTCGCCCCTAAAAATGCCGTAGGCAAACAAACCAAAAAAATCCACAATGGAACATTATGCAAAGCTTCAGAATAGCGCCCAAGTTCATAATTTAGCTTACATACTAAAAATCCAGCATACGCCATAAAAGCCAAAAACAACGCACTTAAAGTATATGAAACCAGCATACAAGCTTTAGCCAATTTAGGTGGAAATCTCTCAACAACAATCATCACAGAGATATGCACACCCTTGCGGAATCCATACGCCGCACCAAAAAGCGCACTCCAAATGAAACAATAAGTCGATACTTCCTCGCCCCAAGTGAGTGAGTGAATTTTCTGGATAAAAGTTTGCTACAAAACGCATAAAAACATTAATGGTCACAATTATAATGCCAATTATAAGCCCAAATACAGCAATATTTTTATTTATCCCTGCAACAATAATATCTAAAATGCCAAAAAACCGATTTACGCATGGACTCAAATGAGCCCATTTAAATGGCTTTTGCAATAATAAGAAAAAAGATCTCAACCCTAGAATCCCAATTACTTAGTTTCTATTGTTTTATCGATTAGATCTTTACCGATTAGATCATAAAACTTCGGATATATGCTAGTCATAATATCTTGCCACTGCTTTTTTTGCTCATCATCTAGTGTGAACATCTCAAGCTTTCCGGTCTCAATTGCATATTTTTGTAAATTTTGCAATAGCATCTCTTCATCCTTAGCACTTTCCTCTCGCTCAAAAATAGTAGCCTCATTTAACGCTTTTTTAACAATATCTTTTAAATCATCTGGTAATTCCTCCCAAAATTTTTCGCTAGCAATAACAAGATATCCTAAATATCCGTGATTTGATAATGTTATAGATTTTTGCACTTCATAGAATTTAGAATTATAAAGATTTGAAAGAGGATTCTCTGCGCCATCTACAACGCCGGTTTGCAGTGCAGAATACACTTCACCAAAGTTAATATTTTGTGGGTTTGCGCCGATAGCCTTGATCTGCTCCTCTAAGACCTGAGAGCTCATAATTCTAATCTTTTGTCCTTTAGCATCTTCTGGGACGATGATCGGATCTTTATTTGTGCTAAATTGCTTAAATCCAGCATCCCAGTAATCTAAAGCAATAAAGCCTTTTTGAGCAACTTTATCTTTTAGAATCTGACCTACTTCACCATCCATTACCTTATGTAAATGATCATTATCTCTAAAGATAAAAGGCACATCCCAAAGATTAAATTCTTTTATAATTGGCGTAAATTTAGAAAAGCTTGGTGCTGCCATTTGAACATTGTTGCGTTTTAACTCTTGGAATACTTTATCATCATCATAAAGTTGTGCTGAAGGAAAAACTTCAACCTTGATTCTACCTTCACTTAATTCTTCTACCCTTTTGGCAAATAAATCTGCTGCCTTGCCTTTTGGCGTTCCAGCACTTACAACGTGAGCAAACTTAATTGTCCAGACTTTATTCTCATCTGAGGCTTTAGAGCCATCTTTACACGCGACCAAACCAGTGATACCAAAGGCTATTAAAGCCATTTGTAAAACTTTTTTCATATTATTCTCCTTGCATATTTTAAACTTTAGATTTTATCTTATAAAAATAAAAGTAATATGAAAATTTGCATATTTTTACTTTTTTAAAGTATTAGGTTCATTGAAAATCATTACTTTAAGTTAAGAAAATGCGAGAGAAATGTGGCTTTTATAGAATCTCTTAAAATTTTTTAAATTTAAAATGTTGATAGAGTCTTAAAAGCCGTGTTAACGGCTTTTAAGTCTGATTATAGCTTTGACTCATAACGTCGCAACATATAAAGTCGCTTAAGCATTTTTTTCTTTGCGTTAATCTTTTGCTTTTTGCGCCTTTCGGTCTTGCTTTCAAAGAACCTTCTAGCGCGACATTCAGTAACGACTAGATTTCTATCAGTTTGCTTTTTAAACTTGCGATACGCTTCATCAAAAGATTCGCCTTCTTTGGCTTTAATGCCCGGCATACAATCACCCACTTTCTTTAAAATTAACCATAAAGGCACGCAGATTCTATACAAACTTCCATAAATTTTAAATAAATTTTAATGGATTTATCGGTAAAATCGCAATCTCTAAATGTGCTCGTAGCTCAGCTGAATAGAGCAACAGGTTGCGGTCCTGTAGGTCGGGGGTTTGAATCCCTCCGAGCACGCCACTTAGTTTAATACAACAAATTTCAACCAATAATGCCAAATATATAATCCTAAAGTCAGCTATATCAAAATCTTAAGAGCTTTATAAAAATTTTAGTTGCCATACATAAATTTATTTCATTTATTGTAAGATAAAGAATTTATAGATTATGCAAAAGCACTTGCTAAAAGCTCTGCACACTAGAATATATGGTCAATAAACTTATATACTACTAAAAAACCTATTTAGATTCTTAAAATCATATCTTAATAAATTCTTTAATATCTGCAACTCTTTAGCTATAATGGCAAGATTTAACCAAATATTGCAGATTCTAGAAATTTTAGAATTCTCAAGGGGAATCTATGCAGGTTGGCATCATAGGTCTTGGGCTTATTGGCGGAAGTATGGGACTTGCTTTGCGTGAAAGTAAGCTTTTTAAACGCATTTTTGGGTTTGATATAAACCCTTTGCATTGCCAGCAAGCACTTTTACTTGGGCTTGTGGATGAGTGTGTGGATTTTAAAACGATTCAAGAATGTGATGTGATCTTTTTAGCCACGCCTCTTAATGCGATAATTTCGACAATTAAAAATTTTAAAAATATCTCTCCATCAACGACAATCATCGATTTAGGTGGCGCAAAAGAGCAAATCTCATTAAGTATCCCCAATAAAATTCGTAAAAATTTCATAACCGCTCATCCGATGTGTGGGACAGAAAACTTTGGTCCAAACGCCGCAGAATCTGGACTTTTCTATAATAAAATCATCATTCTTACTGATTTGGAAAAAAGTGGTGAGCTTCAAGCCACACTAGCCAAGCAGATTTTCATTGAAATCGGTATGCGCATAATTAAGATGGATTCTAAAGAGCACGATAAACACGTGGCTTTTATCTCACACCTCCCGCACATTATATCTTTCGCACTGGCAAACACAGTGCTTTCTCAAGAAGAGCCAAAGGATATTTTAGCTCTAATTGGTGGTGGATTTAAAGATATGAGTCGCATCGCTAAAAGCCCACCAACTATATGGCGCGATATATTCGCACAAAATAAGAAAAACCTACTAGATTCCATAGAATGCTTTCACAAAGAAATGATTTATGTGCAAAATCTGATTGAAAATGATAAATGGGATGAGCTCATAGAGTGGATGGCTAAAGCAAATACTTTGCATAATTTTATGTAGGACTATATGGCTTAGATTCTAGGGTTATACAATCTACGCAAGCTTGTTGCTAATTTGTTTTTTGACAAATATGCTGCAATCATTGGCAAGCTTGATTGGTAGTTTTCAAAAAGGTAAGCTTATGACTACAGAACAACAAGATAAGAAAAATACAATAAATACACGAATAACCAAATGCAAACCACCTTGTATGAATTCATTCACAAAAGTCACCCAAAAAGTCTTTAAGCCACTTTTGGTTTCCCCACTATGTATGCACCCTTTTATAAATGACCTTGCTTTTAAAGCAATACCTCTAAAGTCTAGCATTCTAGATTCTATAAATAGCACCAACCTTGAGAATACTCGCCAAATCGTGCTATTTGTTGGAGGATTTCTTGATTCTATTCATCAACGTATGTTTAAAAATTTTTTAGACTTTAATTCGCAAAATGCTATTAAACTTTACATCACTTTTAATTCTAGCTTTTTGCTTTTTTCCTTTTTGCCTAGAATCTATGAGCTTAATCTTCCATTTAGCA
Organism: uncultured Helicobacter sp.; assembly: GCA_965120395.1. Taxonomy (GTDB): domain Bacteria; phylum Campylobacterota; class Campylobacteria; order Campylobacterales; family Helicobacteraceae; genus Helicobacter_B. Next base: position 10,863 of record CBCPND010000006.1, read on the forward strand.
TTATCGCGCATAGCTGGGGCACAGATAATCTCTTACAAATACTTAACGCCATCGAATCTAACCATATCCACACTCTTATCACACTTGATGTCGTCGGCAAAAGCCCAATAACCAAAAGAGCACAAGGCATTAGATTTTGGGAGAATCTCTATATAAACGACCAATTCACGCATTTTTACAATTCAAATCTCGTTGCAATTATCGGAGGTATAAGAGGTGCCATTTCTTTAGCGGATTGTAATATCGCCCTAAATCATCCGCATAATCACGCAAGCGTAAAAGCTATGCTGGAACATTCTAGGATTTTTAGCCAGCTGGTGCTATGTGATTGATAAATTACAATTTACAAAAGCCCTAAATAAAACTTATAAAATTTATTTGCATACCTCTTAAGAACATAGCGGCAACCATTTAAAAAGGAATGCTAAGCTTAATAGATGCACAAAAAGCGTTTGGAGTTAAAGAAATTATTGTCAAAAAAGATACTTTCCACTCATATTATAGGCACTATTCAGACTGGGGAATCCCGGGCAATCCTGTTTATGAATTCTTAATAATCGACTTACAATGCCTATAAAAGAGATATAGTTTTGGCGTGTATTGCTTAATGTAGCAATAAAGCATAATTTTTAAAGAACGTTTTGCATAAGCAAAGAAAATCTCTTTATAAAATGGACTTTTATGAGCTATCTTCCACCAAAGTTTATGGTATGGATTTTGCACAAAAGTTAGCTTGCCTTTTATATAATATGGAATCTTTTCCCAAGGCTTATATCCACCTAAAAGATGCACGATAGCGGGAGATTTCAGCGCGTTTTGAAACTCTTTATGGCTATAATTGCTAGGAGAAACTTCTAAGCCATCTTTTTGATATGGTTTATCACAAGTATCGCCAAAATCTAATCGCCTCTCATCAAGCCACTGAAAATTCCACTTAAAAGGCAAAATATCTTTGCTATCTTTAAAAGTATAGTTGATATAATCTTGGTCTGCACCTTGTGGATACAAAGACTTGAAGTGTGCCAAATCTTTAAAGCTAGGATCTCTTGAGAAATACTCTCTCCACTTTTTAAGTTCTATAAGCAGCACGCCAGAATTACCATACATTTTTCTCTCCACCAATTTATGCCTATAAACGACATCCCTAGTAGCGACAATATCTTTTGCTATGCCTATGGTGTTATCTTTCATATCATAGAAAAATAGCTCTCTAATATCCTGTAATACAAGCGTATCGGTATCCAAATACACACAGCGCGAAATACTAGAATCTAGCACCTCGCCTACTTTAAGACGAAAGTAAGCACACCAATTCACCCCTGCTTCTCCCCAAGGCTGAAGATGCCTAAAAGTATCTTGACTTAATGCGTGAAAGATGATTTGACAAGGATATGGCGATTTAGATTCTAGGGATTTTAGCTTTTTTAAGGTTTTTGACGTGAGTGTATCACAAAGAATGTGAAAAGTAAAAGGAAGTTCTGGAATCTGGATAGGTTTAATTGCATCTTTGCTATCGCCTAGATCACTCTCTCTCGATTCAATGATTTAGCAGTAGCATCAAGAATGCTTTGTATGCAAACACTTACATATTTGGCATAGTTATTATCACAGCCATAAACGATGTTATAACTTGTATCACTGAAATTTTTCATTTTCTCTCCTTTATTTATAAAATATGAGCCTTAATACTAGCTCTTAAATCTTTAAATCGCAAGTTCCTTTAAGTCGCCAACTTTTTTAAATTCCAAATAAATTGCAAATATAAGTGCCTTACGATTTTGAGCGATGGCACAATCTGGAGCATTAACCATAACATTATCAAAAAACGCACCCAACACTTGCTTTAAAGAAAATAGCCTCTCAAGTAAAATCTTTGGATCATTTAGATTTTGAGAATCTTGCTTAATCTTTTCAAAAGCGCGGTATAAATCTATTTCTTGCGGAGCTTGGAGTAGATTCTCATTGACTGTAGAATCTAGCGCGTCTTTTGTGATGTTAGCCACGCGCTTAAAGAGACTTATAAGCTCTTCTTTATCAGGGCGAGAAAGCAAGGATTCTAGGGCTTTTGTGTTTTTTTGGATTTGTGTGATTTCTTTTGAATTACCCATACAGACACTTCTAAAAATCAATGCCGGCACTTTTAGATTAGATTCTAGCCTCTCTAGCAAAAAATCCTGCAAGATTTTTAAATCAAACTCTTTATAAGCATAAGAGAGTGTGCGCAAATCAGAATCTAAATCAAACTTTAGCCCAAACTCAAGAATTATGCGAATAATGCCATTTGCTGCTCTGCGCAATGCGAAGGGATCTTTAGAGCCACTTGGGATTTTGTCAATACTAAATAATCCAAGTAAATTATCAAGTTTTGCACTCATTGCGACAATCGCACCTTCAATGCTTGAAGGGAGTGCGGAGTTTTCACCTGTTGGGAGATATTGCTCTTTTATGGCTTTTGCTAAAGTGGCGTTATTTGTCTTAGCAAAAGTATAATATGATCCCATAATACCTTGTAATTCTGGGAATTCTCCGACCATCTCGCTTAATAAATCTACTTTTGAGAGATCAATAGCCTTGTTTATGATCTCAGAATCTGTGTCGTATTTTTGCGCTAAATATTTGCCTATGGCTTGCTCGCGCTTAGTTTTATCTAACATATTGCCAAGATTATCGACAAAGGCGATTTGTGCTAGATTCTCGCTAGGTAGGGTAGATTTTAAATCATTATTATAGAAAAACATCGCATCACTTAAACGTGCCTTTAATACGCGCTCATTGCCGCTAATGATATGTGAGAAATCCTTACACATTGAATTAGCCACCACAACAAAGCCATTATAAAGCTTATCGTCCTTAAACACAGCAAAATATCGCTGATTCTCTTTCATCGAAGTGATAATGACCTCATTTGGTAGCTCTAAAAATCCCTCATCAAATCCTCCTAAAAGTGCGTGTGGATATTCAGTAATCGCAGCTACCTCATCAAGCAATCCAGAATCTAGCTCGACTTTTACATTCTCTTGATTTTGTATATGCTGAATTTGTGTGATGATTAGGTCTTTTCTCTCTTGATAATCAAGTATCACGCCACCATTTTTTAGAATCTCAAAATACGAATCTACATTTGGGATATTTACCCAAACCCTGCTTTTATCACGATGTAAAAGTGTAGCACTTCTTCCTTGCTGTCCAAAATATGTGGTTTTTATAGGCTTATCATTTAGTAAAATAAGAATATTGCGTATCGGGCGGATAAAGCTTTCACTCAAACTCCCCCAGCGCATACTTTTGCCAAAATGCAAGGATTGTAAAAACTCTAAAACAATTTCATCAATAATTGTTGCTGTTAGCACGCCTGAAGTTGTTGTTTTAGCGTATAATACCTCTTTATCGCCTTTAAGTATAGTTTGTAAATCTCTAATATCAAGATTTACTTTTTTTAAGAAACTCTCTCCAGCCTTTGATAAACCATTTTCTGATTTACCATTATTATAGGCAATCTCTAGCGGTGGTCCAAAAAACTCATTTACTACCTCATCTGTCTGCAATGGGAAATTTTTAGAATATATGCAGATTCTACGTGGTGTGAAGTAGAATCTAAAATCTGCATTATTTATGTGATGTGATTTGATAATATTTTGCCATTTTTGTGGGGTATTTTGCCATTCTTTTAGAAATGGAATAGCTGGTAATTCTTCAGTTAGAATCTCAATTAACATTTGTGCTTTGTGTGCTTTCACGATAATCCTTTTTTATGTATAATGTCGTGATTGTATCAAATCAAAAATTAAAAGGTCGTTTATTGAAAAGGATTCTTGGCTGTTTATATATTTTTTATGCTATGTGTGCTTTTGGTGGTGATTCTATCCCACAGATTGAATGTGGCGATCCGCATAGATTCTCAAAAGCTCAACGTGAAAATATCATATATGCTTATACATTTGGCGCACCTAAAGGATTAGGCTATACACTAGCGGCAATCGCTTGGCAAGAATCTTGCGGTGGGGCTTATATGCTGAACTTCTCTGATCCTTCCGCTGGGCTTTATCACGCCCATATTCCAATTGTAATTAAAAATTATTTTAACTCTAAGGATTCTAGTTTTAATCGCAATGTCGTTGGGCAGATTCTTATCAATGATATTACCTTTTCTAGTAAAGTCGCGCTTGATATGATTTTGTATTGGTATAAATATCACAAAGGCAATTATAAAAATACCATAAAATCCTATAACAAAGGCTTCAAATGGCAAAAAGACCCTATAAGCGACAGACTTGCAGAATCTTACTATACAAGTATCATTGCTAAAATCAGTGCCCTTGAGGCATATATCCCGCGATACTCAAGGGTTAAAAACCAAAGCTTATCTATTGAGCTTGAGGATAAAAATCAGCAAATTAAACACGCTTTTAGAGCATTACAAAATGCCAGATCTCCACAAATAAACCCCCAAAACCAAAAAGAAATTATCTCCAAACCACAAATCACAAACGGCACAATTAAAACTATCAATCCTAAAAATCAGCAAAATCCACACTCAAATAACTTTGATGATCGCTTTGAGGATTTTGATTTTATCTATGAAGGGAAGAGATAAGATTTTTTATTTGGCTTAGGATCCTAATCCAATCAATGCTGAATTTGGCTTGTCTGCCAAAGACTACAGATATTGGATTTGATTTTAGATTGCTAGAATCTAATGTATCTTTCAAATGAAAAACATTATAATCTAGCTTTAAACAATCTTTTTAGATTCCAATTTGCACAAAGGAGTTTTATGCTATATTATTTATATTCTATATTTAATATAAATATCTTTAAATACCTCACTTTTAGAGCTGGTGTGAGCTTTTTTATCGGATTTTTTATATGTGCGTTTCTTGTGCCCTATTTTATCCGCTGGGCAAAACTAAAAAACGCAAATCAGCCTATCTCTACTTTCGTCCCTGCACATCAATGCAAATCAAACACTCCCACAATGGGTGGAGGCGTGTTTATCATTAGCACTATTTTTGCCTCTGCTTTATGTGCTAATTTAGAAAACATCTTTGCAATGCTTGGAATTATTGTTATTGTGATGTTTGGTGTGATTGGTGCAAGAGATGATTATATGAAAATCACTGCAAAGACAAACGCAGGAATGGGCTCAAAAGTCAAATTCTTGCTTCTATTTATTGTATCTACTGGTATCTCTTTTGCCTTACATTATTATACTAATCTAAATTCTGAGCTTTATGTGCCTTTTATCAAATTCCCAATTTTTAATTTAAGTATGTTTCCATTCTTGATGATAAGCTTTTGGGTGTTGGTGTTTTTATCTACGACAAATGCTGTAAATATAACAGATGGACTCGATGGATTAGCCACTGTTCCTAGTATTTTTGCACTCTGCACACTTTGCGTATTTGTCTATTTATCAGGAAATATAGAGCTTGGAAGATATTTATTCTTGCCACACGTTAATGCTGGGGAGTTAATGGTAGTCGGAGTGGCACTCATTGGCTCACTTCTTGGATTTTTATGGTATAACTGCCATCCAGCACAAATTTTTATGGGTGATTCTGGAAGCTTGGCTGTGGGTGGATTTATAGCATATATGGCGATTGTCTCAAATAATGAGATTTTGCTTTTAATCATTGGGTTCGTGTTTGTTGTAGAGACAATTTCTGTGATATTGCAAATTGGAAGCTATAAAATGCGCAAAAAGAAAATCTTCCTTATGGCGCCAATCCATCATCATTTCGAGCAGAAAGGCTGGGCGGAGAATAAGATTATTGTAAGATTCTGGATTATTGCGCTTTTGACAAATATTATCGCACTAATGAGCATTAAGGTGCGCTAGTGGAATATGAATATATTAGCATTTTTGGCTATGGCACAACAAGTTTGCCGCTTGTAAAATGGCTTAATGAAAATGGCATAAAATGCAAAATCTATGATGATAAATTCACCCTAAAAAGCCAAGAAGGACTTAATACGCTTCTTCCACCAAGTGCGTTTAATCCTCTAGAATCTAAAATAGAGATTACTAGCCCGGGCATTGTGCCAATTCATCCTTATTTCTCTAAGGCTTTACATAAAATTGGCGAGTATGATTTCATTACTAATCTTTTAGATAAATATAATAAAAGCCCGCTTATCGTGTGGATTAGCGGGACAAATGGCAAAACCACAACAACACAAATGCTAACTTATCTGCTAGAATCTAGTGGGGCAAAAGCTGGAGGGAATATTGGCACACCACTTATTGAGCTATTTTATGAGGATTTTTATAAAGATTGCAAAAATGCCAAAGATTTAAGCATTGATTCTAAAGATTCTAACAATGATAACAAAGATTCTACAGATTCCAAAACAGAGCCTAAAAATACAAGTAGTAAGAAAATCTGGATTTTGGAGACAAGCTCATTTTCAATGCATTATGCAAAAGTGGCTAAGCCAAAGGTCTATCTTTTACTCCCCATTCGTGAGGATCATATAAGCTGGCACGGAAGTTTTGAGAGCTATATCAATGATAAGCTAAAAGTTTTAGAGCGAATGGAGAGCGACTCTTATGTAGTTTTGCCTAAAGATTTAGGCACACATAGATATGTGAAAAGCTTTAAGGGCAAGGCAATTTTCTATGCAGATTCTAGCGACTTGGCGCAGTTTTTAGGGATTGAGACAAAGGCAATTGCATTTGATGAGCCATTTTTACAAGATGCGCTTTTAGCGCTATGTGGCTCAAAAATCATAAATAACACACTCGATTTAAAAAAGCTTAACACCTTTCACATAAGTGCACATAGGCTTGAGGAGTTTAGGGATTCTAGCGGGCTTCTTTGGGTTGATGATTCTAAAGGCACAAACACCGATGCTACCCTTCAAGCTATCAAAAAATACGCTCATAAAAGCTTATATGTGATTTTAGGTGGCGATGATAAGGGTGCTGATTGTGAGATTATCTTTACTTATATGCGTGATAATGCGCCAGATACGCAGATTTTTACCATTGGTAAAAATGAGTCAAAACTCCTTGACCTAGCAAAAAAGCATAGCCTTAAAGCCATATCTTGCGGGAATCTAAAAGTAGCCATAAATTCTATAAAAAAGCAAATAAAGATCGATGAGGTAGAATCTAGTGAGTTTGTAGGGCTTTTATCCCCGGCGGCTGCGAGCTTGGATCAGTTTAAATCCTACAAACAGCGCGGAAAGCTTTTTAAAAAGTATGTGCTTCAACAAGATAAAAATGAACAATGCAACAAGGATGAAAGCAGTGAGAGCGGTTAAGTGGTGCAAATGCTATTCTATCATTATGAAATCGTCATTGTATTTGGCTATAAATCTATAAAATATCTTGTATTGAGAATCTACCTTATAGGGTAGATTATTTTAGATTCTCATTTTGATTAAAATTTAAAGACTTCCTTGCCTTTGTTTGTCGTGATTTCAACCTTTTTGACATTGCAGTCATAAACTTGAATGCCCTTAGGGATCGGTGTTGCGCTTATTATCCTACTAGTAACCCCATGAGGATGATAACCACCTATGCTTTCTCCTTCTTTTAGCTTAATTACAGCACTTGGCACTTCTACTACACGCATAATTTTAATATACATTGGTTCTAATCCTTCTGGACGCTTTTGAAATGGTTTATAGGGAGTATTTGTCGTGCTACACATAATTTTACCACTATGCCAAAAATTACCTTTGGGATCATCAGGTTCTTGACCTTGGCATTTTTTCTCGATTTGCTCGACTCGTTTTGGTAACTCTTTACTCCAAAATAGTTCATCATTAAGTTCTTTACGCTTTTCTTCAAACTTCACTCCATAATCTTCTAGCTTCTTTATAGTTCTTTGTTCTTCCATTATCTTATTATATCTATCAGTAATATTGCTTGCTACGATATTTTTTGCATCGGGATGAAATGTCTGATACCAAAAATCATAGTATAAATCAATGTATCCATAATAGCTCTCTACAATGCCATATTCTTTCATTAAGTTTTTCACAAGATTGAAGTAATTCTCATAAAAATTATGTTTATTGCTACCATCAAGGAAATATTTTAGAAGTCTTCTTTCATTAATCCCATCTACTCTAATCTCTATATTGTCTCTATAGTAAAAATTTTTTGTCATATCATAAAGATGGGAACTATATCGATCCCTTATACTGCGTTCTAAATCTTCTCGAGCTTCTCTCTCTACCTCTTTAGCACCAGCATAAACTTTTTGTACCATTTCTTCTTTCTGTTTTGGTGACAACCCCTTGTATGCAGAATCAATTTTATTTTCATATTCATCCAAAAATGCTAAAACATTTTCTCGAACTTGATCTTCTGATATAAACTCTTGATCATATTCATTATATTCTTTTAGAAATTCTATCTTTTCTTGAAGCAGTGTATCAAAGATCTTTGCTTTATTTCTACGCCAGTAGCTATCGACTTCATCCCATAGAACAATCAATTCATCCCCAACCTTAGGCCTATCACTAGGCTTTAAATTCGCAATTGGTGCTCTACTTGCTAGCTTGCCTTTAAAATCTGTCTTGCAAACACCATTATTAACCTTTAGATCAAAAATCTCAATATCTTTTAATGCAGTAATGTCAATTATATTTACAAATTTTCCTCCTAAATTAAGCACGTCAATATACTCCTCACGCACGCTCACTTCAAGGTTGTCCGAACAGCTCATAAATTGACTAACCACAATAACCGCAATAACAAAACCCACAATTTCTTTAACAAATCGCATATATTCTCCCTAAATCTAAAAATAAAGTATTATTTCAAAAAAAAAAAAAACGAAAAGTTAATTCTTTATCAGGAATTTGCAAAGACAATTAAAAATTATGAAATTATGAGGTTTTAAAGTTTAATGGCATTTATATATCTTAAAATTATTTAGATATGGTTGTTTTTAAATGCTAGAAAGAGCATAGCCCCTTGAAAAAGCAAAGATCCTGCATTCCTACAACGACATATTTAAAAATATGCTCATTACGCCAAATGCAGTAAGTGTGGATTTACTTAAAGTTTATGAATCACAATAATTTCAAAGCTTCTTTAATGATTTCTTGTGTATTTGTAGATTTTATACTTGGCATAATTTTTTTAATATCACTTGTCTTATATCCTAAACTCTCAAGTGCTAAAATCGCCTCTTGATTCGCACTAAATGTAGAATCTGACGCACTAGATTCCAAAATCTCAGAGAAAAATCCAGCCAAATCTAATAGAATCTTACCCGCACTCTTTGCGCCAATGCCGGGGACTTTTTGAAGCATTTTAAGATCTTTATTACGCACAATTTCACTAAATGTCTTAGGTGAGAATGTGCTTAAGATCGCTAATGCGACTTTTGGTCCGACGCCATTTATCTTAAGCAATCGCTCAAAAGTCGCCTTCTCCATAGAATCTAAAAACCCATACAACACAAACGCATCCTCGCGGATAATCTCACTAATTAAGATATTTACATTTTGATTTAGCTGCAATTTTGTGCTTGTCTGAATACTTATAAAAACTTCATAAACCACGTCATTTACATCCACTTCTGCGCGCATTGGCTCAAGTTTAGAGATTTTCCCATTAAGTCCGCAAATCATTCTAGAATCCTTAATTTTAATTTTGATATATTAACGCCAATATTTTGCCTTACTCCTGATGCAAGCAAGATTCTATCTGAAATTGGTGGATCATCACATTTTAAAACCGCATAATTATCAGGCTTCCAGCTAGAATCTATCACGATTTTAGCATTTTTTAGTTCATCTTGTATTAAAGCTTTTTTCTCTTGAGAGATTTTAATTTGCATATCAAGAATATAGCGCTTTAAAAAACTAAAGGCAAATTCATAATACTCACAAAGTTTGTAATTCTCCAAAGCATCTTTATTTCTTAAAAAGATTTGTTTTTGTTCATCGCTAAAGCCTTGCAATTTGTCTAAAAATATTTTATATCTTTGATTTTGCTTTGAGATTTGCTCAAAAAATGCAGAGATCTTTTGTAATTTTAGATTTTGCTTTTTGGCATATTCTTGCTTTGTTTTAGATTTCCAAAGATTGGCATCGATAATAAGCTCGTTATTAAAGCCTTGATTTGTATGAATGTGGATATGATGAGAAGAAATTGTGTTATTTGATTTTAGATTCTCAATGTCAATTTGCCTTACAGAGATGTTTGCGCCATTAGAGTGAATAACTTTAGCCATATCTGCTTTAATGATTCCAGAATCTAGATTCTTAATCGCACATCTCTCACATTCTAAAAGTCCTTTGTGTGTGAGAATCTTTGCTGTTTTTGTAAAAATTTTTGTGCTTTTGTGGGTTGAGCCATTTAATGAGATATGATTAGCCTTTAAGATCACATCTTTACTTACATAACCGTTAATACGAATCTCATCAGCTTCTATTTGCATATTTTCGCCAATCACATCTTGATTCTCATCTTTTGAATCAATGATAATAACAAACCCCAAATGCAAACCCCCAAGTAGGTTTGGTGTATTTGTGGATTTTAAGATGCTATTATAGTTTTGCCAAAAATAAAAAGCCCCTTTGTGGAATCTTACATAGCCTTTTATTTTTGAGTGATATTCTATCTTGTCTGCATAATCTCTAGCCTCTATTTCATTTTCATTAAAAGAAATTTTTACATCGATATTTTGCTGATTTTTTGGATTATAAATATACTCTCCTTTGAGATTTCTGCCGTTTTGACCAAAGTTTGCTTTATAAAAAGTCGCTATGTGTTCGCCTTCTATCACGCCAAATGCAGAATTTAGCGGTGCAGAGCCATTTTCTTTTTGCCATTTTTGTAATGGGAAGAAATCAAGCCTTATTTCTTTTGGATGAGAAAAAAGAGCTTTTTTAATGCAAAATCTTTTTTCTTGCAAGAAGTCTTTTGAAGTGTTTTGCAAAGATTCTTTAGATTCTGGCACAACATATTGCAAAGCATCTTTTGATGAGGATTTTACTTGTTCTAGAATCTCTTTAATGGCTTTTCTTTGGTTTTGAATTTGATATAAGATAATCCCATTATACGCCATTTTAGATTCTATAATACTACAAATCATATCACTAAAAAGAGGATGATCTATAATGAAAAAATCCTCATCAAAAACTAAAAACACCTCATCAAAGTCTCTAGAAATCTCAATGTCAAACAAATAGTGCTCAATTTTTGGCACAACTTGAATTGTATAACTTTGATAGATTTTAAAACCATCTTGATTAAACTTTTCATCATAAAATTGCGCTAACTCTTCTTGCGTGAGTAAATGAGGCTGTTTTTGAGAATCTAGCTTTATGAAAGTCTTAAATTCTTTGATTTTAAAATCAACATCAGATGGATTAAGATTTCTTTGTTCGCAATGCTGTTTTATGCTTAATGCGATGTTTAAACAATCTTGAATAATAAAAGGTGTAAAATCAGTCATATATTCTCCAGTTCTTATTTAATTATAAATTAAAAAGGATTTTTAAGTGCTTAAAAAAGCTTTTTTGACAAATAGCAGTGGTATTTTATGCTCTAGAATCTTTGGGTTTTTGCGAGATTTGAGTATGGCACATATTTTGGGTGCTGGAATGTATAGTGATATATTTTTTGCAGCATTTAAATTTCCAAATTTATTTCGCAGAATCTTTGGTGAAGGCGCGTTTGTGCAAAGCTTCTTGCCAAATTTTATCGCAAGTAGCAAAAAGGGCGCATTTAGCATTATTGTGCTTTTTATGTTTTCTTGTGTGCTAATTTTATTTTCTTTGCTTGTGGTGATTTTTAGCGGAGGTTTTACAAAGCTTATAGCCTTTGGATTCTCAGATTCTATGATTGAACTTGCCAAGCCAATAGTTGCGATAAATTTTTGGTATTTATTGCTTATTTTTGTTGTTACATTTTTTAGCTCGCTTTTGCAGTATAAGCAGCATTTTTGGGTAAGTGCGTATAACACAGCGCTTTTAAATATTGCAATGATTTGTGCGTTGTTTTTATCGTATAATAAAGATGGGCTTGAAGTGGTGTATTTTTTAAGCTATGGGGTTTTATGTGGTGGAGTGGCACAGATTTGTTTGCATTTTTATCCATTGTTTCGCTTTGGGTTTTTTAGACTTTTTATTTGCGGGATAAAAGAGATTTATATTGCCTTTTTTAAGATTCTACCAAAATCTGCAAGCCTTGCTAAAACGATAAAAAGCGATGTATCACAATTTCTAAAAAAGTTTTTCCCAGCGATGCTTGGAAGCTCTACAGCACAACTTGCGTCATTTATCGATACTATTTTAGCTTCATTTTTAGCAAGTGGGTCAATTTCTTATCTTTATTATGCAAATAGAATCTTTCAGCTTCCTTTAGCAATTTTTGCTATTGCGATTTCTAGCGCACTTTTCCCAACGATTGCTAAAATGATAAAAAATAATCAAGAAGAAAAGGCACTTTTAGCGATGAAAAAAGCATTTTGGTTTTTATTTATAATGCTTTTATTGTGCACCATTGGCGGGATAATGCTAAGTGAGCAAATCATTTGGCTTTTATATGAACATGGCAAATTCTCGCACACAGACACATTAGTCGCAGCAAGTGTGTTTAGCGCATATATGATTGGATTGCTACCTTTTGGGTTGTCGCGTATTTTCTCACTTTATTTATATTCTCATATGAAGCAGGCTTTAGCGGCAAAGATTTCTGCGATTTCTTTAGCTGTTGGGATTGTGTTTTCACTTATTTTTATGCAGTTTTGGGGAGCGTTTGGGCTGGCTTTAGCTGGGAGTTTATCAGGATTTGTGCTATTTTTTCTTACGATAAAAGCCTTTGGGGTAAATTTATTTTGGAGTATAATTAGAGATAAGAGATTATTTTCATTAAGCTTGTGTGTTGTTTTGTGTGAGATAATTATTTTATTATGTATGGCTTATATTTGTGAAAATACCGAGTTAATTTAAGGATTGTGATGAAAATTTTTGATACCAAATTAAAGCAAAAGGTTGATTTTATCCCAATTGAGGATAAAAAGGCTAGAATCTATGTGTGTGGTCCGACCGTTTATGATGATGCACATTTAGGACACGCAAGAAGTGCTATAGCTTTTGATTTACTTCAAAGGGTGCTTAGTTTAAGCGGATATGAAGTGCTGTTTGTGAAAAATTTCACTGATATTGATGATAAAATCATTGCAAAATCTATCCAAAGCAATGTTCCAATTGAGCAAATCACACAAAAATACATCGCTTCATATTTGCACGATATGCACGCTTTAAAGATAAAAGATCCAACCCTTTCTCCAAGAGCTACACAAAGCCTAGAATCTATCACAAATTTAATCCAGATTCTGCTTGATAAGGGCATAGCTTACAAGCTAGAAAATGGCGATATTTATCTCAATGTAGAAAAGGATTCTTATTATGGTAGCATTAGTAAAAGAGGCATAGAAGATGAGAATCTATCCAGAATCCAAAATGAGCAAAATAAAGAGGATTCTAGGGATTTTGCGCTGTGGAAGGCTTATAAAGGACAAAATGATATTGGCTATGAAAGCTCTTTAGGTAAAGGACGTCCGGGCTGGCATATTGAGTGTTCAGCGATGATTGAAGAGATTGCTTATAAAGATAAAGAATATGGTATAGATATTCACGGAGGTGGCGCGGATTTACTTTTCCCTCATCACGAGAATGAAGCCTCACAAACACGTTGTGCGACAGGAAAAGAGATCGCAAAATATTGGATGCACAATGGATTTGTCAATATCAATGGCACAAAAATGAGTAAATCCCTAGGCAATAGCTTTTTTATCAAAGATGCGCTAAAGGTTTATAGTGGTGAGGTTTTGCGTAATTATCTTTTAAGCACACATTATCGTGCAATTTTGAATTTTAATGAAGAGGATTTGCTTTACACTAAAAAAAGGCTTGATAAAATCTATCGTCTTAAAAAGCGCGTAGTTGGCGATTTTACGCCCGTTGTAGATTCTAGCTTTAAGGAGAGTTTGCTTGAAGCGATGTGCGATGATTTAAATATCTCAAAAGCTTTAAGCATATTAGAAGAAATGCTAAATCACGCAAACTCAAAGCTAGACTCTAACCCAAAAGATAAAAATCTAAAAGCTCAGATTCTAGGCAATCTTTCGTTTGTGGAGGAGTTGCTAGGGATTGGTGGAGGAGATGAGATTGTGTATTTTCAACAAGGTGTAAGCGAGGAGCAAAAAGAACAAATCAAAGCCTTGCTTGATAAGCGTCAAGAAGCTAAGAAAAATAAAGATTTTGCACTAGCAGATTCTATACGCGATGAACTTCACGCACAAGGAATTTTAATCAGTGATACACCAAATGGAAGTGTGTGGGAGAAGGTAGAATCTTGATTGTAAAATCTTGGATTTTGGAATTATTGTAGGATCTTAGAATTTTGCATTGGTGGATGCGCAGAGGATCGAACTCTGGACCCACTGATTAAGAGTCAGTTGCTCTACCAGCTGAGCTACGCATCCGTTGAGTGAAATTATACTTTAAGGATTTTAAAGTTTGATAAATTTATAGTATTTTTAGATTCTAGAATCTTAAGCTCTGTGAGTTTATGTAAAATGACAGAATCTTTATGTTAAGATTCTAGCTTTGAGTTGATTGACTTTGGAGTAATTAAACGACTAAAGGAGTATAAATGCTATTAGAAATTCTCACAAATATCAATATCATCTTTTATATTGTGGCATATCTTGTTGGTGGAATACCTTTTGGTGCAATGCTAACAAGAATCTTTTATAAGATTGATTTGCAAAAAATTGGATCAGGAAGTATTGGTGCGACAAATGTTTATCGCGCGCTAAAAGAAATTGACCCCAAAAGAGCAAAGCTATTTTCGTTAGCGACTTTGATTTTAGATGCGATAAAAGGATTGCTTGTGGTGCTTGTAGCAAAGTTTTTTGATTTGTCTTATGGCACACAATGGATGATAGCGATTTTATCAATCATCGGGCATTGCTATAGCCCATATCTTAGTTTTAAGGGTGGAAAAGGCGTCTCAACTACAATTGGCTCAGTGCTTTTGCTTATTCCGATAGAAGGTATCTTAGGGCTTGTTGTGTGGGGAGCTGTAGGGAAGATATTTAAAGTTTCTTCACTCTCAAGCTTGCTTGGCGTGCTAAGTGGGATTGTATTAACTTTTATCGTGCCTTATGTTTTACCAATCCCTGATTGCATAAATGTAGAGAAGCAAATCCACAGCCACGTGCCATTAGTGCTTATAGGGATAATCATTGTCTATACGCATATTCCGAATATCGTGCGTTTTTTTAAAGGGCAAGAATCTAAGGTGCTTTGATGGGAAAAACTTATACAATTATCATTGAGGATCTAATTATTAAGGCGATTATTGGTGTTTTAGATCGTGAGCGGCATAAGAAGCAAAGAGTTAAGATTGCTGCTAAAATTACTTATAAGTTTATGGAATCTTTTGTTGATTATGCAAGTGTTGTAAAACAGATTGAAAAATCTCTAGTTAAGGGTAAATTTAGGCTTTTAGAAGAGGCATTAGAACAAATCACAAAAGATATAAAATCTAATTTCAAAGAAGTGCTTAAAATCCAAATAAGCCTAAAAAAACTAGATATTTTGGATAATTGTGTCGTTGGTATAAAATCTAAAAAAACTTATAAAGATAAAACCAAGAAAAGGAAAAACAATGCAAAATAAACCTAATATTCCAATCCTAGCACTTATCGTGCCTTGCTACAATGAAGAAGCCATTATCCAGCAGACATATATCACTTTAGCCCAAAAACTCATACAACTCATCTCTCAAGCCAAAATCCATAAAAATAGCTTTCTTTGTTTTGTTGATGACGGAAGTAGAGATGATACATATAGCCTGCTTAAAAAAATAGTATCTACAAAAATTAAAAAATTACGCCAAACCAATCATATAAAAACTAACTGCCCCCCCAATCAATACTGTCATTTTAAGGCTTTCTAGGAACTATGGGCATCAATCTGCTTTGTTGGCAGGATTAGAATATGTAGCAGATAGATGTGATTGTGCGATAAGCATAGATTCTGACTTGCAGCAAGATGAAAGCAAGATTTGTGAATTTATCGAGAAATTTCAAAATGGTGCAGATATTGTATTTGGCATACGAAAAGACAGACAAGTAGATTCTGCGTTTAAGAAATATAGCGCACTTGGATTTTATAAGATAGCAGAATCTATGGGTATAAAAATTATAAAAAACCACGCAGACTATAGACTTTTAAGCAAAAAAGTTATCCAAAACCTAAAAAATTATCAAGAAAGCAATCTTTTCTTGCGTGGGATAATAGCCCAAATTGGATTCAAACAAGATATCGTGTATTTTGATGTAAAAACAAGACTTGCTGGCAAATCTAAATATTCCTTTATGAAAATGCTTTCCCTTGCTTGGAGTGGTATTGCAAGCTTTAGTATAGTGCCATTACGCGTAGTAAGTGTGCTAGGGGCATTATTCTTTGCATTTTCTTTGGGATTTGGTTTGTATGTGCTTTATATTAAGTTTTTTACACAACAAGCAATTCAGGGATGGGCTTCTATGCTTGTGTTGCTTTGCTTTTTTAGTGGTATTGAACTTCTGAGTCTTGGGATAATTGGAGAATACATTGGCAGGAATTATTTAGAATCCAAACATCGCCCACGATATATTATCGATTCAATTTTAGAATATAATTAGACTCTAGCGATAAAGAATCTAAAAATAAATGGCATTTAGATATAGAAAAAATGCCAGTCTAAACTATCTTAATGCCAATGTATTTATAATTTAGCTTTATTTTATCGGTGCTTCGAAATAAATCTCAACTTGCGTCCAGCTTATACCTTCGTGTAAATCTTTACAACCATCAGCTAAACTTTTAAACGCCTCTGCAAGCCCAAAGTCAAGCACATCAAGCACACCTTTTGCAATAAGTTTGCCATTGCTTATGGTGTATTGCATAGGGATTTTTTGCGTTTTGCCATTCATTGAGACATTCGCTAGAATCGTTCCTAGATTCTCACCCTCGATAACTTCTTTAAATGTAACTTTTATAAGCTGGCGCTCTTTTTTATCTTTTTTAAATTGAGAGAAGAAAAGATTTTTTACTTTAGTGTCTATTTGTGGGTCATTAAATGTTACATCCATAGCATTCATTGTCGCACTTGCACCACTCAAGGTTGAGGTAATAGAATCTTGAGTTTTAGGGAATTTAAAAATAATATCTTTAAATGTGCCATCAACTTTTTGCTTCTTTGCTGTTTTAAACGCACTAAAAGCAGCACTAACTTTTGTTGTATCAATGCTAGCAGCATTTAAGCCTAAAAACCCACACAATAATGAAATCAATAGTTTTTTCATCATTTCTCCTTGTCATTAAAATAGGGAATCATTATAGCCATTTATTAACATTAATGCAAGAAATGTCTCACATTGCTAAAATAAAGCGCGATATTATGCTCATTTGCTGCTTGTATTACTTCATCATCGCGCATACTTCCCCCAGGTTCAATCACGGCACTAATCCCAGCTTGTGCTGCTAGATCAATGCTGTCCCTAAATGGGAAAAACGCCTCACTAGCAAGCACAGCACCATTTATATCAAGCCCCATATCTTTTGCTTTAGCTAGCGCTGCTCTTGAAGCATCAACCCTACTTGTCATACCCATTCCTATGGCAACCAACATAGAATCTTTGACATAAGCCACGCAGTTTGATTTTGTAAGTGTGGCGATTTTATAGGCGATTTCAAGATCTTTAAGCTGAGAGGGTGAGGCTTTTTGTGCGCTTTTACATTCTGCGTTTTTTATCTCATCATCGCATACATAATCGCTTTGCTGATAGACAAATCCACCTTTTATATGCTTAAAATCATAAGTATCATTTGGTAGATATAAAGATTTTTGCTTGGTTACAAAAATTTTAATGCGCTTCTTGTTAGCAAAAACTTCTATTGCATCTTGTGTGATATCACAAGCTATAAGCACTTCAATGTAGGTTTTATTAATCTCTAATGCTAACTCTTTATCGATCATTCCATTAACTGCGACAACACCACCATACGCACTTACCCTATCACATCTTAAAGCACTTTTATAAGATTCTAGTAAGTTTTCTTTTATGGCAAATCCACAGGGATTAGCGTGCTTTATGATACTTACAGCATCACCAAAACTGCTTGCTAAAGCAATAGCTGTATTTAAATCTGTAAGATTATTAAAGCTAAGTTCGCCTTTAATGGCGATAAGATTTTTACTCCAGAAGTTCTCAAACTCATATAGCGCGCCTTTTTGATGCGGATTCTCACCATAGCGCGTTTGAAGCACCTTTTTGCCAACGATAAAAACTTCTTGTCCAAAGCCTTGATTAAATCTCTCATTCATATAATTTGCAATCAAGCTATCATAAAGTGCTGTATGGTTAAAAGCCTTAATCATTAGATTCTGGCGGAATTCTAGGGTGTTTTTATTGCATTTTATAGAATCTAGCACGGCTTTATAATCGCTAGGAGAAGTAATCACAATCACATCTTTGTAAGCCTTTGCAGCAGCGCGAATCATACTTGGTCCGCCAATGTCGATGTTCTCTATAATTATATCAAAATCATCTATCTTTTTTGTCGTCTCATAAAATGGATATAAATTCACGCACACAAGCGAAATTTCTTCTATGCCGGCATTTTTGGCTTCTTGGCAGTCTTTTGGCTTGTCGCGCTGGAATAAGATTCCGCCGTGGATTTTAGGATGAAGCGTTTTTACGCGCCCATCAAAAAGTTCAGGGCTATTTGTATAAGTGCTTACTTCTGTGGCTTTTATGCCATTTTGTGTAAGCTCTTTTAGTGTGCCACCAGTTGAGAGAATCTCAAATCCTAAATTTATAAGCCCTTTTGCAAAATCTACAATGCCCGTTTTATCGCTCACGCTTAAGAGTGCTTTTTTCATAATGATCCTTATCAAAATATTAGTGCATTGGCTTCTATATATGTTGCAAACAATCAGTAATTCTACTATAATTATGCCTAAAGATAAAGAAGAAAAAATAGCAAAATGGAGCAAGATTATGTTAAAACAGCTTGTAAAAAGATGCGTCCCGAAGGTATTGCTTGATAAATATTATTATCCATATAGGTGGTTATATCGCAATTGTAGAACATTGGCAAAGGAATATAATCAACTCCAAAGTATGAAAGAATGGAAATGTATTGGTAAAAATGGTGAGCCGCTGCCTTGGTATACTTACCCTTGCATAGAATATCTTGATAATTTGGATTTTTCTAAAAAATGTATTTTAGAGTTCGGGGGGGGGGTTCATCTCTTTACTGGTCCAAGAAAGTTTCTCATATCACGACAATAGAGAGTGATAAAGAGTGGTTTAAGATATTAGAATATCAAAAACCTGCTAATCAGGATTTATATCTTAAGACTTCGTTAGATGGCGATATGCAGCAAGATTATGCACAATTTGCTTTAAGCTTGAAAAAAGAATTTGATGTGATTATTGTTGATGGTGGCAATGTCGATGGGCAAAACACTCGTATGAAATGTGCTCAAGTAGCCGCACAGATTCTTAATAAAAACGCCAAAGAAGGAGCAATGATTATTTTAGATAATGCAGATTGGCATAAGGGTGTAGCAAAATTTTTGCGCGATTGTGATTTGATAGAAATTGATTTTCACGGATTTGGACTTATTAACTGCTATACTTGGACGACTTCTATATTCATCACAAGAAATTTTGCCTTTAAAAGCCTTCAAAGACAGCCCCATTACTCAAAAGATGCACTATATTATGATTTGGACTAATAAGGGTGGTAACCTCCTCTTGACTAGATTCTCAAATAAATATTTTATTTTCATCACCAAATAATATGCTAAAAAATAGTAAGAAATTCTAGCAAATTTAGATCCTTATTCACTAAAGACGATTTTTAAGCTATAATGCAAAAAAATCAAAAGAAGATCAGATGAAGTGCTTTAAAATAACGTGCGTATGGTTTATCTGCCTTATGCTCGCTTTTAGCGATGATATCAATTCTAAAAAATCTACAATTGAGAATCTAAGAATACAGCTTCAAGCTATAGATTCTCAATTACAGGAAAATGATAGTATATGGCTGAAGCGCTACACAAATTACGCAAATTACAATGCGATTTCACACGAAATTGAAAAAATCAGAAGCGATCTACAAAATATCCAAAGTTCCAATGAAACCAAGAGTAAAAACCAGCACATCATCACAGAAAAAACACACGCCCTTGAGACATTAGAACGACAGCTTGACTTACTTGTGGATTATAAAGATAATCCATTTAGGGATTTGATTCAAGCGCCTCAGATTCCGGAATCTCCAGTGATTAGCAATCCTTTTGCGGTTTTTAATGGAATCTCATATATTAAAACCATTAAAAACGAACAAACAATCCTAGATTCTCACAAAAGTAGCCTTGAGCGAGTGATAGCACTTGTCAATGAAAAATATAATATTCTAGTTGGGATTAGCGCATATGATAAATCTAATCAAATTGCACAAAATACTTAT
The DNA here is from genome assembly GCA_965120395.1 of uncultured Helicobacter sp. Lineage (GTDB taxonomy): Bacteria > Campylobacterota > Campylobacteria > Campylobacterales > Helicobacteraceae > Helicobacter_B. The sequence goes on from CBCPND010000006.1 coordinate 31,374, forward strand.
GCCACACAACTTCAGCTTTTAGAATTTGAAAGTGCGTATAATGTTTTAGTTACGACAATTGACATTTATAACAAAAAATACGAAGAAGCCTATAAACAAATTTATAGCGGAATCAAAAACCAGATTCTAAAACTAATTTACATCGGACTTACGATACTTATAAGCATAGGTTTAGCGTTTTCACTAAAAATAATCGGTCATCGCTATATCAAAGATAGTCGCATTTATACTTTTAATAAAATCATTAACTTTTTCAATTTAAGCATTATTGTCTTGATTTTACTTTTTGGCTATTTGGAGAATGTGACTTATTTGATCGCTGTGCTTGGGTTTGCTTCGGCTGGGCTTGCAATTGCAATGAAAGATTTGTTTATGAGTTTGCTTGGGTGGGTTGTGATTGTCATTGGTGGAAGCGTGCATGTAGGCGATAGAATCCGCATCCAAAAAGATGGTTCAACTTACATAGGTGATGTTTTAGATATTTCTATGCTTAGAATTACAATTTATGAGGATGTAACGCTTACTACATATCTTGAAAATCGGCGCGCCGGGAGGATAATTTTTGTCCCAAATAATTATATTTTCACAACGATGATCGCAAACTACACACACGGTGGGATGCTAACAGTTTGGGATGGGATAGATTTTAGTATCACATTTGATTCTAACCTTGAAAAAGCACTAAAGATCGCTACTGAAGCGGCAATCAAATACTCCAAAGGCTACACACAAATCATCAAAAAGAAGCTTCGTAAAATGCGTGATAAATACTCCTTGCGTAATTCTAACACTGAGCCTAGAGCATACAGCTTTATCGAACCAAATGGTATAAAAATCTCTATTTGGTATCAGACAAATGCATATTCTACACTTTCCTTACGCTCAAGTATTTCGCTTGAGATTATGCAGCGCATTTTAAAAGAGCCAGACATATTCATCGCTTACGAAACGACAAAATTTGTCCAAACACCTTATGATGGATTTGGAGATAAATCTAGACTAGATTCTAGAATCTCAGAACCTAGCGACAATGAGGCATAATGCAAAGACAAAAGGTGTATTTTAAAACCTTTGGATGTAGGACAAACCTCTATGACACACAGATTATGCGTCAGAATCTAAGGGATTTTGATTTTACTGAAGATGAAGCTCAAGCTCAAATTATTGTGGTGAATTCTTGCACTGTTACAAATGGTGCAGATTCTGGTGTGCGCAATTATATCCGCAGGGCAAGCAAAAGTGGCAAGAGAATAGTCTTTGCAGGATGTGGTGTAAAAACACAAGGCAAGACACTTTATGAAGATAGCCTTGTCAGCGATGTTTTAGGGCATAGTCATAAAGAGAGAATAAATGCTTTACTTTTAGGAGAGGGGCGGTTTTTTTATGATGATGATTTGGCAAAAAATCATTTAGATTCCACGATTATTAGCGAGTTTGTCGGGAAATCAAGAGCGTTTATTAAGATTCAAGAGGGTTGTGATTTTGCTTGTAGTTATTGTGTTATTCCAGCTGTGCGAGGAGGTGCTAGAAGTTATGATATGCGCCAGATTCTAGAGCAAGTGAGAATCTTAACAGATAAGGGCGTGCTAGAAGTTGTGCTAACAGGCACAAATGTTGGAAGTTATGGCAAAGACAAAAATAGCAATATCGCAAGGTTACTTAGCGAGCTTTTTAAGATCGAGAATCTAAAGCGCATACGCATAGGTAGCCTTGAGCCAAGTCAGATTGATGATGAGTTTTTTGAGCTACTAGGAAATGAAAGATTAGAGAGGCACATCCATATTGCCTTACAACACACTCACAATACAATGCTAGAGAAAATGAATCGCAACAATCGTTTTGAGAGTGATTATAGACTATTAGAACGCATCGCAAAGCTTAATTATGCAATTGGCACGGATTTTATAATCGGACATCCGGGTGAAGATCATATAATCTGGCAGGAAGCTTTACAAAATCTAAAATCATTGCCACTAACTCATATTCATCCTTTTATTTATTCGCCAAGAGATAACACGCCTTCAGCCTCAATGCATCCTAGAATTAAAGGCAATGAAGCCAAGCAAAGATTGCACGAACTTAGCAAGCTTATAGCACAAAATAATCTTACCTTTAGAAAGGCACGACTCGTAAGCAAAAAGTCACTTGAGATTCTCATAGAAAAGCGTATTGGAGATTATTATTATGGGCTTGATGAATTTTTTAATAAGATTGTTATAAAATCTAGCAAGAGTCTGCCACAATGGCTAGCACTAAATAATTATGAAACACAAGAGGATATGAATTATGCGAGAATCTAGGCATTTGCTTGTGATATTTGTCGGCTTTGTGATTTTGCTTATTTTAAGCACGGCACTTTTGCTAAAGGATAATTATATATTTATTTTTATTGGCATTGTTTTTATTATAGTTTTGGTATTTTTTGGTGTGATTTTATATAGATTTTTATCAAGTAAAGTGCTAGATTCTGCAAAAGATTCACAAAATTCTCAAAATCTGCAACAACAAAATCTCACACAAAGTATTCTTCCTATGCACTCAAATGTGGGATTTAGCGATGTGGCTGGAATCAAAGAGGCAAAAGAAGAGCTTTTAGAAATTGTTGATTTTCTAAAAAAGCCTGCTAAATATAAGAAACTTGGAATCACTTTGCCTAAAGGTGTGCTTCTTTCTGGTGCGCCAGGTGTTGGTAAAACACTTATTGCCAAAGCTTTGGCTGGAGAATCTGGCGTGCCATTTTTTTATCAAAGTGGCGCAAGCTTTGTAGAAATGTATGTCGGAGTTGGTGCAAAGCGTGTAAGGGAGCTTTTTAACATAGCAAAGATAAATGCACCTTCAATTATCTTTATCGATGAAATCGATGCAATTGGCAAAAAAAGAATCCTAGATTCTAATAATAATGAGCGTGAAAGCACGCTAAATCAGCTTTTAACAGAAATGGATGGCTTTAATGATAATAGTGGAGTGATTGTGATTGGTGCAACAAACCGCATAGAATCCTTAGATTCTGCACTTTTAAGAAGTGGGAGATTTGATAGGAAAATTTTTGTTGAGCTACCGGACATAAATGAGCGCGAAGAAATTCTAAAAATCTATTTGCACAATAAACCAAATGCACTAAATATCCACAATATTGCGCAAAAAACTTCAGGCTTTAGTGGTGCTATGCTTGCGACTTTGGTTAATGAAGCAGCGCTAAATGCGCTAAAATTAGGATCTAAAAGCCTAAAAGAAAGCGACTTTGAAGCTGTGTATAGCAAAATCTCAAGTGGTAAAAGGCGTTTGCCACTTGTGGATGAAAAGATGAAAAATGTGTATGCTCTTTATCAGGCAAGCAAGATTTACTTTGCCTTTAAAAAAGGTTTGAAGTTAGATAAAAGCACACTTTTTGAGACAAGTTTAGTAGAATCTAATTTTACTTTTTTAAGCACGCGAGATATTTTGGATAGATTGGGATTCTATCTTGTCGGAAATGAGATGCTTAAAAAGCATCTAAATAATAGCTATGGACTTTTTAGGGATGATTTTTTGCGAGCGGAAGAATTGCTTAATTTTAGCTTGCAAAGCGGTGTGCTAGAAATCCAAAAAGAACAGATTATACAAGGTGTTATAAGCGAGATTAGGCTTTTTATAGATTCTGCTAATGCCAATGTGCAAAGCCTTGCACAGATTTTATTGTTAAAAGAGCGCATAGAGAATGCTGATATTGAAACTTTGGCTTGATTGCACAGCAATACTTCTTAATGGATATCTATTTCTAGCCCCACAGGACAATGATCGCTCCCAAATACTTCAGGATAGATTAAGGCACTTTGTAATTTTGGTGCAAGGCTTTTAGAACATAAAAAATAATCAATTCGCCAACCAGTATTGTTCTCACGCGCCTTTCCCATATAACTCCACCAGCTATAAGCTCCTTCAAGCGCAGGATAAAAATATCTAAAAGTATCAATAAACCCAGAATCTAAAAGCATACTCATTTTTTCACGCTCTTCATCGGTAAATCCAGCATTTCTACGGTTTGTCTTAGGATTTTTAAGATCTATTTCCTTATGGGCTACATTCAAGTCCCCGCAAACAATTACTGACTTTTTTTTCTCTAGATTTTTTAAAAATGCCCTAAAATCATCTTCCCACCCCATTCTATATTCCAGCCTTTCGAGTTCGCGCTTAGAATTTGGCGTATAGACATTTACCAAGAAAAATTCCTTAAATTCTGCTGTGATAATGCGCCCTTCCCTATCGTGATGAGCTATGCCCATACCATAGGTTATATTTAATGGTTCTAGCTTGGTAAGTACTGCTACACCAGAATAGCCTTTTTTTTCCGCACTATTCCAGTATTCCATATAGCCCTTGAAGTTAAAATCTGCCTGATCGCGCTGCATTTTGGATTCTTGAATGCAAAATATATCTGCATCAATTTTTTTAAAAAACTCCATAAATCCTTTATTTACACAGGCTCGTAAGCCATTGACATTCCACGATATGAGCCTCACAATACTCCTTCAAATAAAACTAGCTACAAAATAGGGTGTAATTATATAGTAAAAATGCCTATTTACTTAAATTTAAGCAAATTTTTAAGCAAAATAGGGCAAAATCGCAATTTAACCTTAGCCATAGTGTTTCTAGCTTTAGTCCTGATAGATTCTGTTTTTGTGCATAGATTTTAGGATTCTAGAATTTAAGATTCTGGTTGCTTGTATTTTTGCTATTTTTCTTGGCTCGATAGCTCAGTCGGTAGAGCAGGAGACTGAAAATCTCCGTGTCGGTGGTTCGATTCCGCCTCGAGCCACCATTTTTAGTATCACTATAGATTTATTTTAGCAATTATTTGGATTTTACTATTTCTTTTGGGCTATATTTCCCATTGTTTTATTAAAACTATGCTCAAAGACAATATTTTTTAAATCTTGCTGTTTTTGCTCATTTTGTTCGTTTTTCATTATTATTTCTCCTGTATGGCATATTCTTTATCTTCTTCACCCCCAACCCCATACCCCACCACTTCTCTTTATGTCCAGTATTGACAACTTTTATGGTCAGTATATTATCTAAGTCTTGGTTAGTATCTTTAGATTCTATTATAGAATCTAATCCACTAGCAAGGTAAAGTTCTAGTTTTTGTGCTTTATAAGGTGTATGTAATGTAAGGATATAAGCATTAGTAGAATTTCTACCTAATCCTACTTGGGTATAATCCACATCTTTTAATTCTATATGTGTGCAATAAGAATATATATAGTTATATCTTCCTGCACCATACTCTTTATATTCATACTCTTCATAGGCTTTTTTAAAGACTTTAGGCATACTTTGAGGAATAAGAAGGATAAGGATAAGACTATTAGATTCTAGTTGCATTTTTTAGGTTAATCCAAAAAGCAACACCTAAAATCCTATGAAGTAGCGTTAAGTTCCTAATTTCTTAA
>CBCPND010000007.1:0-4206 GCA_965120395.1 uncultured Helicobacter sp.
TGGTTGGCTTATCAGAATCTAGCTTATTGCGACCCATATTGACCCTTTCTTAAATTTCGAAAGTATAGCAAAAAAGAGCTAAAATAAAATAGTGCCACACTATTTTATTTTAAATTTACTTAATTCTTATAGAATACGCAGATAATTTCAAAAGGAGGTCTTATGGGACTATATGATAGAAAATATGCATCTCAAGCGCAAGAAGCTGGAGCTTTAAGAAGTGAAAGTGCGCTTGTAGCATTTGTTAAAACAACTTATAAATTTTTCGCAGCAAGCTTGCTTTTCGCGACAATTGGCGCGCTTGTTGGATTCCAATATTTTGAAGTTGTGATTCAGCCTAGCGTTAGAATCGGGATTTTCATCGCAGAGATTGTAGCTTTGCTTGGGCTTATCTTTTTACGTTCTTCACCCGGGCTTAATGTCGCGCTTTTATTTGCCTTTACATTTTTAAGCGGTTTGGCACTTGTGCCTTTGCTTGGGTTTGTGATTGCTAAAAACGGAATTAGTGCGGTTTATCAAGCTTTAGGTATGACTACGATTGTATTTGGTGCGATGAGTTTGTTTGCTATTAAGACAAAATCGGATTTGCAAAACTGGGGCAAGATACTTTTTATCGCGTTGATTGTGGTTGTGATTGGTTCGCTTATCAATTTATTTTTAGGCAATCCAATGATTCAAGTATTGATTGCCGCAGCTTGTGTGATGCTTTTTAGCTTGTATGTGGCTTACGATACACAAAATATCATTCGTGGTGTGTATGATAGCCCGGTTCACGCAGCAATTAATCTGTATTTGGACTTTTTAAATATCTTTGTTTCTTTGTTGCAATTATTTGGAATCTTAGGAAGCAGGGATTGATTTAATTCAAAAGGGGTTAACCCCTTTGGCTTCGCTAGATTCTGTAAATCTTATTAACTTTTTATTTTATGCTTTAAAGATTCTATGTCAAGATCTTTAAAACCCACTGAAATTGAAGCAGTATTGTTTGTGCCATCTCTTGTAAATGGATTCTCGCTTGCGATTGTTTGGGAGATGAAGTTTAGAGTTTGGATAAGCTCTGTATTTTTGTCTTGAATATAATCGATAAAATCTTGTGTGGCCGACTTATCAAGTAGAGGTATAGGAGATGGATTCTCTAATGTGATAATAGTCATCCCCACTTTAGCGCTCATACTAGAGTCAAAAAGCCCCTTACCTAAAAATCTACATTCTTTAATATGTTCTTGAATTTGGGCTTTTATGGTGGTGTGGTGTGCTGGATTTTGCTTTAATGTATGTGCTAAATGCAAAATCTTGCCAAAGCAGATTTGTAGGGTTTGCAGTGCGCCCGCAAACTCATTTATACTTTTCATATCTTCACCAAAATTATGAATGTGCAAGTTTTTAGATTCTACATCCTGTGAGAAATCTATATCTCCGATATGCTTTTTAAAAGTCGCTAAAACATCTTTTTCCATATCATAAATCCTTAAGTCAAAGTCTATGAAGCAAAGCATTTTTTATTCCGTAGAGCCTAGCTTGTTGGTATCTTTAAAATTCTCTTTTAGAAAAATATACTATAATCTCGCATTTGAAGTTTAAGCAAAGGGTAGTTGTGCGGATTGTGTTTGTAGGGTGCTTATGCGTATTTGCCTGGTGTGCACAGTTAATAAAACCTATGGATTTTGAAGTCTTTAAAATGGGAGAATCAAGCCCCACATTATTGCTTGTAGGCGGTGTGCACGGAGATGAGCCAGGCGGATATAATGCGCCAAATATTATTCTTATGCATTATAGAATCCTAAAAGGGAGTCTTTGGGTTGTGCCTGCGCTTAGTAAGCATTCAATGTTTTCAAATCATCGTGGAATCTATAATGACCTAAATCGTAAATTTGCCTCTTCTAATCCAAAAGACCCAGAATATAAAATCATACAAGACACGAAAAAGCTTATAAATAATAAACAAATTGATATTATATTCTATCTTCACGATGGTAGTGGCTATTATCGTCCAACTTGGCAAAATGCACTTCTAAACCCAAATCGTTGGGGGAATTGCATTGTGATAGACCAAGATGAGCTTGCCAATACTCAGTATGGAGAATTGCTTGAGAATGCTACCTTTATCACAGATTACCTTAATAAGCATCTTTTAGATCCTATCCATACATTTAATGTGCATAATACTTATACTATAGAAAAAAACAACACTGCTATGGCAAAAGCCCTCACGCTTTATTCGCTTTTACAAAACAAGCCTGCCTATACAAGTGAGGCTAGTAAAGAGATTGATGTGCAAACACGCGTGTATTATCATTTGCTAGCCATTGAAGCACTACTTCAAAAAGTTGGCATAGAATTTGAGCGCGACTTTGATCTTAATCCACAAAACATAAAAGCCCTCATTAATGACCCAAAGCTAACTTTTAAGCTAGAGCACACACCAGATATTCCGTTTTTTGGCTTAAGAGGAGTGCAAAAATCTTTCCCTTTTCCTAAAGGTAAGGATTATGCGACATTAAAGATCGACTCTCAAGCAAAGATTCTAGGCTTTATCCCACAAAGGCAATATCTTACGCTAAAATATGGTGGCACTACATTAACGAATTTTGTTCCTCAATATATTGACTTTGATACCTCACTCCAAAGCATACAAGCTTTCAAGGATAATAATAAAGAATCTATCCCTATAGATTCTCGCGTGCAAATCCAAGAAAGCATAAGTTTTGAGCCTTTAGAAAATTATGAGATAAAAATCGTTGGCTTACCACATTACACGCCTTCATTGCCTATTACTAAAGCGATGCTAAATCCAAGTTTAAGTATGGATATAAGTGCAAATCTTTATCGTGCAGAATTTTATAAAATTATTCCACTAGAGCTAGAATCTAGTTCTAAAGATTCTGTTTTGGATTCTACTTTGCTAAAGGATGTAGATTCCACCCCACTTGCTAAAGATGTTAAAAATGCTAAAAAAGCAAAAGTTATCGTCAATATTGCAAATGTAAGAACAGAGCCAAACACCCAAAGTAAAATCATCGCTAAAGCTCCGCTAAATAGAGAGCTATACATTCTAGATTCTGCTAATGGCTGGGCTAAAATCCAGTATCAATTTAAAGATAGACTTATTGAGGGCTATATTTTTGAGAATCTTTTAGAGGTGATAAAGCCCAAAGTCAAAAGAGAATTTAGCGGTATGATTATTCTTGATTTTACACCAACTGAATCTAGCACCAAAAGCATACAATCAGCCCCAGAATCTAAGTCAAAGCCACAAAAAGATTTGTCCAAATGAATGAGATTTTTAATATCAACTGGCAAGAAAATTATGCAGCTGTTTTTAGAAGCTTCAAAGATTGTGTCTATTTGCATCCAGTTAGCGAGTTTGATAAAGATGTGCAAGATTTGCTTGGATTAGAAGAGCAGATTTGTGCGCTAGATTCTAATACTCTTGCATTTTTAGAGGGCAAGAGTGCTTCAAATGCACTTTTATGGGGTGCTCGAGGGTGTGGCAAGAGCTCTGTTGTTAAATTTGTGTTACAAAAATATCTTTTTAAATCAAATTTACGCGTGATTGAGCTTGATAGTAAGGATATTTTGGTTTTGCCACTTATGCTTGATGTCTTGCGCGAGAAGAAGGATTATCGCTTTATTATTTTTTGTGATGATTTTTCATTTCACGCCAACCAAAAAGATTATAAAAGCATTAAAAGCACGCTTGAAGGCTCGCTTGAAAAATGGGCGCAGAATGTCTTGATTTACGCTACTTCAAACATTTATAGAATCTTAGAAAATGATAGCATTGATCTAAGCCCAGAGCATAGCAAGGTAGAAGAAAGCTTCGCATTTGGCGATCGTTTTGGGCTTCGTATAGGATTTTACACTTTAGGCACACAAGAATTTTTACAAATATTATCCCTTTTCTTACAAAAGGCAAAAGAACAAAACCAAATTGCCCTAGATTCTAGCGAGATAGCTTTAGAATCATTACTTAAGCCAACAAATAAAATTCGCCTTGAAGCGCTAAATTTTGCTACAAAATCAGGCACTAGAAACGCAAGAGTCGCAAGGGATTTTGTCAGGCTTTATGCAAATGTGGGCATTTTGGGAGCACGCAAGTAGAATCCAAAACTAGCACATTAAAGGCTTTGTATTCATATTCGTGTGTATGTATTCGTAGGTTTGCAGAAGGGTTTGGATTTCATTGGGGCTTATTTTATTTTGACT
>CBCPND010000008.1:0-17350 GCA_965120395.1 uncultured Helicobacter sp.
ATCTAAAATCGTGCGCGAACCTTGTAAAAATACACCTTTGCGCGCAGATTCTAGATGATCAAGCACAAAATGAGGCTCTAAAATCATATCTCCATCAATGAGAATGATATACTCGCCTTTTGCTTCTCGTATAGCATTATTGCGACTAGCGCTTGCGCGAAAGCCCTTGTCCTCCTGCCAAATATGAATTAGCGGCACAGGAAAAGTGCTCGCATAAGATTTGATAAGCTCTTTTGTATCTTGCACACTTCCATCATCAGCGATGAGCACTTCACTAGGCAAAACTGCCAAATCACGCACAGAATCTAGCACAAGGGCTAGTCGGTCTTTTTGGTTGTAGGTCGTAATAATAAGCGAACACGATCGTGAGGGGGGGGGTGATTCTTTTTTATAGGCTTTAGTATTCTCATATAGCTTCATATATTTAAAAAACGCCCCAAGCCCGTTACACACAGAAATAATAAAGCCCTTATATCCATATAAAAAGCCCTTTTTCAAAACATAATTCCTAAAAAACGTCCAGCCACTATGGATACAGGCTTTAAGCGGACTTGAGGATTTATTAGGATTTTGATTAGTATAGAGGCTTGAGTAGATTTGCATTTTCTCAATGAGGTGCGCGATATTATCATAGGCATAATGCTTTATAGGAGAATCTAGCCTCTGTAGAATGGCATCCTTTGGGATGATGATGCTCTCATGCACGAGATTCTTATTAAAGCGTGTGTAAGTCTTATTAAAAAGCCTTATGACAAAATCCGGATACCAGCCACAAGCCTTAATCCACTCGCCATTATAGAGGTTTCTCCTAGGGAGAGAAAAGATATTTTTAGAATCTTTAAGCTTGCCACTTTCATAGAGCCTAGCGATCTCATCAAGCGCGCTAGATTCCAGCACTTCATCAGAATCTATGCTAAAAATCCACTCATTTCTCGCATAACTCAGAGCCAAATTCTTAAGCGCACCAAAGCCGATAAATTCGCTTGTGTAGATTTTAAGGTTTTTATAGGTTTCATTAAATTCTTTTGCGATTTTTAGTGTATCATCACTACTTTGATTATCAAGCAAGATAATCTCATCAAAGTTTTTTAGAGATTCTAGGCATTCTAAAATCGTGCTTTGGGCGTCTTTAACGAGGATTGTCGCGCTTATTGGAAGAGCTTTTGGCATTTGATTTTGCACTTTCATTCTAAGAATTCCATTTGTTTTTTACATTATGCTCTGGGTTGTATAAAATCTTACCGAATAGTTTAATGAATTTCTCGTGCTTATTAAGCTTAATGCGAAAATTATACTTGATAAAATCTCGCAATGGAATTGATTTTTTAAAATATTCTTGCGGGGTTTTAGATTCTAGGATTATATCAAAGATTGGATTAATCTTGCGCTCTTTAGGGCTTAGCGTGGTGTGCCAGCTTCTGATTAAAGATTGCAACTCATAAAAATACTTTGGATTTTCTCTTAAAAACGAAAGTGGTTTAGTAATCATATCTGTGGGTATTTTGTATTTGCTTAAAAGGTTTTTAGATTTTAAAAACTCATAGATAAATTTAAATCCTGCAAAATCATAATTCGTAGAATCTTGTTTAGGATTTTCAGTTTTCTTACTAAGAGAACCTATGCGATTCCTGTAAAAATACTTTACATCTTTAACATAAGCTATCTTTTCTCCAAGCGCATTAGCACATATCCCAAAAGGCACATCTCCGCCAGCACGAAGGTTAGGAAAATCTAACTCTCTTAATGCTCCATAAAATCTATAAACATATCTCCAAGGTTGCGTTTTATAGGCGAGATTTTTAGAAGTCATTATTTTAACCCCCCCCCCCGCTAGAAGTTGCTTCAAACATACTTTGATCATAAGCCTCATCATAAAATTTATGCAAATCATAAGCTTTTGCCATAGAGAGATTATGTGCTTTCATAGCGTCTATTAACTTTAAGTAATAATCCTTAGGAATTATATCATCAGGATCTACATATCCCACATAATCTTGCTCATCAGAATCCGCCCTAACAAATTCTAATCCTTTATTTCGCGCCATTCCTACTCCAGCATTAGCTTGATTTATAAGTATGAAGCGAGAATCTTTAGTAGCATATTCTTTGGCAATTTGCGCACTAGAATCCGTGCTGCCATCATTTATCATAACCACTTTAAAATTTTTATAAAACTGATTTTGTATAGAATCTAGGCATTCTTTTAGGTATTTTTCAACATTATAAATTGGCACAATGACATAAAGAGTATCCATAAATATCCTTTCTTACATTTTTGTTTTGGCTTTAATTCCAAGTAATAATAATCCAAGTGTGATTGATTGGCTTATCATTTTACATATTTTTAGATACTCGGCTTGTTTGGGTGATTTTAAAATCGGCGTAGCGTTGTAAAATGTATGAAACTCACTTGCAAGGGATTTAAGGTATTCACAGATTTTTTGGAGGCTTTTTTCTTCCCACGCCATTTGTGCAATTCTAGGAAGCTGCAAGGATAAAAATACCAAATCAAGCGCTTCTTTATCCTCGCTAGAATCGCTAAACTGCGCTTGTAAAATCTCACTATCTGAAAGCGTTGATTTACTAAGCAAAGTGTGGATTCTAGCGTTAGCATAATTGATGTAAAAAATTGGATTTGAGCTATCTTGCTTACTTAAATCGCTTATGTCAAATTCTAAATGCGTATCTGGCTTTTTAGATAAAAACACAAAGCGCAACGCATCCGCGCCAATATCTGCCACAACATCACGCATCAAAATAAAATTTCCCGCCCTTTTACTCATCTTATAAGGCGCGCCATCTTGAAGCAGGCTAACCATCTGCGCTAAAAGCACATTAAGCTTACTTTCATCAAAGCCTAGAATCTTAATGGCTGCCTTCACGCGCGCGATATAGCCGTGATGATCCGCGCCCCAGATGTTGATATAGCTATCAAAATTGCGCTTAAATTTATCGCAATGATAGATAATATCGCCTGCTAAATAAGTCGGCTCGCCATCCTCGCGCACGATGACGCGATCTTTCTCATCACCATAAATGCTTGATTGTAGCCAAGTTTTACCTTCTTTTTGATAGATTTTAGAGCTTTTTTTGAGCTGTTCTAATGTAGCTTGCCATTGCGAAAATAGTGCCCTTTCGCTTATGAAATTATCAAAACTAATGCCAATGCTTGCTAAATTCTGCTTAATCTCTTCTAGCATTAGCTCTTTGCCAAACTCCGCTAAAGTCGCTACATTCTCTTCACTAAAGATTTGCGCACCAAACTTCTCTTTAGCCAAGTTAGCGATCTCGATTATATACTCGCCTTTATAATACTGCTCTGGATAGATGACTTTTTGCTTTAAAATATGCTCTTGCCCGGCTAGCAGAATTGAGCGTCCTAGCATTAAGATCTGTGCACCTGCGTCATTGATGTAATATTCTGTAATGATTTCAAAGCCTAGATATTGCCCTATGCGCTTTAAGCTATCGCCTAAAACTGCACCTCTAGCGTGCCCGATGTGTAAAGGTCCTGTGGGGTTTGCGCTTACATATTCTAGTAGAATCTTTTGGCTTTTAGGGTTTGCTTGGCTTTGGATTCTAGAATCTGTAGCTTTGGATTCTGTGGTTTTAGATTCTGATTCTGCAATGTTTGTGTCAAAGCTTAAGCCCCCATATAAACCCTCTTGCAATGCACTATTTATAAAGCGATTGAAAACATCCACGCTTAAAGTGAGATTGATATAGCCATTGAGATTCTCTACCTTAGAGAAAATATCAAGATTTTGCAGCTTCTCACAAATATCATTTGCAATGTCTTTTGGTGGCTTTTTAAGAGTCTTTGCCAAGCTAAAGGCAAGCGGTGTGGCATAATGCCCAAAGTCCTTATTCTTAGGGCGTTCTAAAATCACATCCTCGCCCAAAGTCTTACACAAAGTCTCTCTAATGTAGCTGTATAAATGCATATATTTTGCTTCACTCCTAATTTATATGGCTATTTTAGCAGATTCTAGAATCTCTACTTTATGAAAATAAGCTGGGTTCATTTGGGCTTAATTTTAAAATCTCAAAAGCCTTGCGTGTGGCGATTCTGCCCTTCCCTGTGCGATCCAAAAAGCCTTGAGATAGCAAATAAGGTTCTATCATATCTTGGATTGTTTCTTCATCCTCGCTCATAATCGCAGCAATCGTATTAAGTCCAATGGGTTTTCTAGCAGTCGCAATGGTATTTAAATACCGCAAATCAAGCTCATCAAACCCAAGCTCATTTACTCCTAGCTCATTTAGTGCGTATTTGGTAGTCTCAATACCGATTGGACTCTCATTTTTTACATCTGAAAAATCCCTTACGCGTCTTAAAAGTCTTAAAGCAATGCGTGGTGTGCCTCTTGAACGTTTAGCAATCTCGCTGCTTGCATCATTTGTAATCTCACATCCAAGCCTTATGGCAGCCTTTTGTATGATAAGCGCAAGCTCTCTAGAATCATAAAATTGTAATCTAAAATCCATTCCAAACCTATCGCGCAATGGATTTGATAACATTCCAGCCCTTGTTGTCGCACCTATAAGCATAAATTTCGGTAAATCAATCTTAACTGTTTGGGCTGCAGGACCTGAGCCAATGATAATATCAAGCCTAAAATCCTCCATTGCAGGATATAAAATCTCTTCAATTGCTGGACTTAGGCGATGTATCTCATCGATAAATAAAATATCCCCATCATTAAGATTTGTTAAAATTGCCGCTAAATCTCCGGCTTTTTCTATCATAGGTGCTGCTGTTACTTTAATGGTACTCTCCATTTCATTAGCGATAATATGACTTAAAGTTGTTTTGCCAAGTCCGGGCGGTCCAAACAAAAGCGTATGCATCAAGCATTCATTGCGCTTCTTTGCTCCCAATATTGCTATTTTTAGATTTTTTTTGATTTGCTCTTGCCCAATATAATCATCCCATATATGCGGACGCAAGGAGTTTTCAATCTTTTCTTCAAAATCAACTTTTTCAATAGAGACTATGCGATCATCATTGTCAATAGAGATTTTTTCCATCAATAGCTCTCATCTTGACTCGGAAAGGTTTTGTTTTTAACAGAATCGCTATATTCTTTTATCGCATTTTTTAAGAGGTTTTCACCATCCAAAAATTGTCGCACAAATTTAGGCTTAAACGCATTAAAAAATCCAAACGCATCACTCCATACAAGCACTTGCCCATCACAATCGACACCCGATCCAATGCCTATTGTTGGGATTTTTACAGCTTGAGTAATTTGCTTTGCTACATTGGATTTGATACCCTCTAAAAGCAATCCAAAAGCTCCCACTTCTTCAAAGCGCAATGCAGAATCTAGCAAATACTGCGCTTGAGCGTCGCTTTTACCTTTGATTTTGTAACTACCATCAGCTTTTATGAATTGTGGCATTAAGCCAATGTGTGGCATTATGGCTATTCCTTCATCAATGAGCGCTTTAATAATATCAAGCTTATCTAGCTTTACCTCGAGCTTGAGCGCATCAGCTCCTGTTTGACGAATGATTTTTGTAGCATTTTTAAGAGCGACTTTATGATTATAATAACTTCCAAAAGGCATATCTACAAGTAAAAAAGACTGCTTGACCCCTCTTGAAACAGCTTTTGCGTGATATATCATCTCATCAACACTTATGTTTGTAGTGTCTTTATGCCCGCCAAAGCTCATATTAAGGCTATCGCCAACCAAAATCACATCCACCTCTCCATCAATAATCCCACCAAAAAGGGCATCATAAGCCGTGAGCGCTGTGATTTTTTGAGTATTTTTTCTTTTTTGAAGTGTATCAATCGTAATTTTCATTTAACAATCCTATAAACTTTTAATGATATTTTATCTAACAATCCTTATTTTAAGTTTTAAAGACTATAATGAGAGGCTTATAACCCCTTTTTAGGATAAACAAAAATTATGCGATATATTCTAGGAGCGTTATTAGCATTTAGCATAGCCACTATAGCTTTAGCTAAATCTACCAAAACCTACCTTGACCCTTCTCGGCAAATTGACTATTCCACATTAAGTCTATCATATTATCCATATATTATCGCTTATGGAAAAATTACCGATGAAGAGATCGCCACTTTGATTAACAACCTAGAATCCGCAAAAAATAAAAATGGCTTTTTTGTGGGGATTTCTGGAGGCTGGATCTTTAATAATGCCACAAAAGACCCAAATTATCTCTCCACGGATTACTTTGCCTATAGCGCAAAAATAGGCTATCAGAGCTTTTTCCCTTCGCTTTATGATACGCTTATAATCCCAAACAAAGTAGGCAGTAGAATCTATATACAATATTTAGGGAGCAATGCAAAAGCTCTTGATTATTCTCGAAGTGGTTTTAGTGGCATTGGTGTAAGTGCTGATATATTAGTTGATTTACCAGTAAGCAAAAACCTCAATGCAGGCTTGATTTTTGGGCTTGGGGCATTGGGTATGGTGTATGACAGCAAGTTAGATTCTACACTTGGAGGGCTTTTAAATCTAGGATTTGATTTTATCATAACAGATAAGCACCGCATTGAAGCAGAGATCAAGATTATCATTAATGATAATCTTGATTGGTTTGGTGCGATACCAATGGCAGGGTATAGCTATGTTTTTTAAAATATTTATTTTGGCGCGCCAAATGTGGCTTTTTCTTGCTATTATATTTAATGCCACATTGCTTAATGCCACAAGCCTAAATCAATCTCAAAACACAAAATCTAACCAGACTTTCACACTTGATGTGGATTCCACGCTAGATTCCACATCAGAGGCACAAAAGATTTATCAAAAGCAAAAAGAACTCTATTTTCTTAAAGGACAATATTACTACGAACTCCAAAAAAACACGGAACAAGCCCAAAAAAACAGAGCCAAAAATGGTCTTTTTATCGGTGTGACTTTGGGTGCTATGAGTATGCAAATCAATAAAGATTCAAGTCTTTCTAGTGATGGCAAACTCCCACAAGATATTAATCCCATCTCATTTGGGCTAATGGGTGGCTATACGCATTATATAGGTTCTACGCCAATTGGGCTTCGTGTCTATGGGCAATATATGGGCTTGTGGAGCACAGCTTCCAATATCACAGATTCTATATCTGCACATTTGTTAAGCTTTAATATCGATGCAGTTGGAGAGATGCCTATAGGCTATGAAGATGGATATTTTTTGGGGGTATTTGGAGGGGTTGGTGCTGGAGTGCTACTTTTTAAGCAAAATGATGTAACAGCCACACATATAGGCAACGTATTTAATGTCGGGCTTTCTGTAACCTTAAACTTTCATCATAGAATTGAAGCAGGGGTTAAGTTCCCACCCACTGCTTTAAATGCCGATCATTCTTTTTCGTTGCTTTATTTGGCGAATTATCAATATCTATTTTAGGATGATAGATGAAAAAATGGCTGATTTGTTTTATCGCTTTTGAGATTGGATTAACAAATACTCTTACTGAACAGCAATTAGACGATGAAATAAAACTCTATAAAGAAAAACTACAGCAAAACCAAATCAAGCCAATACAGCCATATAAACATTCTCCATACATTGAAAATAGATTCCAAGAAGAATCCCAATCAGCGCCCAAACAATCCCCCACACAAAAGCTTATAGCCCCACTACTTGGCGAGGAGACGATCACAAAAGAACAAAAAGCCAAATTAAGCCAATACTACACATTAGCCGATAAGAAAAAGGGGATGTTTTTTAGCGTGTCTTTAGGCGGTTTAGGTCTCACAAACGCATATTCTGATGGGCGATACAGCAGGTCAAATAATGTGATTGATACAAGCAATGAGGATGCCATATGTAGCAATAGTGACAAATCGGGCTGTAGCATAAGCGGAATTTTTAAGTCTCCAAATAGTGGCTGGTATAGTGGTGATGGCTCAAATTATAGTGATAATTTCTTAAATGTAGAATCTAGCTTATTTGTATTTGGTGGTGGGATTGGCTATCAGAGCTTTTTTAACCCCTATTTTGGCAGTAGAATCTATGGAAATGGGCTTTTTAGCACAGGAGAAGAGAAAATAAATGGCAACAAAGTCGGTAGCTTATATTATATTTTGGGCGGTATAAATGCGGATTTGCTATTTGATCTGCCTTTGAGTCTTTTTATCAAACACAATTTTTGGAAAAATTTTACACTTGGGACACACTTTGGTGTCAATATTGGTGTAATGCTACTCTGGGATTCTGCAAGTGAGGGCATTAAACAATATCTTAATGATTCCTATGTCAGCAAAAATGTGCTATGGCAAAGGCAATTACAAGTGGATTATGGCATCAATGTCGGATTTAACATTGGCTTTGATGAAAAAAATAAACTTGAGTTTAATGCAAGGATTCCAATGAGTGTGTTTGGGCTTCCTTCAGAATTGCGCTTAGGTATTGAACAAACAGCAAGCTACAATGGAGTCGAGCTAGATACCAATGACATTGTCTTTACGCGCACACCAATTTATCTTGTAAGCTATATTCGCTTATTTTAAGCTTTACAGCCGGATTCTAGAATCTATTCCTTTTTAAGTGCCTCGATATAATCCTCATATCTCTCATTAAGCCTATCTTTTAGCTCCTCAAGTTCTTTTAGTGCTTTTTTGCAATCACTCTTAGAATCTTGAAGTTCTTTTTGTTTTTCTAGAATCTCAACGCGTTTTAAAAGATATAAAAACGCATTTTTACTGATATCTGGAAGCTCCATACAGCAACTTTTACTTTCATTAGAATCTTGATGTGTGTGATGAGTGATGATACGCGCAGGGACTCCAACTGCTGTAGAATCTTTAGGCACATCTTTTATGACAACCGAATTTGCACCTATTTTAGCATTTTCTCCAATTGTAATATCTCCTAGAATCTTAGCACCCGCACCAACGATTACGCCAGATTCTAGTGTGGGGTGGCGCTTAGTTTTTTGCAAACTCACACCCCCTAAACTCACACCTTGATAAATTGTCACATCATCGCCCACGATTGCCGTCTCTCCAATCACAACGCCAATCCCGTGATCGATAAATACCCTATGTCCGATTTGTGCGGCTGGATGAATGTCGATATTTGTTAGAAATTGATTCCAGCCCATAATAATGCGCGCTAAAAATTTAAAATTTTTCTTGTGTAAAAAGTGCGCTATGCGATAATGCACAATCGCGATTAAGCCCGGATAATTAAAAAATAGCTCAAATTTTGATTTAATAGCTGGGTCATTTTTAAGCGGAGTAGTAAAATCCTCTTTTATCAAAGCCCAAAGACTCTCTTTCATTTTCTTTCCTTTGATTTTTTTGTTTTTTTATCAGCTTTACTTTTGCTTTCATCTTTTGTAATCGTGCGTAAATAGCCATTCTCACTTAACATCACATAAAGCCGTCCCATCAACTCCTTTTTATCATCATCGCTGATTTTTGCATCCTCGATTCTTTGCTTTAAAATGCGCTCAATCTCTTTAGTATCATAGTCCAAATCATCAAGCACATCAAGCACATTTTGCGCTTCAAGGAGATTTTGGATTTCATAGCCTCGATCTAAATCATCATCAAAAACCACGCTAAATTCCGTAGGATGCGTAAAAAGATTATGCCGCATTCCTAACACCTCTTGATACGCGCCGACAAGGAAAAATCCCAAAAAATACTCCTCTTTTGTTACATCCACATCGTGGAGATAAAGCGGTTTTTGCGCATTAAAGGCGATCTCGCCATCAGAATCACAAGTAATATCCCACAAACTCGCACTTCTTGTAGGACGATTATTAAGCCTATCAAGCGGCATCACAGGAAAGTTCTGCCCAAGCCCCCAATAATCAGGCAAACTCTGGAAAAAGCTACAATTTAGCAAATAGCGCTCTTGAACTTGATCTTGGATTCTAAGAATGTCTTTGTGGTTTTTGTGTTTGAGGAGTTTTATTGTCTTTTTGATTATCAAATGCACGAGAATCTCAGTATTTGAGCGATCGGTTAAATCAATATAGCCCAAATCAAAAAGCGTAAGCAAAGATTCCATATGATCAAGGCTGTCGTGTAGATATTCAATCGCATTTTTCTCGGTAATGCTCTGATACAAGTCAAGCATCTCAGCGATTAGTGGCGGATTCTCTTTTTTAAGGCGCAAAGCCTTTTCATCATACTCTTGAGAGAAAAGCTCTAATACTGGTGCGATTAAAACAGCGTGATTTGCAGCGACATATCGCCCAGATTCTATGAAAATATCAGGCTCGCGCTCCTTTTTATTGCGTGCAATTTCTTTGAGTAAAAACACCACATCCCCGCTAAATTCGCTTAAAGTATAATTGCGATTATTTGAACCTTCGTGTTGGGTGTATTCCACAGCCAAGCCACCACCGATATTTACGCAAGTTAGATTCTTAGCGCCCATTTTGCGAAGCTCTGCATAGATATTGCCAACCTCTCTTATAGCCTTTTTAAGGGGTGAGATATCACTGATTTGACTTCCGATATGAAAGTGAATCATACTAAAGTGCTCTAAAAGCCTTGATTTCTCTAAAAGCCTCATTGCCTCAAGCAGTTCTGTTGAAGTAAGCCCAAATTTCGCATTTATCCCGCCAGATTTTCCCCATACGCCAGTGCCAGTGCTATGTAGCCTAATGCGCAAACCAATCTTAGGATAAGGCGCGTTCATTTCTTTAGCTACTTCAATAATGCTTTCAAGCTCATTAAGCCCTTCAATCGTTAGCGTAATATCGTGCCCCATTTTAGCCGCGATAAATCCAAGTGAGATCATTTCTTTATCTTTAAAGCCATTAACCATAATTGGCGCATTTACATTCGTGTAAGCCATCGCGACTATAAGCTCTGATTTACTCCCAGCTTCAAGTCCATAGCTTAAGTCTTTAGCGCATTCCACTAAAGGCAAAACAAAGTTTGGCATTTGATTAACTTTTAGCGGGAAAACAGCGTGAAAATAGCCTTTATAGTCATATTCTTTAATGGCATTGCCAAAGGAATTAAAAAGTTGCGTGATTTGCTTATAAATCAAATGTGGAAAGCGAATGAGCAGTGGTCCTTTATAGCCTTTCTCTCGTATCTCTTCTACGATTTTTTTTAAAGATGGTTTGGATTTATGATTTATTTTTACCACGCCGTTTTGTATGATAAAATCACCATTTGACCAATACTTGATACCATAATCAACCACTCTTGCTCTCCTGCCTTTTAAATAGCAACATTATACAACGCTTTCTTATAAAAAGATATTATGTTAAGAATCTTTTAAGGTATTTTTATTACTTTACTTTTTTTATTTATTTTGTTTTGTTTTTTTTTTTTTTTGATAGAATAATGCCGATCTAATATAGAGGAATATTCAACAAGGAAGTTATAATGAATAAAATAGTAAAACTAACACTATTATGTATTAGTATTCTTGCTTTTTGCTTATCCACGCTTGATGCTGCTCCAAGCAAGAACAAGAAAAAGCGCTCCAATAAACAAAAAATTCCAAGACATATCCCCGCCGCGCCTACTAATTCAGACAGAAAATCTTGGGGGATTAAATCAGGCTTCTTTGTAGGAGCTGGCATAGGTGCTGGGATGATGCTATTCTCCACTCCTAATATGAATAAGGGATCTAAGTGCGCCAACCAAACGTGCAGAGCGACAGACTCCGTGCTTACTCTAGACTACACCGCAAAGCTAGGTTTCCAGCACTACTTCACGATTCATCAAGGTATGAGAATCTACGCTAGCTACACAGGAGGTTCTGGCTTCCCCTCTGGAGTAGAAGGCATCACACTTTACTATATGAATAACTCTGCTGACTTTAATTTGGATTATCTCCTAGAGCTAGCCCAGACTAAACGTCAGGCATTTGGAACGGTGCTTGGTGTCTATGTAGGCTACTCTAACTTCTACCGCTCTCAAGAAGGGTCCTACACAGTTAATAGCAAACCACTATCTGCAGGCACAGATTCTCTAGGTGGGCTTATGGCAGGAATCAATGTAGGTGTAGGCTATACCTTCTTGCGCCATCATCGCTTTGATGTTACAGCTAAGATTCCGCTCCTATCACTCTACAATGTAGCAGGAATCTATCGAGGTAATATATATATAGACAACTCATCCCACGGCACCAACTGGACAGATGATATATACTACCGCTATGCTTCTGTAAATGTAAGCTATAACTTCATATTCTAACAAGAAGGGCAAATACTATGAAAATAAACTACTCAAAATCAATCCTAGCAGGAATCATCCTCCTTTCTGGCTCTCTTACCCTTAATGCCCGCCCACCAACTAAAGCAGAAATCGAAGCATCAGAAAGATTTAAGGCGACAAGGGGAGCCGCTGCAAACAGAGAAAAAGTTCAAAAATACTACTCTAAGCCTAAATCAAGCATATTCTTAGGACTTGGTGTAGGGGCAAGCGTAATAACACGAAGTGCAGATCTTAAAGGAATCTCTGGAAGAGAATCAGGCGATATGTCTCTAGGCTTAGGTGCCAATTGGGAAGGAAAGCTTGGCTGGCAACAATACCTCACCAAGAAGCAAGGCTTTAGAATCTATGCGAGCTACGATCAGACTTGGGCTTTCCCTGGTCAGATGTCTTCGCTAGGTCTTAAGGGACTTAAGCGAGAATATGTCTTTATCGATAGGGCTGTAGGGAATATAGATTATTTACTAGACTTGTTAGCAGAAAGTAGCAGACGCATTAGCGTATATGTCGGTGTATATGCTGGCTGGGCAGAGTCAAACCAAAAATACAAATATATAAGCAACTCGGGTTACGACACTCAAGCAAAATCTCTCATAGGTAATAACTACAACTCCTCCACTCCTATCTTTGGCTTGAATGCAGGTGTCGGTGTAACATTTGCAAGACGTAATAGATTTGAGCTAGGGGCTAAAATCCCTATACTTGATCTAAACTCTCAAGAATACTACGAGACTTACACAAGCTCATCCACAAGCTCATCAACTGACTCTACATTAAGTCTTGTAGATACCAGCTGGAGAGTGCCGACATTTACATTCAGCTACATATTCATATTCTAGTTAAATCACAAAGCTTACCTCTCTAGCTCTCCCTTAATCCTAAAAGCTTCTCTTATGGCAGTAATGCTTTTATAGCAATATGAGAAGCTTGCTAAATCTAAAGCACAAACTAATTTTATAAGCTCTGTTTTCATAGTGCATTGTTCTTTAAAATAATTCAAGGAATATGAATTGCTATTTTTAAAGACATTTTGGTCTAAATAATTTAATTGCATATCCCTATTATTTTAAAACTACATTCAAATAGCATAGAAAAACGCAATTTTATCTTTATAATGCTTTACTTCTCTAAAAAAAAATCGATATTAAAGAAATGTGGCCCTTTATAGATTCTGATCTATAGCTACCACTTGATTTTGTGATAAAATAAAGCTATTTATTTGACATTATGGACATTAATAGAGGAACATTTTACAAGGAAGTAGGAGAATGAATAGATTAAGGCTAGTGATATTATGCATAAGCATAATATCTTTTTTGCTATCCGCACTGGATGCTGCTCCAATCAAGAAAAAGCGGTATAGCAAACAACCAATGCCCAGATACTTACCCGTTAGACCTGCCAATTCAGACAAAACATCTTGGTGGGTTAAATCAGGCTTCTTTGTAGGAGCTGGCATAGGTGCTGGGATGATGCTATTCTCCACCCCTAATATAAATAATGGAGCTAATTGCAACGGTAGCTCAGACTGCGGAGCGAAAGACTTAGTGCTTGCTCTAGACTACACTGCAAGGATAGGCTACCAGCACTACCTCTCACTTCGTCAAGGCGTAAGACTTTATGCTAGCTAC
Source organism: uncultured Helicobacter sp. (assembly GCA_965120395.1). Lineage (GTDB taxonomy): Bacteria > Campylobacterota > Campylobacteria > Campylobacterales > Helicobacteraceae > Helicobacter_B. The sequence goes on from CBCPND010000008.1 coordinate 13,811, forward strand.
ACAGGGGGTTCTGGCTTCCCAACTGGGGCAGGAGATACCACACTTTCCTATATGAATAAATCCGCTGACTTTAATATAGATTTTCTCTTAGTGATAGTCCAGACTAAAAAACAAGCAATTGAAGCAGTGCTAGGTGCCCATGCAGGTTACTCTGAATTCTACCGCTCTCAAGAAGGATCATATATGACTCTAACTGAAGGCACAGAATCTCTAGGTGGGCTTATGGCAGGAATCAATGTAGGTGTAGGTTACACATTTATGATACACCATAGATTTGATGTTACAGTTAGGATTCCACTATTATCACTCTACAATGTAGCAGGAATCTATCGAGGTGATATATATAAAGACCCCTCACCCAATAATAATAACTTTACTAAAGACATCTACTACCGCTATACTTCTGTGAATGTAAGCTATAATTTCATATTTTAGAGGGCAGGATATTATGAAAAATAAATCACTAAAATCAATCCTAGCAATCATCCTCTTCTCTAGCTCTCTTACCCTTAATGCCGACCCAATTGAACCAGAATTTGGATCAGAAAGAATAAGATTTACCAAACAAATAGCGAAACTTAGAGCATACTACTCTGATCCTAAATCAAGCATATTCTTAGGTGTTGGTGTAGGGGCAGGCGTAATAACACGAAGTGCAAACCTTAAAGGAATCTCTGAAAAAAAATCAGGCGATATGTCTCTAGGATTAGGTGTCAATTGGGAAGTGAGGCTTGGCTGGCAAGAATACTCCACCAATAAACAAGGCTTTAGAATCTATGCAAGCTACAATCAGACTCGGGTATTTCCCGGTCAGATGGCTACGCTAGGACTCGAAGGACTTAAACGAGAATATGTATTTGTCGATAGAATTACAGGGAATATAGATTACTTACTAGACTTATTAACAGAAAGCACCAAACGCATTAACTTATATGTCGGTGTATATGGTGGCTGGGCAGAGTCAAATCAAAAATACAAAGAAATATCCCAATCAACCAACCAAAGTATAGCAGCCTCTCTCGTAGGCAATAACTACGACTCCGCTGTTATCTTTGGCTTTAATGCAGGTATTGGTGTAACATTTGCAAGACGACATAGATTTGAGCTAGGGGCTAAAATCCCTGTACTTGATTTAAAGACTAAAGAATACTACGAGGTTTACACAAGTAACTCCCAATCATCATTAATGGAAGTCAATACAACTTGGATGGTGCCGACATTTACATTTAGTTACGCACTCATATTCTAGTCAAATCACAAAACTTGCCTCTATCTCTCCCTTAAACGCATAAAAGATAAAGTTTCTTTCTTTATGGAAAATAACTTAGTTTTATTTGCTCTTTTATGATTTAAGTGCTTTTTAGTTTGTAGTAGTAAGGCACAATTATGGAAAGCTTACTAAAAATCTAAATCACAATCATAGCAAACTACTCTAAAACTAAAGATAAACTTTATAGATTCTAGCCTCTTGCTATCATTTTTTTTTTTTGATAGAATATGTTGATTTGTTTTAGGCATTAAATAGACTTTAATAAAGGTGATATTTATCAGATGAAACATCAAGGAAGCATAAATGAATAGATTAAGAGTAGTGATATTATGCATAAGTATATTTTTATTCTCCTCACTATATGCTGCTCCAATTAATACAAATACAGGCAATACAAGAAAAGATCTATCTTCTAGTAAGCAAAAAACTACAATACAATTACCCATTATACCTACTAATTCAGATGAAACATCTTGGGGGATTAAATCAGGTTTATTTGTAGGAGCTGGGGCAGGTATTGGGATGATGCTATTCTCCACTCCTAGTTTAAATAATGGATATAATTGTAGCGACTCAGACTGCGGAGCAAAAGACTTAGTAATTGCCCTAGACTACACTGCAAGGCTAGGTCTTCAGCACTACTTCACACTTCATCAAGGTATAAGAACCTATGCTAGCTACACAGGAGGTTATGGCTTCCCACCTAAATTAAAAAATATGACATTTCAATATATGAATGAATCCATTGACTTTAATATAGATTATCTATTAGAGCTAGTCCATACTAAAAATCAAGTATTTGGAGCAATACTAGGTGTCTATGCAGGTTACACTAGCTTCTATCGCTCTCAAGAAGGATCATATAGCACTACTCTAACTGAAGGCACAGATTCTCTAAGTAAGTTTATAGTAGGAATCAATGTAGGTGTAGGCTATACTTTTATGAGACATCATAGATTTGATATTATGGCTAAGATTCCATTACTATCGCTCTATAATGTAGCAGGAGTATATCGAGGTAATATATACATAGGCAACGGCTATACATATTCAAATGACATCTACTACCGCTACACTTCTGTGAATGTAAGCTATAACTTCATATTCTAACAAATGAGGGCAGATATTATGAAAAATAAACTACTAAAATCAATCCTAGCAGGAATCATTCTCTTTTCTAGCTCTCTTACACTTAATGCCGCACCAATTGACTCAAGAGTTGGATCAGTTAGATCTTCTAGAATACAAACAAGTGATACAGGAACAAGGCAGACAAGACAAACAAGAAATACAAAGCAAGATACAGAACAAATGGCAAAATTTCAAGAAGATTATTACTCTAAACCTAAATCAAGTATATTCTTAGGTCTTGGTATAGGGGCAAGCGTAATAACACGAAGTGCAGATCTTGAAGAATTCATAGGAACCAAATCAGGAAACCTAAACTTAGGTCTTGGTGTAAATTGGGGAGGAAAGATTGGCTATCAGCTATACATCACCAAGAGACAAGGCTTTAGAATCTATGCAAGCTATGATCAAACTTGGGGCTTTCCCGGTCAGTTGGCTAATGGTGGTATTTTTTATAATGGAATTAAACGAGAATATGTCTTTATCGATAGAATTACAGGGAATATAGATTACTTACTAGACCTTCTAGCAGAAAGTAATAAACGCATTAACTTATATGTCGGTGTATATGGTGGCTGGGCAGAGTCAAATCAAAAATACAAAGAAACAAACACAGGAATGAGCACAATAACATCAAACATATCCATAGGTAATAACTACGACTCCTCCTATATCTTTGGCTTTAATGTAGGTATCGGTGCAACATTTGCAAGACGACATAGATTTGAGATAGGGGCTAAAATCCCTATAATTGATCTAAAGTCTATAGAATACTGCGAGTATTATTTTATGAATAATACTAATATCAATATTTCAATTTTCAATAATGTAGATACCAGCTGGATGGTGCCGACATTTACATTTAGCTACATATTTATACTATAGTTAAATCACATTTTCTAGTCAAATCACAAAGCTTGCCTCTCTATCTCTCCCTTAAGCACACAAAAGATAAAGCTTCTTTCTTTATGGAAAATAACTTAGTTTTATTTGCTCTTTTATGATTTAAGTGCTTTTTAGTTTGTAGTAGTAAGGCACAATATGGAAAGCTTGCTAAAAATCTAAATCACAATCATAAAAACTACTCTAAAACTAAAGCATAAACTTATAGATTCTAGCCTTGCTATCATTTTTTTTTTTTT
>CBCPND010000009.1:0-41140 GCA_965120395.1 uncultured Helicobacter sp.
ACGCGATTGATGAAAGTTCTTACATTGTCTTGCCTAGCTTACTTGGCGCGCTTGTGGTTTGTGTTGGGTTTAAAAATAGTGTGGAGATTCTTAAGGGCTTTAAGCCAAATACGCGCACTTTGCTTTTTGCTACTTTGGTATTTTATTTAGCGCTTTTTGCGCTTGGCATTCATTCTACTACAAAGTTTTTATATTTTAATTTCTAGGAGGTTTTATGCGTTATAAAACTTGGACTATATGGTTTGTTGCTTTTGTATTTTTTATGAATGCATTGGCTTTTTTGGGGAATTATATTATAGATCCATTTGGACTAAAAAGCACAGACGATAAGGATTTACAAAACCTTCAAGACACAGAATACTCTTACATTTATCCTGTGAAAATCTCACAAAAAGCGCCATATTATCTTGTAGGCTCTTCTCGCACAAAATATTTCAATCTAAATAAGGCTTCAAATTATCTAAATAACCACATCATTCGCATAGGAATGTCTGGGCAAACTCTTGATGAGAGTTTATTTTTAATTGAGCGCATCAAGGCAAATAAAAACAACTTTATTAGCGGTCTTGATGTGTTTTCTATAAATGAATATTACTTTGCCGATAGAAAGAATAGATTGATACAAGATTTTACCAAAGATGACATATCAAGCTTTTTTACATTTTATTTGCATTTTTATACTACGCAAGCAAGTCTGCGCTACATAAGAAATAAAATCTTGTCCTTACCTCATAATAAGCTTTTTATAGATAAGGATTCTATGCAAGGTAAAGAAAACTCACATCAAGAGATTGAGCACATTCGCTTTCTTGATAACAAAAAAAATTTTAACAGAAGTTTTAGATTCTATAATTTTGATACACAAAAGATTCTAAACCTAGCGAGACTTGCAGATTCTAGTGATATCTTTATACTTTTCCCAAAGTATGCGTATTATTACAAACTTTTTGCAAAATATGGTGTTCAAGAGCAGTATTTTAGAGCTTTAAAATTGCTTGTAACAAACACAAAAGCAAGGGTTTTTAGCTTTTATGGGATAAATTCTATCACTCTTGATAAGGATAATTTCGATGATGAAGCGTGGCATTTTAAGCCTAAGATTAGTGAAGTGATTTTGGCTAGAATCTTTAATGATAGCAAGGTGAATGTGCCAAGCGATTTTGGCGTGGAATTAAGTCAAGATAATATCGATAAATATCTAGAATCTATGCGTAAAGAAGTGCAAGATTATAATCCATAAATGAGAATCTTAGAATCCAAAAGCATTTTTTTGCCATTGCTAGCGTATTCTAGAATCCATTTTGTTTTAAAATATTTTATTTTCGCAAAAAAGGGTTTATCCTCTCTGCTCCCCTTAATTACGAAAGGTCGCTACTTTTTCGGCAATCAATGGAAGAGCCTCACTTGTGATAGCAACGATTTCTCATCTCAAATCTTAGAATACACATAGATTCTATCACGCAAAATAGATTTAAAATTTTACAAATACATATTGTGTTTGCAAAAAAAATGCTATACTTCAATCTTGATTTTACAAAGGATCATCAATGATTGAATTACACAATATCACAAAAATCTATCCAAATGGATTCCAAGCTATTAAGCCTCTGGATTTAGTCGTGCAAAAAGGCGATATTATGGGTATTATCGGCTATTCTGGCGCAGGGAAATCAACCCTAATCCGCCTTATAAATCGCCTAGAATCCCCAACCACAGGCGAAGTGCTCATCAATGGCGAAAATATTTTGCAGCTTTCAGAATCTAGCCTCCAAAAAAGACGCCAAAAAATAGGAATGATTTTTCAACATTTTAATCTTTTATCTGCGCGCAATGTGTTTGGTAATGTCGCATTTGCACTTGAAATTGCTAAATGGAAAAGCCAAGATATTAAAGCGCGCGTGCTTGAACTACTTGAAATTGTGGGCTTAGACGATAAGGCAGAATTCTACCCAAGCCAGCTTAGTGGCGGACAAAAACAGCGCGTAGCAATCGCTAGAGCATTGGCAAATCACCCTGATATTTTACTCTGCGATGAGGCTACAAGTGCTCTTGATACAAAAACTACGCGATCTATTTTAGATCTTTTACAAAAAATCCAAAAACAATTAGGGCTTACTATCGTGCTTATCACGCATCAAGTTGAGGTTGTGCGCCAGATTTGTAATAAGGTTTGTGTAATGAGTGGTGGGGAGATTATTGAACGCGGGAGCACAGAAGAGATTTTTAGTGCGCCAAAACACCCTATAACAAAAGAACTTTTATCACATCTTTTAAGCTTTCCGCACGACACAGATAACCACAACGCGCATAAAATCTCATTTGTTGGCGAGCATATACACGAGCCACTTTTAGCAAAAGTGATTAAGAAATTTGATGTGGAAGTGAATATTTTAGCGGGCAATATCGAGCCTTTATCGACCACTAAAATAGGTTATTTATTCGTAGAATTTGGGGGTGATGAGGCACAAATTGCCCAAGTAATCGCCTATCTAGAATCTAAAGGCTTGCTTATAGAATCGCCAGATTCTCAATCATCAAAGGCTCACAAAAAGCAAACCAAAAGGAATGATAATGAAAAAAACCATTAAAAATCTCATAAGATGGATTTTGCTTATAGTTGGGGCATTTATCTTGGTTGTGCTAACGATTGCGCCATTGTGCAGAGATTTGGCTTTGCTTACATCGCATATCAATCAGATTTTTATAAGCCAAAATGCAGATTCTAGCCACACAAATACTTCTTGGCTGCAAAATAAGCTTGAAGGCAGCGCTAGAAGTATTGATAAAAGCATAACTGCTATACTAGAAAAAATCGCTTATAAAAGCGCGGGCTTGCCAGAATCTTTGCAAAAAGATTTGATCAATTCGGATTCTATAGAATCTATGGATTCTCACACTCTAGAATCTAATACAGAATCTGCACACATCGCTAAAGATTCTAGTTTAGATTCTAGTCTCACACAAAAGCTAGATATGGCTCAAGATAGAGCCCAAACCTTAAGTCGCAACTATTCTATCATCTCGCAAGCCACATATGATACGATGTATATGGTCATCGCTGCTATTATTTTTGCTGTGGTGTTTGGGCTACCTTTGGGCGTGTTTTTAAGCATTACAAAAATGGGTGGAATCCTCTCTATGCCATCTTTGAATGCGACTCTTGGCTTTATTGTCAATGTTGTGCGCTCTTTTCCTTTTATCATTTTAATCGTATTGCTTTTGCCTCTCTCAAAAGTCCTCGTTGGCTCGATGATCGGGGCAAGTGCGGCTATTGTGCCTTTAGGGATCGCAGCGATTCCATTTATTGCTAGGCTTTTTGAAGGAGTGTTTGAAGAGCTGGATAAAGGTTTAATTGAAGCAAGCTTATCAATGGGCGCGAGCAAAATTGAGGTCGTAAAAATGATGATAGCGGAATCTATGCCCGGACTTGTCAATGCCATCGTGATTACGATCATTGGACTTATTGGCTACTCTGCTATGGCAGGCGCACTTGGAGCTGGAGGGCTTGGTGATGTGGCGATTAGGCTTGGATTCCAAGGCTATGAAGAGGATATTTTATTTAGCTCAGTAATCGTCATCATCGTGCTTGTGCAGTGGATTCAAAGCGTTGGGGATAAGATTGTGTTACAATTACGCAAAAATCGTTAAGAAAGGATTTATTATGAAAACATTTAAGGTATTAAAATTTTTATCGGCGGTTTTGGCATTTGGTGCGTTTGGCATTATTGACGGATCGCACGCAGAAGAACCTAAAATAAGAGAGATTAAAGTGGGCGCAACTCCTGTGCCTGCAGCAGAGATTCTGGAGTTTGCAAAGCTGATATTAGCAAAGCAGAGCATCCATATGAATGTGCAAAGCTTTACAGACTACATCACACCAAATATCGCGCTTAATGAGAAAAATCTCGATGCGACCTTACATCAGCATAAGCCATTTTTAGATCGCACAAATAAAGACAAGGGCTTTAATCTTGTGAGTTTAGGCGCGATGTATGTCGTGCCCTTAGGGTTTTACTCTAAAAAATATCGCGATGCAGAATCTATCCCAAATGGCGCGACGATTGCCATTCCAAATGATCCTACAAACTACTCAAGAGCACTCATTTTGCTTCACGATAATGGCTTAATCACGCTTAGAAATGGAGATGACATTGACTGCAAAGAAATAGATATTATAAAAAATCACAAGAATTTAAAACTAAAGCCCATAGAAGCAGCGACACTGCCTAGAGTGCTAGATGGTGTCGATGGAGCGGTTATCAATGCAAATTATGCACTTCAAGCTAAAATGAGCATTAAAGATGCGTTTTTTCACGAGAATGAAAAGTCTATTTATGCCAATATATTAGCGGTGCGCGCCGATAATCAGGATAATCCAGATATTCAAAAGCTAAAAGAGGTGCTTTTAAGCAAAGAGGTGGCAGAATTTATCTTAAAAAAATACAAAGGCGAGATTATCCCAGCCAATAAAAAACCATAAGGAGTGCAAATTATGAGAACATTTAGAATTAAAATATTTAAGGTTATGCTAGCGGTTTTGGCATTTGGTGCGATGAGTATAAGCAATGCAGAAGAATCTAAAATAAGAGAGATTAAAGTGGGCGCAACCCCCATTCCACACGCACAGATTCTGAAATTCATTATCCCGATACTTAAGCAAGAGGGTGTAGAACTTAAGGTGGTAGATTTTACAGACTATATTACGCCAAATCTAGCTTTAGCCGACAAGAGTTTAGATGCAAATTTTATACAGCATAAGCCATTTTTAGATAAGATTAACAATGATAGAAAACTTAATCTTATAGACATTGCAAAGGTGCATATTGAACCTATTGGAGCATATTCAAAAAAGATTAAAAGTATCGATGAGCTTAACAATGGTGCGCTCATCACCGTTCCAAATGATAGCACAAATATGGGAAGGGCTCTTATTTTGCTACATAACAATGGCATTATTAAGCTTAAAGATTCTGGCAATTTACACGCCACAGAATTTGACATTATAGAAAATCCTAAAAATGTAAGGATCAAGCCTGTGGAGGCAGCACTTTTAAGCAAAACACTTCAAGATGCGAGTTTGGCAATTATCAATGGAAATTACGCTATGCAAGCAAACTTACGCGCAAAAGACGCCCTAATTATCGAAGATTCTCGCTCGCCTTATGCAAATATCCTCGTAGTGCGTGCAGGCAATGAGAATAAAGATGATATCATCAAGCTAAAAAAGGCTTTGCAATCAAAAGAAGTAAGACAATTTATACGCGACACTTACAAAGGTGAAATAGTGCCAGCGTTTTAGCTGTTTTATGGTGGTTATGACATCATACATTGTGAGCAAAATAAGAATCCCGCGCCCCTCTATGTTGTCACAATACTTACAAATCCCATTCACAAAGGAACATTATGCTAGATAGACTCAAACGCATTTTGCACAGACTTAATCGCAGATTCACTGCACACAGGGCTTATTTGCCATAAACAATATTATTATACTTGATAAAATGGAGATTTTAGAGATAAGCTTTATTAATGACTTTGATACAAAAATATCTAATATAATCAATTTGTTTTTTCTTTAGCTAATTTTGTCGTTAATTCATATTCTCTATGAGATAGATTTGTTAGCAATAAAATCCTTGCCTAACAATCATGATACATAAACAACTTTTATTTTATAATCTATTACATACCAATAATTTCCATAAAGCCCATTAGAATAACTCACTATGAGAACCAATGCGTAGCAAATAAAGCATTACTTTTTCTTATTTTGTGATAGACCAAAAGCAAGTCTGGATTGGCTCTAAAATTTCATCATTGGCTAGGCAATCGATTATTTCATCTGCTATCTCTTGCTCTTTGGTGCCTAGTTTTTATAGCCTTTTTAAATTTTTTAGAATACTGAATTTAGTATTTCATTAGTTCTCTACTGTTTTTCTTTTGAATTCCTCCATACTCTTACAGGTCGTGCCACCGCCACTTCTAATTTCCTCTATGACTTCATCAAGCTCTTTTTAACTCTGCTTCTAAAAAATAATTTAACTCATCTTACAAGAATCCTATAACGCTTTTTTCAAGCTGGATTTTCTCATTCAGAACTTTTAATATTTTTTTCTTAAAAAGCTCGTTAAATTTTTCTCTAGGATTCATATTTCTATATTTTGAGAAGTCTATCTGCATAGCAACCCCCTTTTTATTTCACGATTAGCTTTAATTGAGCTTGTCGATAATTATAGCTATGCTTGTGGAATAAAAAGCAAATTGCAACATCAAAAATACAGGAGCTTATGATGTTGATAATTTGCTATACGAGGCTGTTAGCTGTTGCCTGCTAATGAAAAATTTTCATCGACAAGCTTGAAAATTTTTTGCTATATTTTGTGATTATTAAACCAATTTAGAAAATCTTGTTCGCTATTGAATTGTGCTGAAGTAGGTTTTAAATCCTCATCTCTAATTGAAACAGCAATAACTGCTTCATCATTATAAAACTTTGGCGTTATTGCTTCAATTTTAGAGATCAATCTATTAAAAGGTGAATACTTGCGCCTCCTGTTATGATTCTAATCTCTGTTTTACTGCCTCTATATCGATTTTTGGCTTAATTTCTGATTTTTGTCTTGATTCATTTTTGCTTCCTCAAATTCAACTCTAAATTCTGGTTCTGGGTCAAATGTAAAAATAATACCCTTGTCCTTGTCCTCCACTCCCAAGCCCTGAAGCTCTAATTTTTTCATATTTTAAATCCTAAAACACAATTCTTTTTTGGTCAAAAAGATTTCATTCTTTTGTAAGCTCAATTATAGCGGGGTTAAGGACCGCACAGTTCTATCAGGCAATGAAAGTTTAGGATTTTATTGGCGTAAAGAAGGACTATCTTGTGATATAGAATTGCTACGCCTAATTATAGAAAGGAACAATATTGACAAATAAACAACAGATTCAAAGACCTAGTGACAATGCCGAATTGGCTCAAGCAACTTATGGATATTTTCATTTGGTTGGTAAGCGGGTTTTGCGCGCTAGATTTATTATTTCTTTTATAAAGTTCGCGCACCAAGCCTTCTGCATTATTATCATTATTGTGCATAACAATCCATTCACTAAATTTTTTTAGTAAAATATCAGATTGCCACTTAGGAATATTTAGAGCAGCTAACTCTTTTGGAAAAGGTGAGCTTCAAAAGCATTAAAAATAGCTTGATTATCATCAATAATTTTGTTAATCGAAGCCCAAAGCAATAATGTATAACTAAAGAGATGATTTTCTATTTTGTCTTTATCTACTTGGTCTGCTTTACCATTTGTAAGATTGATAAAATCTTTTTTGTCATATGATTTGGTAGTTTTTCTAGCTTTGGTAGCCTAGATTTAACACAAGCAAGAAAAACTAAAGCCATAGCTCCTTCATAATCTGGGCTTTTAGCTTACAGCTTATCTGCTAAATGCTTATCAAAAGACTTAATCATATCAACATCGCGCGAATCTTTGGCATAACAAAGGGTTAGCGTAAAAAGACCTAGCATAAAAAATTTTTTAAACATTTAAAAATCCTTTGCCTTATGTGTGCGGATTCTGTAAAAGAATCCTATTATAAACGAACCAATAACCCGATGCTATAAGCAAAGAGATCAGACATATAATTTTTACCACTAAGGTGCAAGGTTGTGCTTATTTCTGATGTCACATAGACATTGCTTGATGGGATGTTAGACATAAATCCAAAGCGCACAGGCATATAAATTGCATCAAAAACTCGTGTAACGATGCTAGTGCCACTCATTGTTGAAATCTTAATTTTAGAGCCTATATCTTTTGTGATACCAGCTGCGAGGTAAAAATCCCCAAAATCACCAAGAATTCTTATATTTCTAACCAAGCCCATAACTTCGACTCCTAGCTGGCTAGATATATGAATACCCCTAGTATAAACCGCATTTACACCAAAGCCAAATTTTCTTTTTAAAGTGCATATAACCTATGCGAAAATTTAAAGGCATATTAATATTAAAGATAATTCCACTTAGATCAAAGCCACCGCTTGCATAACTTACACCTATATTTGCATTAACAAATAAAAAGTGTTTTCTATTAGCTCGTTTATGGCTTTTTCTACGTCATCTTTACCGCTTTTAGAGTGATTGCTGATACGCAAATCGCCTTCATAATTCTTGCCTATCAAAGCTACAAGATTATCAATAGCTTTTCCTTGATTTTCTTTATATTTTTTAAGCTTCATACTTGCAAAGCCATCCCAAACCATCTCTTTTTTACCATTTATATCGCAAAACACAGAAGCATATATCTTTTTATAAGTTTACATTATATGTGTAATAATTAGTTTGTGGCGTTGTAATAGTGCTTGTAGAGCTACCGCTAAAGGACTTCCTACCTATAGAGCCACTTGTATTAGTTGTGATCGTAGAAGTATTGTAAGTAGTATAGCTTCCTGTAAATTCATAAGTTGGCTCTTCAAGGTTAAATAATAAATCACAAACCGCATTCTTCTCATCGCTTACAGCAAAACCATTTTTTACTAATAATCTGCCTAACTCTTTTACAAACTTTCTAGATTCTGTATCGTTTTTATAATATACAGCTAGTAGTTTGCGCTTATCAATTATGTAGCCTTCATCTTGATATGTCTTGTAATACGCAGTAGAACATCCGCTAAATACAATCATAAAGCCAATCAAATAACATAAACTAATCTCATAATAAAACCCTTAAAAAGCAAAATCATAAGTGCATAGTAGCGTTTTTTTTGATTTCCTTAAGCAGTGTGAAAAAATTAACGCCTTTGGATTTTACTTTGTTTTGGCTTTGCATAGCCTTGCTTGTGAGGTTTAGCGCGGGTTTAGTTATGGCTTGATTTTAGAAATTTAGCGCTAGCGCTTGACAAAAGCAGTGCAAAAAGGGTATAGTTTTTTTGCTCTTTTGGAAGCGTGTTATTAAAATTGTGTCTTATAGTGTGTCTAAAAGCTTGAATTTTGGCAAATTTGGCATTTAGAATGCAAAAAATAGACATAAAAAATACGATAATTCTTAGGTTAAGAAATTAGGATTCTTGCGCTACTTCATAGGATTTTAGGATATGCATTGTAAATTGACATAAGAAATGCAATTAGAATTCCAAGATTCTAGAATCTACGCCTGTAGAACTCCTCGTGATAGCAACATCTGCATCTTTAAGGTGATTGAGCAACTCATCTTTTGGCAAATCTGCTAAATTCTGTATTTCTATATCGCTCTGCGATGAGAGCAAATCTAATCCCGCTTGATGAATATGATCACACACTGCTATTTTATACATTATTACTCCTTTATTTATAAGTGTATGCAACATCATAATAGCGCAATTCTTGCATTAGATTCTGTGATTTTATGTAATCGTGAGGTAAATACACGATAATATCAACCCTGTTATAATTTTTACTATATGCAAACTCCACATTCTGACTTCGCAAAACCTCACTCACACACAAAAATCTATATCTATCAATGGCATTTATAAGCAATCTTTGAGGCACAGGATTCTGGCTTGGGTCGATAAAATCAACCAGCACATTAAGCTCTTCTGCAGGATAGGCATAATCCTTACTAAATCGTGTAATCTTATCGAACCAACCCTCCATAACGGGCTGTGGTGCTTCAGCGATAGGCGCTTCATTTAGATGTTTTACAAAAAGTGGTTGTTTATCAATCGTGCCTTTATAATAAATCAACCAACCAAAAGAACCGCCAACAATACCCGCTATAAGTATCACCCAAAAAATCTTAATACCCATCGCAACTTCTTACTAGATTTTATCTTTAAGTAAATCTCCTAAAGTCATCTTATCATCAGAATTAAAAGCTTTAATTTCTTCTTTTTGTTTTTGGCGCTCTAGCTTTTTAACCGAAACGCGAATGCGATTGTTTTGCTTATCAATCGCAACCAGTATGCCCTTGATTTCATCGCCATTTTTAAGCTCTTCTTTTTTGAGCGGATAGAGATCATCATTTTTAATTAAAGCATCCATCTCATCAATTCTAATAAACACACCAAAATCCTTAATATCAATGATTTTACCCTTCACGATGCTGTCGATTTTATGGCTCTTACCAAAGATTTCAGCCGGAGATTCTGCCAATGCCTTAAGACTCAAAGAAATGCGCTGATTTTGAGCATCAATTTTAAGAATCTGCACCTTTATTGTGTCGCCTACTTTAAAATTATCCTTGCATTTTCGCCCTTTTTCCCAAAATGCATCTTCATTGTGCAATAGCCCATCCACTGCGCCAAAAGCGATAAATGCCCCAAAATCAGTCAAAGTTACAACCCTACCTTCAAGCTCATCACCTGCTTTGTGTTGTTTAACAAATTCATCAAAAGGCTTTTGGGTAAGGCTTTTAAGAGAGACGCGCAACCTTCTGCTTTCTGCATCAATCTCGATGACTTCAACATCAATTTCTTGCCCTACTTCCAAATAATCCTGAGGGTGCTTAATATCCTTACTCCACGAGATTTCAGAAATATGTAAAAACCCTTCTATACCATTCCCCACATCTACAAATGCCCCATAAGGTTCGATATTACTCACCACAACCTTAATGGTATAGCCCTTTTTAATCTCATTTTGTATCTCTTTCCAAGGATCTTCACTTGCTGCCTTTATTGAAAAAGATAGTCTCTGCTTATCTTTATCATATCCAAGCACTTTGAGTGCGACACTATCCCCTTCTTTATAAAGTTTAGCGGGATTGACGGGACCCTTATGGCTAATTTCTGTATAATGCACCAATCCTCTTACTCCATCAACTTCTACAAAAACCCCAAAACTTGTAATGCCCCTTATGATGCCATTGCAAATTTCATTGCTCTGTAGTAACTTCTCTATCCCTTCAGACTGTCGCTTATCATCAATCTCAAAAAATCTCTTTCGCGAAACAATAATAGAATTCTCTTTAGGTCTTACATCAATAATACAGGCTTTTATCTTTTTGTTTATGCTTTTGCTTGAATCTTTAAGCGCTGCGACATTTCTAGGCATAAAATAATCCACCCCATCAGATTCTACGATATATCCACCTTTATTTTTATGAATGATCTTACCTTCAATAATTTTATCCTTAAAATCACTTCCTAGCTCGCGAATCTTATCGCGGATTTTGCTTATTTTTAAAGCCTTTTTATAGGACACGCTAGGTCTTTCACCCCTAGTATTGCTGACAAAAACATCTATAACATCACCCACTTGAAATGGAATCTCGCCATCTTTATTAGCAACCTCTGAAAGCCCTAAAAACCCCTCAATCTTCTCGCCCACATCAACCAAAACCCCATTCTCCTGCACGGCAATAATTTTACCTGCTTTAACTTGCCCGACTTCCTCCTTTTTCTCGTGCTCTTCGAGCAATTTGGCAAACTCACCATTATCTTCAATGTCTTCTAAAACGACTCGCATCCATAAGCCTTTGTTAAAAAATATTCCTATTGTATTTAAAGTTGGCTTTAATAAGCTTTAAAGCTATTTTGTTTTGGAATCCAATTGAGCAATATGTGATTTTACATTCTGCACAATCCAATCAGGCGTTGAAGCCCCAGCTGTGATTCCGCATATTTTTTTGCCTACAAACCACTCTTTTTTTATCTCTTTTTCATTCTCGACCAAATAGCTATCTGGGCAGTTTTCTTGCGAGATAATTAAAAGTTGTTTCGTGTTTGAAGAAGTTTTTCCACCCACAACTATCATCACATCAACTTCTTTGCTTAGCTCTCTAGCAGCGCCTTGATTATCAAAAGTCGCATTACAAATTGTATTAAAAATACGCACTTCATAGCAGTGCTCCATCAAATAATTTGCAATGACTTTAAACTTTTCTATTTGCTTTGTTGTTTGTGAGACAAGGGCTACTTTGTGATTGATTGATTTGCTTTGTAAATCTTTTAGATTCCCGATGACAAGCACATCTTTTGCATAGCTCATCACGCCTTTAATCTCAGGATGCGCAATATCGCCAAAAATAATAATTTGATATCCTTCTTCGCTCATTTTAGCCACGATTTGCTGAGGCTTGACGACAAAGGGACAAGTCGCATCAACGATGTTAAAATTGCGCTCTTTAATGGATTTTAGGCTATCTTTTGGAATCCCGTGGGTGCGGACAATTAGTGTTGAGCCTTCTTTGATATTGTCATAATCTTTTATATTTTCATAATTTTCTTGCAAGCTCACATTAAAGTCTTTTTGCAATCGATTTATCTCTTGATAATTATGAATAAGTGGTCCTAAAGTATAGCTATTTTTATTTTTTTCAGCAATCTTAATAGCACGCTTCACGCCAAAACAAAATCCATATTTCTTAGCAAGCCTAATTTCCATAATCTACTCCAAATCAATTCTTGTGATTCTAGCTAGAATCTCTAAAAAATTTGGAAATGAGATATTTATACATTCATAATCTTGTATGCTTACAGGTGCTACAAGCCCAGCGATAGCGAAGCTCATAGCAATCCTATGATCCCCAAAGCTTTCAATCTCTCCGCCCTTAAACTCTGCGCCAAAGATTCTAAACCCATCTTCTTTTTCTTCGCATTCAATCCCCAAAACGCGTAGATTCTGAATTACAGCTTTGATTCTATCGCTTTCTTTCACACGAAGCTCTTTTGCGTTTCTAACTTCGCTTGTGCCACTTGCTAATGCCATAGCAATACTTAATGCTGGAATTTCATCAATGAGCCAAGAGATATTTTCTTCTATGATAACCCCGTGCAACTCATTATGCGCTACATAAATATCGCCAACATCCTCATATGTAGAATCTAGCTTGTTGAACTCAACCTTTGCGCCCATTTTTTTAAGCACTTCAAAGGCTTCTATGCGCGTTTTGTTTAAAAGCACATTTTTTAAAATAACTTCACTTTTAGGCGTAATCGCTGCGGCTAGTGCGAAGAAAAACGCACTTGAAGGATCTGCTGGAATCTCAAGACAGATAGATTCTAAAGGTTTGCTAAGTGGCTTTATCACAATACTTTGCGTGCTAGAAGGTTTAGATTCTAGGATTTTAGATTCCAAAATCTCTGGTGTGCTAGAATCTAAAGTGCTAGATTCTATAATCTTTAAATCCGCACCCATTCCAATAAGCATCCTCTCGGTATGATCACGACTTAGCTCTTGCTCGACATACACGCTAGGCTCGCTTGCTTGCAATGCAGCTAGAATCATCGCGGATTTTACTTGAGCTGAAGAAATTTGGCTTTGAAACTTAAAGCCTTTCAATTTCTTGCCAATAATTCCAATTGGCGCAAATCCACCCTCACGGCTAAAAATCTCAGCACCAATCTCACGAAGTGGCGTAATCACACGATTCATCGGTCTTTGATTTAAATACTTATCGCCACTTAACACAAAAAACCCATTATTTGCTGCCAGCAATCCTGTGTATAAGCGCATCGCTGTGCCTGCATTTCCGCAATCTAGCACATCTGTTGGCTCTTTAATGGATTTTGGCGGAGTTAGGCGCAAATGGTTAGAATCTAGTTTTTCAACTTGCAAGCCTAAGTTTTGTGCGATTTGAAGTGAATGTAGAGTATCTTCACCTTGCAAATAATTGCCAATCACGCTTATCTTATTACTTAAAAGGCTAAAAATAACACTTCGATGCGAGATTGACTTATCTGGTGCGATAGAATCTAATTCTAATTTAAAGCCACAATTTTTTGGCGATACTTTTAGCATTCTAAACCTTAAGCTTAGCGCCAAACTTAGATTCTAAAATCTTTAATATTTTTTGTATTTCATTATTTATAAGCTCTTCTGTGAGGCTTTTCTCAAACGATTCAAAGATCACTCTAATTGTCAGATAAAAATTAGAATCCTCATAAATATCAAGCGGATAAATGCTTTGTAAGTGTGGGATTTGGGATTCTAAAATCTCTTTTTTAATCACTGAAAATGGAGTGTTTTTATTGATGATTATTGTCAAGTCGCGCTGGCTTGGGTGGAATTTAGAGAATTCTTGCGCATTACTTGGATGTGGAATATTTAGCGTGTCAATTTCTGCGAAAAATGCCTCTTGAATGTCATATTTTTTAGCAAATACCGGATGAAGCTTACCAATAATTCCTACTTTTTGCTTATTTTGTAAAATGTTTGCAAACTGATAAGGATGGGCAAAAATTGGCGCGTTAGATTCTGCTTCAAGCTCAAAATGCCCAATAACTTTTGATACTACTTCACAAAATGAGTAAAAATCCCATTTTACGCCCTTTGGATGTGGATAGGCTTCTTTAATCCGCAAGCCACTTGCGACAAATGCCATTTTGGTAGATTCTACTCGATTCTCATCATACACACTTCCAATCTCAAACATCTTGATATTTTTATAGCCTAGATTCTGATTACGTTCTATGGAATCAAAAAGTGCTGGAAGTAGGCTCGTGCGCAAAGTATCAAGCTCATTTGTAATTGGATTTGTAAGCTCAAGCTTCTCTTGCAAGACAGGGAGATTCCATTCAATAAGCTTACTACGTTGATAAAAGACATAATGTATAGCCTCAAAAAACCCCATAGCAATGGCTCTTGTTGCTAAATCTCTTTTATTATAATATTTAAGCAAGGTATCACTGATTCCGCGCTTTTGTGCTCCACTATAAGGAATTGAAGGAATATTTTTTATGCGATATATACGCAAAAACTCCTCAGCAACATCTTGGGCTGATTGAATATCAAAGCGATATTCTGGTGGAGTGATTCTAAAAAACACACCATCGCCATTAGCTTCGATCTCAAAATTAAGCCTTTTTAGAATCGTAATAATCTCTTCTTGATTGACATTTTTACCAATAATATCTTCTATCTCTTTAAAAGATATGCTAATAAAATTATGGCGATTCTCTTGTGCAAAATTAAGCCTATAATGCCCAGAATAAACAGAACACTGCGCATAATCATTTAAAAGCTCGCACAAAAAGTTCATCCCTATAAGCAATTGCGGATTGCTTCCTCGCGTGGAGTAATAAGTGACATCCTTATCGCTTGGAATCTTATGCGCAAATAAAAAGCGCGAGATGAACTCAGGATTAGAGTGATTTGCCTCAATCACGATAAATGATGAGAGATGATCTAGCTTGCTTTCATCAATGTTATTTTTTAAACCAATGGCGGATAGCTCTTCATCATTAGAATCCATCACCCGCTCTAAACCGCTTGAGTCTTTTTTAATATTAAATACAGCTGGAATCTGCGCAGATTTCGCAATTGGATAAAGATTAAAAAGAACACCTGTCATATAAGTCGCGAAGTTTTTATAATTCTGCAAGGGATTGTCTTTAAGCATACCGCTATAAGCAAGCATTAGCTGCATTTGCAAGGTCGTTTCAATATCATTTATCTCAACCACTTTATAAAGCAACAAAGACTCGATTTTGCGCTCAATATGAAGCCTAAGTGCCCTATCCACTCCAAAAACAAGTCCATAATCTTTTTCTTGTGGGAGCTTGATAGGAAGTCCATACACCCCGACTAACTCGCGCGCAATGCCTAGCACACTCAAGCAATCCCCGCGATTTGGCGTTATGGATACATCAATAATAAATTGATTAAACATCCCATACTCACACAATGGCTTTCCAAGTTCAAGCTCACCTACGCTAGAATCTAAAATCATAATACCTTCATTGATTTTAGCAAGCCCAAGCTCGCTACTTGAACAAATCATCCCAAAGCTCTCAACCCCACGCAAAGCTGTCTTTTTAATCTCTAAAGGCTTGCTTTCATTTTGTGCTGGCAAGATCGCACCTTCAAGCGCTAATGCTACAAATTGATCTTGTTTTACATTTTTTGCACCACAAACGATTTGTAGTGTCTGCTTTCCAATATCAACCTGACATACATTAAGCTTATTGGCATTTGGATGTGGCGCTATTGAAGCAATTTTACCAACTATGACTTTTTCGTGGATTCTAATCTTTATGAGTTCCTCAACCTCGATGCCAATATCGTTT
This sequence comes from uncultured Helicobacter sp., assembly GCA_965120395.1. Taxonomy (GTDB): domain Bacteria; phylum Campylobacterota; class Campylobacteria; order Campylobacterales; family Helicobacteraceae; genus Helicobacter_B. The sequence continues at coordinate 15,989 of CBCPND010000009.1, forward strand.
AAACTCTCACAAAGCTCATCAATCTCAATATTAGAAATATCAATAAATTGCGATAAAAGCGCGGTTGAGATAATCATTAAAATTGCTCCAATAATCTTAAATCTGTCTCAAAAAAACTTCTTAAATCATTGATTCCAAAACTTAACATCGTCAAGCGCTCTATCCCTAAACCAAAGGCATATCCGCTTACATTCTCATAATTAACTGCCCTAAATACATTATCATCAACAACTCCACAACCCAAAACCTCAAGCCAGCCCGTGCCTGAGCAAACCCTACAGCCATCTCCTTTACAAAAAATGCAAGATATATCAACCTCCGCACTTGGCTCTGTGAAAGGAAAAAATGATGCGCGGAATCTAATTTTTATATCGCCAAACATATAGCGCAAGAAATCTTCTAAGATGTATTTTAAATGCGTGAAATTTACCTTGCCTTTTTCATCCACAACAAGACCTTCGATTTGATGAAACATCGGAGAATGCGTCACATCATAATCACGTCTAAAAGTCGCACCCGGGCAGATCATTTTAATTGGCGGAGTTTGCTCTAACATCGTGCGGATTTGCACAGGTGAGGTGTGCGTGCGCAAAAGCTTTGAATCATTAAAATAAAATGTATCTTGCATATCGCGTGCTGGATGATATTCTGGCAGATTTAGCGCTTGAAAATTATAAAAATCATCCTCCACCAAAGGACCTTCACGAAGCTCATAACCCATACTCACAAAGTATTTAATAATCTTATCTTTAATGTAATTTATAGGATGTCCAATGCTACGCTTAGATTCTAGGTTAAATAAACTTACATCAATTTTTTGAGACTCTAGGGCTTTAAGCACAACTTCCTGCTCGAGTTCTTGCCTTTTTTGGGTGTATAGATTCTCAAATTCTTGGCGCATTAAGTTTAGATTCTGAGCCAATGACTTTCTCTCTTCGCCTTGTAGATTCCGTAGCGCGCTAAATTCTTGCGTTAAGATTCCCTTTTTACCAATGACGCTAACACGCACAGATTCCAAAGAATCCAAACTTTTAGATTCCCTAATCCTATCTAACAAATCATCAGGCAAAATTGCCATTACCCATCCTTAATCAAAAATGAAAGCAGATTCTAACGCATTTTGGATAAAAATAACTTTATGCTACACAATTAAATCTTGCCATTGATAATCTTGAAACTCTTGCTTAATCCTATCATTAACCTTAAATGCGCTCACAAAGACATATTGTCTATCTTGTTCTTTTATAATCACGCGTAATTCACGCTCACCTTTATTATTTTTGGCAAATTCTGATATTTTTTGCAATTGTGCAACTTCAATATTTCGATTAAGAATGATGCCTATCGGGCAGGTTGAGTTTTCTAAATCACTTGGTCGCATATCAATGGGTATGCTCATATCGACATCATCAACATTATCCATATTGTCAAAGCTATCATTATGATCGAGGTTATTGGAGTTTTTTTGCCTAAATTTCAAACGTATCTTTTGGTTTTTTGCACTTTGTAAATTCAAAATATCAAAAAGCTGAAAGCTAACTGCCTCCTTGCGATCTTCAATCCTGCCTTTTAGGACAACAGGCTCATTTAAATCACAAGTCTCTAAAATCTCTAAATGTCGCTCAAAAAGCGTAAGCTCCATACTTCCGGATAGATCCATAAAACTTGCGATTACATAGAGTTTTCCACTTTTTTTGCCAACTCGCTTTTTAAGATCAAAAATCTTGCCCGCAAGCATTGCGCTTGAGTTAGATTCTAGCTCTTGAATTTGTGATATTTCGACTATGCCTTTAATGCTCTTTATCTCATCTTTATATTCTTCTAGTGGGTGTCCAGAGACATAAATCCCCAAGCATTCATACTCATACTCAAGCAAGGTTTTTTGATTGAGTTCTTGAATATCTTTTAATCCAAGTGAAACCTCACTAACAATCTCCTCTGGCACATCAAAGAATAATGACTCTCCCACAGAATTATTAAGCCGATTTTTAGCGCGCCCTATCTCACAGATTCTATCTAGATTCTCAATCATACACGCTCTTGTATAGCCTAATCCATCCAAGCTTCCAGATTTCACCAAAGGCTCTAAAATCCGCTTTGTCAATTTAGAAAAATCAACCCTTGAGACAAAATCCTCCAAGCTCTTAAACTCACCTTCTTTCTTGCGATTCTCAATGATATTTCTCAAAGGCTCTTCTCCAGCGCCCTTAATCGCACCGAGTCCAAAGACGATTTTCTTCACTTTCTTGCCATTGGCATTTTTGACATCAACGACACTAAAACTTTGTGCAGACATATTAACGTGAGGTGGCAGAATCTCAATTCCAAGCGCCTTGGTCGCTTCGATGTATTTTGCGACAGATTCTATTTTATGAGATTCACTCGTTAATAAGGCTGCCATAAATTCGTGCTCATAATAAGTTTTCAAATACGCCGTTTGAAAAGTAACCATCGCATAAGCCGCAGAATGTGATTTATTAAACCCATATCCTGCAAATTTAACAATCAAATCCCAAAGCTCCTCAGCCTTAGCCTTATCATAACCATTCTTTTGCGCCCCTTGGGTGAATTTAAGCTTATTATCTGCCATAATTTGCTCATCTTTTTTCCCCATAGCGCGACGAATTAAGTCTGCTTCACCAAGCGAGAATCCACCAATTGTTTGCACAATTTGCATAACTTGCTCTTGATAGACAATCGTCCCATAAGTTGGCTTTAAAATCGGCTCTAGCGCATCAAACATATATTTTATAGGTTCTAATCCGTGCTTGCGATTGACAAAGTCATCAACCATTCCAGATTCCATAGGTCCGGGTCGCCCAAGCGCAATAATGGCGATAATATCTTCAAAATTTGTTGGCTTTAATCTGCGATTAAGTCCTTGAAACATCCCAGATTCTATCTGGAAGATTCCAAGCGTATTACCACTTTGGATGATTTTATAGACTTTTGGATCATTTATATCTTCGCTTAGAAAGTCAATCTCTTTGTCATAGCGCTCTTTAATTAAATTTAGCGCATCATTTATCACAGTGAGCGTCTTTAAACCTAAAAAATCAAACTTTATCAAATCCACAGGCTCAAGATATTTCATAGAATACTGCGTAACAATCATTCCATCAGTTTTATCACTCGCATAAAGCGGAGTCTTATGCCATAACTCTTTCTCAGAATCTACAACGAGTGCTGCAGCGTGCGTACCTGCATTTCGATTAAAGCCTTCAAGCTTTAAAGAATACTCCCAAACCTTCTTAGCAAGGGGGTTTTGCTCAACTATTTCTTTAATCTTTGGCTCAAGCTCCCAAGCACCCGGCACAAACTCGCCATTTTTCTCATATCCTTGCAAAGTGATTCCAAGCTTATCTGGAACAAGCCTTGCAAACTCATCAGCTTCTTTATAAGGCATATCAAGCACGCGCGCAACATCGCGAATTACGCCTTTAGCAAGCATTTTACCAAAGGTAATAACTTGTGCGACATTATATTTGCCATAGCGATTGATCATATAATCTATAACTTCCCCGCGCCTTCGCTGGCAAAAATCCGTATCAATATCTGGCATTGATACGCGCTCAGGATTTAAAAACCGCTCAAAAAGCAAATCATACTTAAGCGGATCAATATCTGTAATCTCTAAACAAAACGCAACCAAGCTCCCAGCTGCACTTCCGCGTCCCGGACCAACTGGGATTCCCTCACGCTTAGCATAATTGATAAAATCCCAAACAATAAGCATATATCCTGAAAATTTCATCCTAGAAATCACATCAAGCTCATACTCAAGCCTATCTTTATATATTTGATGCTTGGATTCTGGAATGATTTTTAGGCGCTTTTGCAAGCCCTGTCTTGATTTATGCTTGAAATACTCATCATCACTTTGTAAATCAAGCCCTTCTTGTGCTGCACGCTCAGCTGTAAATTTATAAGAAGGTGGGGTTGGAGGGTTGAATTTATCATCTTTAAGATCAATCTCAAGATTGCATTTTTGGGCGATTTCTTGCGTGTTTTGCAAAGCTTCTGGAATATCAGCAAAGAGCATTTGCATCTCTTGTGGGGATTTGACATAAAATTCTTGCACACTATGGCGCAAGCGACTTTTCTCGCCTAAAGTTTTTCCCATTCCTACACACATCGCCACTTCTTGAAAATCTGCATCTTCTTTTATCGGATAGTGCGCATCATTTGTCGCAATAATTTTAATGCCTGTCTCTTGTGAAATTTGAATAATTTGTTCATCAATATTTTCTTGCTCTGCAATCCCGTGGCGCATAATTTCGAGATAAAAATCCTCACCAAAGATTTCTTTATACTCAAGGGCAGCCTTCTTTGCTGCTTCATATCCAGCTGCACCCAAACGCACATTCCTATCGCTAAGATTCAGATTCCAGCTCACTTCCCCAGCCAAGCACGCAGAAGAACAAATAAGCCCCTTGCTATGCTCCTTTAAAAGCTTTTTATTGATGCGAGGATAGTAATAAAATCCGTGAATAAAAGCCTTTGAGCTTAAAGCCATAAGATTCTTATAACCTTCTTGATCTTTGGCATATAAGCAAAGATGATAACGTTGCTTTGTGGTTTTATCTGTGAGATCTTCATTATTATGCAAATAAGTTTCTATACCTATGATGGGCTTGATTCCGTATTTTTTCATCTTTGTGTAAAAATCAATCGCGCCAAACATATTCCCGTGATCAGTCATCGCAACACTTGTCATTCCAAGCTCTTTAATGCGCTTAGCTAGAATCCCGATTTTATTTGCACCATCAAGAAGCGAATATTCTGTATGTAAATGTAAATGCGTGTAGCTCATCGTATATCCTTATACTGATTATTTTAATCTTTTATCTATAAGCAATTTGCACTCCGATTAGAATCTATAACAAATATTTTTAGCTAAGCAGGCTTATGGATTCCATAAATGTGCATTTTGCAAGCTTAAAGGCATTTTTGAAAACAAGCTTGATTGACGCGTGTTTTTCGGTATAAATTTATAAACTAAAAACTCACAATCCCTTGCGATCTCTCGCACACGCGCCTTTGTCGTATAAGTCGTAATTATTCCAGAACCCTTAAGTAATCTAAAAAGCTGCTTAAAATGATCCTCATCCCAAAGCTCTGGATTCTTATCAAAGCTAAAAGGATCTTGATAGATGATATCAAAACTATCTGACACAAGATTCTGCATATTTGCCTTTGCATCACCCCAAATTACGCGCAAAGAAACATCCCTATAAATCTCTATTTCTCTAGAATCTTGCAAATGTTTTATGATTTTTGGATTGAGATTATGGATTTTTCGTGCAAGGTCGAGGGTTGATTTATCTTGCTCAAGCGAAATGATATGCGTCTTTATGCAAGCCTTGGAATAATGCTCTGCACTCAAAAACGCCGTGTAACCGAGCCCAAAGCAAATATCCAGAATCCTAACCTCACTTAGATTCTCGCGGCTTAGATTTTCATAATGCACAAAAGCTGGTAAAATGTGCTTATTAAGCTTTTCTGTTTTAGCGCCATCACTTATACTAGAGTAACATTCTTGATACGCATTGCTAAAGGCAGTTTGTGAGCCATCGGCAGTTTTAAGCCACATTATCAGCCGTGATAATTTGGCGCTTCTTTTGTGATATCAACATCATGCACGTGAGATTCTCGTAATCCAGCTGATGTGATCTCGACAAACTCCGCTCTCTCATAAAGAGTTTGGATATTTGGCGCACCCAAATACCCCATCGAACTTCGTAGCCCACCGACTAATTGATGCAATACATCGCCTATTTTTCCACGATATGGAACGCGCCCTTCTATACCTTCAGGGACGAGTTTATCTTTCGCCATACCTTCTTGGAAATAGCGATCTGAGCTTCCCTTACTCATTGCGCCAATGCTTCCCATCCCGCGATAATTTTTATACTGCCTGCCTTGATAAAGCACCAAATCACCCGGACTCTCCTCTGTGCCTGCTAACAAGCTTCCTATCATCACGCTTGAAGCACCCACAGCTAATGCTTTTGCCACATCACCAGAATATTTAATCCCGCCATCAGCGATAATTGGCACATTTTTCTTGCTTGCAACTTGCGCACATCCATCAATGGCAGAAATTTGAGGCATACCAACTCCCGCGACAATTCTTGTCGTGCAGATGCTTCCTGGACCAATGCCTACTTTTATCGCATCCGCACCAGCTTTGATTAAATCCGCCGTAGCTTCAGGTGTAACGACATTCCCTACAATAACATCAATTTCAAAGCTATGCTTTAGATTCTCTAATGTTGTGATGATATTTTTTGAATGTCCGTGTGCAGAATCTAGCACGATCACATCCACGCCTGCTTGAATCAAAGATTCTGCCCTATCAAGTTGTCCTACACCAATAGCCGCACCAACGCGTAATCGCCCCATAGAATCTTTATTGGCTTGTGGATATTCTATGCGTTTTTGAATATCTTTAATGGTGATGAGTCCTTTTAGAATGTTATTTTTATCGACTATGGGAAGCTTTTCGATTCTGTGTTTATGCATAATCTGCTGTGCTTCATCCAAACTCACACCGACATTTGCCGTAACTAAAGGCATCTTTGTCATCACTTCACCAATGCTTCGAGATAAATCCTTCTCAAAGCGCATATCGCGATTTGTTAAGATTCCAATAAGCACACCATTATCATCAACAACAGGCACGCCTGAGATTTTGTAATTATCCGTAATGACTCGCGCATCTGCCAATGAGCGATTTGCTTGGATAAAAATTGGGTCTTGAATAATTCCACTTTCGCTTTTTTTGACCTTTTTAATCTGTTCTACTTGTCTATCTATTGACATATTTTTATGGATAATGCCTATGCCACCATAGCGTGCCATTGCAATTGCTGTTTGATATTCTGTAACCGTATCCATCGCTGCAGAGACAAAGGGGATATTTAATGTGATATTTTTAGTGAGTTTTGAGCTGGTATCAACATCTTTTGGTAGAATCTCAGAATAAAGAGGGAGCAGCAATATATCCTCAAAAGTAAGTGCCTTTTGCCTGATTTTCATCCTAACCTCCTTAACTTGTTTTAGGCTTAACCTTGCAAGCTACGCTCCAAACCATACGCGATGTCTAAAATATCTTGCTCTTCAAATGCCCTGCCAATAAACTGCATCCCAATAGGCAAACCTTCAGATTCTGCTACGGGAATACTAATCGCTGGAAGTCCTGCGAGATTCGCCCCTATAGTGTAAATATCGCTTAAATACATCTCAAGCGGACTTTGTGCTGAGCAAAACTTCGGTGCGACGCTTGGGGTGGTTGGACATAAGATCACATCCACTTCGTTAAAAATCTCATCATACTGCTGTTTAATGAGATTGCGCATTTTCTGGGCTTTAAGATAATATGCCTCATAATATCCACTACTTAATACAAAGCTTCCAAGCAAAATGCGGTTTTTCACCTCTTCACCAAAGCCTTGTGTGCGCGTTTTAACATATAAATCACTCAAAGAACTACTCTCAATTCTATTCCCATAGCGCACACCATCAAAGCGCGCCAAATTCGAGCTTGCCTCCGCAGTGGAGAGGATATAATAAGTTGAGATATGGAAATTTGTATCAATCATCTTTTTAGGGATAATCTCACAGCCATTAGATTCTAGAATCTTAATCGTATCCTCATAAGCATTGGCAATCACAGAATCTGCATCCTTTAAAAAATCCTTCAACACCCCAACTTTCAACCCTCTATTCCCATCAAGCTTGCTAAAAGTCTGCAAAGATTCTAGATTCTCACAAGTAGAATCTTTAGCGTCAGCGCCACTTATCGCATCAAGTAAAATCGCACAATCCTCGACATTCTGCGTGATTGGTCCAATCTGATCTAAGCTTGAACTATATGCTACAAGCCCATAGCGACTTACTCTTCCATAAGTTGGCTTTAAGCCCACACATCCGCAAAGTCCAGCTGGTTGGCGAATCGATCCACCTGTGTCGCTTCCAAGCGCAGCAATGGCAATTTTAGCTGCAACTGCCGCGGCACTCCCACCAGAGCTTCCGCCCGGCACACGTGATGTGTCTTTAGGGTTTTTCGTGCGTCCATAACAGCTAGATTCTGTCGTGCTTCCCATTGCGAACTCATCCATATTCGCGCGCCCAAAAGCACTCATTCCATTTTTATGCAAATTCTCAATCACGCTTGCATTATAAGGTGCAATATAACCCTTTAGAATCTTGCTCGCACAAGTAATTTCCCAGCCTTTGACATTGATATTATCTTTAATTAAAATTGGCACGCCTTCATAATTGTCATCTGAAAAATCAATGTAGGCGTTAAGTTCGAGCTGCTTTTTAGCTTCTTCTTGGATTGTTTTTTTGAGGTTTTGTTGCTCTTGTTTTGGCAACAGCAAGGCTTCTTTAAGCGTCAGCATAAAATCTCCATAGTTAGATTGAGATGGATAAAATTTCGTGATTATAGCAAAACTAGCTTATATTATTATTTAATCGCAGCTAGAATTCAACGCTTATTGGCTTTTTCTTACGATAAATTTGTGCTGTTGTATAGCCAGCTTGTTTAGCTAACTTCACGCATTCATCATAGCCAAAGCCAACTTGCTCCACACTATGCGCATCTGAACCAAAAGTAATTGGAATGCCAAGCTTAAAAGCCTTTTGCAAAACCGCTAAACTCGGATAAGGCTCTTTTATCTTTTTACGCAAGCCAGCAGAGTTAATCTCAAGGCACATTTGAGAGTCTGCGATCACTTTAAGCGTAGAATCTAGCTTAGATTCTAGAAAGCTTGGCATCTCAAAGCCAAAAAGCTTAAACAAATCCAAATGCCCAACAATATCAAAAAGCCCACTTCGCGCCATTGCTTTGATAGAATCTAAATACAACTCCCAACATTTAGCCACATCGCGTTTAGCATACTCGCTTATAAATTCCGGATTATCAAAGCCCCAATCATCCAAAAAATGCACAGAACCAATCAAATAATCCACATCAGATTCTATCACACAAGATTCTATCAACTCTTCGTGCCCTTTTATAAAATCCACTTCAAAGCCAAGCAAAATCTCAATATCTTTATTTTGCCATCTAAGCGCGTTTATCTCATCTAAATAGCGTGGAATATCGCCTTTTGACATTCTATATTTTTTATCAAATTCCATTGGCGCATGACAAGAGAATCCATACACATCTATGCCAAGATTGCGCGCTTTAGCGATATAATCTTGTGGGCTACCTATGGCGTGATTACAAAGTGGCGTATGATTGTGCAGGTCAATTCGCATTTTTTTGCTTGATGAAATATTCATTTAAAAACTCTTCTAAATTAAAACGTTTTCTAGTATTTTCAGTAAAAATATGCACCATAATCTCGCCCAAATCAGCAATCAACCAATCCTCGCTTTCTTCATCTGTGCTATAAAAAATCTCACCATTTTTCTTAAGCTCACTTTTAAGATGATCCAAAAGCGCAAAAGAATGCTTGCCAGCCAAAGCCGTAGCGATGATTACACAATCTGTAATGTAATCTTTAGATTCTAGATCAAAAACTTCAATTTGCTCGCCCTTTTTCTCATCAAGCAGTTTGTAGATCACATTTGCACGCTTTGTAAGATTCTCATTCATTTAATTCCTTTATAAGTTTCTAAAATCTGATTTTTTAGAGTCCCATTAAAACCTTGAAGTCCTTGCAAGGTTTGTAGATTCTTGCCTTGTAGAATCTGGTCGCGGATTTGCGTGGATGAAATATTAGCATTTTTTATCGTAATAGTTGGATAAGAAGTTGTGCTTTCAAAGCTTTCACGATTTATAATCAAAAATTTAGCAAGCCTTTCTAACTCACTAAAATCCTTCCATTTATGTAAAGATTGCACATTATCAGCACCAATTACAAGTGTGAGATTTGCATTATCTTTAGCAAAGAATCTAACCCAATCGATTGCATACACAACCCTTGATTCTTTGGCATTTTTTTGCAACTCAAAATCACTCACGCTAACATTGCTAAAAGGCGCACAAAGCTCTTCCATCCAGCTAAGACGCTTTTGTAATGGCGCATAAAAGCTTTCCTTAAACGGATTGCGATAAGCTGGGATTATTACAACTTCATCAAAGCTTTTATGCAAATTCTCAATAATCTCAAGATGCCCGATATGCGGCGGATCAAAGCTCCCACCAAAAAGTGCAATATCACTCATCATAAAAGCTACTTATTGGCGTGAGCTTGGCAAATTTAACGCCCTTTAGCCCTGCGATCTCAAATGTAAAGCTTTGAATCTCATCTGCCTTACCATTTAAGATAATCGTCTCTAAGCAATTATACATATCGGTATGTATATGTGTGGTGCATAGAATCTTGATTTTAGCCTTATGCTGAATATCAATAATGCGCTGATTAAGCTCGTGGCGATGATGATCATAGACAAGCACGAGCACAGCGGAATTGATCTTATCCTTATCTTGCCATTCTTCTTGGATAAGTTTTTCACGAATCATATCGCGCACTAATTCTGAGCGCGAGGCATAACCCTGATGAATAATGCGCTCATCAAGTTTTTTTAGCAATGCAGGTTCTAATGAGATTGAAAAGCGAATCACGCCATCTGTTTTTTCATTTTTCATTATAGCTCCTTAAGCAACCCTTTGCACCAAGTTTTAGCACATCGTTTTAAACTCTCCACATCGCTTGATGCGAAAAACTCAATTTGTGTGGATTTGGCTTGATTTGGCTTAAGATTATAGCTAGATTCTAGAAACTGTACGATCGCATCGCCTGAGTGGATTAAAATGCTTTTATGCTGAAAATACGCTTTAATAGATTCTGCGATTAGTGGAAAATGTGTGCAGCCAAGGATAATTACATCTGGTGTTTGAATATCTGCAAAATAATGCTTCATCACAGAATCTAGCACATCTCCAGAATACAGCCCCTCTTCGACAAGTGGGACAAAAAGCCCTGTTGCAAGCGCGTTTATATTTGTATAGCCGTTATTTATTAAGTGCTGTTGATATTGTTTTGAGTTGATTGTGGCTTTTGTGGCGATGACTAGGATGTTTTTATCTTTATCATTTATGATATTTTTCAAAGCCACAATCCCAGGTTCAATCACACCAACGATAGGAAAAGTCGCATTTGTCTGCAGAGAATCTAGCGCATAAGCACTTGCCGTGTTACACGCAATGACAAGCATATCAACTTGATGCTGTTTAAAAAATTCAAGTGCTTCAAGCGAGAATCTAATAATCGTATCTTTATCCTTCACGCCATAAGGCACGCGTGCTGTATCGCCATAATAAATAACACTCTCAAAGATTCTAGATTCTAGAATGCTTCGCGCAACGCTTAATCCGCCAACCCCACTATCAAAAATTCCAAGCTTCATTTGCTTTAGCTTATTCTGATTCATTCATTTTGTTTAAAAATTCTTCATTATCTTTGGTTTGCTGCATTTTAGAGTAGATAAAAGTTAGTGCTTCGATATCATCCATCTGCTGCATTACACTTCGAAGCATCCATACTTTTGTAAGTTTTTCTTTGCCTAGGAGTAGTTCATCTTTTCTCGTGCCAGATTTTAGAATGTCAAATGCCGGATAGATTCTGCGATCTGCGATATTTCGCGCTAATACAATCTCGCTATTTCCCGTGCCTTTAAACTCTTCAAAAATCACCTCATCCATCCTAGAACCTGTCTCAATAAGCGCAGTAGCGATGATTGTTAGGCTTCCGCCTTGATCGATATTGCGCGCTGCGCCAAAAAATCGCTTTGGCTTATGAAGTGCGTTTGCATCAACGCCACCGCTTAAAACCTTGCCACTTGGAGGTGTGACTGCATTATAGGCTCTAGCCAAACGCGTGATAGAATCTAGCAAAATTACGACATCCTTGCCATTTTCAACTTCGCGTTTAGCACGTTCTAAGACAAGCTCTGCTACGCGAATGTGGCTTGTCGAAGGGAGATCAAAAGTCGAGCTAAATACGCTTCCTTGCACGCTTCTTTGCATATCTGTAACCTCTTCTGGGCGCTCATCCACAAGTAAAACCATAAGCTCAACTTCTGGATGATTCTTACTAATGCCGTGTGCTAGCTCTTTCATTAGCTCTGTCTTACCAGTGCGCGGAGGCGCGACAATGAGTGCTCTTTGACCTTTACCAATCGGGCTAAATAAATCAAGCATTCTGCCTGTAACTTTTGTCGGATCGTATTCAAGTTTAAGCTGTTCAGTTGGGAAAATAGGTGTTAAGTTATCAAAAAGTGCGCGATTTTTCATCTCTTCTAAAGACATATAATTCACAGCCTCAATTTTCAAAAGCGCATAATATCGCTCTTGCTCGCGTGGAAGGCGCACTTGCCCTGTTACGATATCGCCATTTCTTAAAGCAAAGCGATAGATTTGGCTTTGGCTTACATAGGTGTTGTTTTTGCTATCTGTTACTGCTTCATCAATCGCGCGTAAGAAGCCGTAGCCTTCAGATGTGATCTCTAAGATTCCGGTAAATAGAATGTAGCCACCTTGTGAGACTTGCGTTTTTAGAATCTCAAACATCAAATCTTGACGTTTAAATTCTTGTGGATTCTCGATATTTAGGCTTGAAGCGATTTTGATAAGCTCATTTAAAGGCTTTAATTTGAGCTCTTCAATCGTGTGTCCTTCAACAGGAATATGTTGCTGACGATGTTTGCCATTGTTAGATTGATCTAAAGCCATTTGTGGATCCTTAAAGTTTGTAGAAAGTTAAAGTAGTGGCAGAATTCTAGCACATTTATTAAGAAAATCAACCAAATTTTCCACGACCCTACAAATCTCATATCCCATAACTTATGTGCAAATGCTTTATCATCGATATTTTCCCTCTTAAGCAAACTCAAAAAAAACGCTAAAATGCCTACTTGAAGTTAGGTGTATCGATAAAAACTATAAAACAGAGTTATGCCGCGATTAAAGATTTAAGTATGCAAGAGCTAAAAGAGCTTGATTTGAGCTATATTCTACACGATTTTGGAATCCAAACAAAGCCTTATAGATCGCTTAAACAGCGCGTAATTGCCTTTCTTATATCATCAGCTTCTGTTTCTCCTTGTCCTTCAGCAGTGCAAATAAATTTAGGCTCTTTAGTTGTAAAATCTAGAATCTGAATAGAAACTTCTAGCGTATAACCGCCTAAACCACCAAGCACATTGCGCCTATCGCCTTGCCCATATTGCAAAAGTAATGTTTGCTCTTTCTTGGCATTATCGTTCATAGAATCTAGCACAACAAATCCCTTTTTCATTAAGATTCCAGCAATCACATCGCTTGGATTTACACTTTTAGCCACAGATGCCATAAAGCCTCTATCGCCAAATTTTTTAGATTCTACTGGTTTTAAAATCGCACAACCATTTATCAAAAGTCCTGTCAAAATCGTAAAACATAACTTTTTAAACATCTTACTCCTTGTATTCATTACAAAAACACATTCCAAAATCGCTTATACATTATACAACTAAGACGGCTTACGGCTTATTGTATGACAAATTATTAAGTTTTTTAAAATATGTAAAGCACTTTAGAATCTAGCAATAATCATCAAAAACATCTCCACCGCTCCACTCAAGCCCTTGCTCCAATGTGAAATCTTTATAGCCACTCTTAATATCAAAGTAACTTCCCAAATTGATGTGAATAAAACAATTATCCTCATAAATTACCTTGGCTAAAGCATAGGGTTTTGCAGATTTTGGTTCAAGCCCAGACAAAATAATGATTACCTTTTGAGATTCTTTATCTTGCGTTAATGCAGATTCTATAATGATTGATTTTCTTCCATATTGGTTCTGCGAGAATACTTCACCTTTTTTAAGGGCTTTTGCATAATCTTCTAATGGTGTATTGCTTATTTCTTTAGGGCAGAGAGAAAACTCGCTTGGTGTGCCCCAATTTCTTTGCCTTGCATTTTCTGGAGAAATGGCTTTCATATCTATAGGCTCTATATTTTGCGTGAAGTTGTTGTCAGCATAAATCCACTCGCCAATGCCCTTACCTTGTGGATTTGTGGATTTTTTGATTGATTTGAGTTATTTGAGAATAAATACTCTAAATTTTTCAAACAATTTTGTGCTTCTTCCTTGCTAACTGATCGCATCCATTGTAGGCTTTTATCTTTATTTTTTGAAGCCTTTTCCCATAGAATCTGCGGATTTGTCAAAAAAGATTCTATACTGCCACAATAATATACAATCTTTTTTCGTGTATAATCATTCCGTATTGCATTTTCAAGCCTTGTGAGATAGCGTAGGTTCTCTGGACGATTATTTTGCCTATTTGTATCGATGTGATCTACGATATGATCTTTTGTAGGCGGCTCTCCTAAAAATGCTAAAGTTACGATTTTATGCACACGCTCACTTCCAATAAATTAAGTATCCATCTTTGCTTGGTCTGCCAAATGTCCAGATATTATCAAGTCTGCGTTTTGGTTTATTTTCTTTTGTGTGGCGCAGTATCGCTCCATTATCCCGCACGGAGTATCGATCATTTTTATATATGCATTCTTTGGTTTGCGTGAAATCACTGTTAGTATCCACTGCGACTACCTCCAGTTTCTCTTTATCGCTCTTTTGTTCTTGCGTAGATTATAATATAATCACTTGTTGCTTTACCGCTTTTGAAACCTTTTGTGGTAAAACAAGTTGTAGTTTTATTGTTTATTTCACACTCTATTTCGCATTAGATTTACCAACCATAACCCTTTTTGCGCCATCAATTATACAGGGCATTGTATAGTATGAAAGTGGTGTGTAGTATGTATAGACTTCTGGACGATAAAAGTCTATGCGGCTTATAGTCTGATAAATCAAATCCTTATAAATCCCCTCATATATGCAAGGATTATCATTAACCGATCCATCAATGTATAAAATCCGCTTTTGCATCGGCAAGTCATACCAATCCATTATGAAGTGATAGCCTGAGATAAGATTAAGCTTTGAAGTGTAACTTGTGATGATTGGGAGATTCTCTTCACGACAATAATACATTCTATCATAATTAAAGCACGAGGATGTATTGATGGTTTTTGTCGGGATGTAAGTGACGCTTGAAGTTGGTATGGTAGTCGTTGTTTTGATAAGACTTACAAACACAATATTTCGTGCTTTGGTTCTGTGGATTTCATCATCTTTATAGACTGCGCTGAAGCCTCGCTGCTGTAGCATCTCTATAATGAATGGAATATATGAAGCTGTTAGTAAATCACCGACTTGATGTGTGATGATTATAGGTGAATGCACATTAAAGCGGTAATCTTGTTTCACTGCAGATGCGTATTGCATCTCTGTGACATTCATCATACAGCCGGAAAACACCAGCAACATTAAAGCTAAAATAATGTGGCGCACGCAACCTCTCCAAGTTTGTTTCTAGGGTTTAAGCAATTTGCATTCCACCATAACCTGCCATAGCCCAATAATCGCACCTCTCAAGCTAGAATCAAGGACTCAAGATTGGATTTTATGATTTTAAGATTCCAGAATTCGCCACATAAGATTAGCTTTAATTTAAAATCCTACAATTACAATATCCAAATTCATTAAAGAATAACTATGAAAGAACGATTATGGGCAATCTTATCGACAAGCTTAAAAATCTCCCAAATTCCGCAGGAATCTATCAATACTACGATAAAAACGCCAAGCTTCTTTACATCGGCAAAGCTAAAAATCTAAAAAACCGCATTAAAAGCTACTTCGCACTCACACCTACGCTAGAATCCAGCCTCCCAATCCCAAACCCAAAAGCAAGCCAGCGCATACAAATAATGGTGCGACAAATCAGCTCCCTTGAAACCATCATCGTAGAATCCGAGCAAGACGCGCTAATCTTAGAAAACTCTCTTATAAAGCAGCTCAAGCCCAAATACAACATCCTTTTACGCGATGATAAGACTTACCCTTACATTGCTTTTAATCTTGATGAAGACTTCCCTACGCCTAAAATTGTGCGCGCAATCTCTAAAGATAAAAATATGCGCTATTTTGGACCTTATCCAAGCGGATGTCGCGAGATTCTAGAGAGTTTGCTAGAGCTTTTTATGCTGGTGCAGAGAGCAACTTGTGCGCGTGGGAAAAAGGCTTGTCTCTTTCATCAGATAAATCGCTGCTATGCACCTTGTGAAGGCAAAATAAACAAACTAGAATATAAAAAGATTTTAGATTCTGCACTTGATGCGTTAAAATCGCCAAGCAAGCTTATCTCACTTCTTGAAGCTAAAATGTTTAGCTTGTCAGAATCTATGCGCTTTGAGGAGGCTTTAATTTATCGCGAGCGCATTAAAAAGCTTAAAAGTATAAAAAGCTTCTCATCTATCGATCTTGCTAAGGGCGCTAATTTGGATGTGTTTGGCTTGCATTGCGAAGGTAAGAAGGCTGTGCTTTTAAGCCTCTTTGTGCGTCAAGGAAAGATTGTTTCATTTTTAAGCGATATACTGCATTGTGATTCTGGTGAGTTTGAATTAAGCGAGATTTTCACTCAAGCGATCTTAAATCGCTACGCACAAAGCCTGCCAATTGTGCCAAAAGAGATTTTGCTACCTGATATTAGCGGGCTTGATGTTGAGCTTTTAAGCGATTTCTTACACCAAAAGCAAGGGATAAAAGTTAAGATTATAGCTCCACAAATTGGCGAGAAAAAGCGCCTAATAACGCTTGCGAATAATAACGCAAAAGAGATTTTAGCCCAAGAATCTATCCATATTAAAAACGAGGAAAACACGCTAATTGCACTTAAAAGTTTGCTTAAATTAGAGCAAATTCCTTTTAGAATTGAAGTTTTTGACACAAGCCATCACGCAAGCGAAAATTGCGTAGGCGGGATGGTCGTGTATGAAAATGGTGAGTTTATCAAGGATTCTTATCGGCGCTATAAACTTTTAGGGCGTGATGAATACGCACAGATGAAAGAAATGCTAACGCGTCGTGCAAAAGACTTTGAGAATCTAGCCCCGCCAAATCTCTGGCTTCTTGATGGCGGGAAAGCCCAAATCAAAATCGCAAAAGAGATTCTAGAATCTAGCGGTGCAAACATCGATATAATTGGCATTGCCAAGCAAAAGATAGATTCTAAAGCCTATCGCGCCAAAGGCAATGCCAAAGACACAATCTACACTCTAGAATCTAGCATAAACCTAGAATCTAGCGATGCACGCTTGCAACTCTTACAAAAACTGCGCGATGAGGCACATCACTACGCAATCACCTACCATCGCGCCAAAAAGAAAAAATCAATGACTGAGTTTAGCGCACTTGAGAAGCAAGGCTTTAGTGCAGCTCAAGTTAAGAAACTTCTAGCACTCACAGGCAGTTATGCTGCGATTAAGGACCTAAGCACACAAGAGCTAAAAGAGATTCTAAAAAATGCTAAAAGAGTTTGATTTAAGCTAGATTCTAACTTGATTCTTAGAAACTATAAGTTTTGGTGTTTTGGTAGTCCTTAAATAAAAGATTTTTAATGTTTTTTAGATTATTATAAATTTTAAATTCAAAGCCTAAGGATCCAAATGCACCAAAACACCAATAAAACGTCTAAAACACGATTGGGGGCATTTATCAACCCTTCAAACTCCAAAAACTCTTCAAACCCACCAAACCCTTAATGTAGATTCTGCCACATCCACCCTAAGTAATCAACCATTAACAAACCTCATCACAAACGAAGGCATAAATACCTTATTTAACAGACTCCAAGATCTTTTTATAAATGCCTACTCACCAGAATCCAAGCTTGATTTGTGGGTTATAAGCGGATTTTTCAATGCCAAAGCCCTCCAAGAGATAGCCCGCTTTGCACCTAAGCTAAGCTCACTTCACATCATCATAGGTAAGACCACTCCTAGCCAGCAAGAATCCCAATCTATTTTATTTGCCTTTTGTGATCCGTTTGATGTAAAGATTAAGGATTTCTCTCACCAGCTAGAAGAGCTAACCACGCATCAAGAAGCCTTATCCTTTATCACAAATCACAATGTCAAAATCTACACACTAAGTAATAAAAATACCCTTATTCACTCCAAGCTATACCTACTACACCACACTCAAGATAAAGACACAAAAGCTTTTGCTATCATAGGTAGCTCAAATCTCACTGCAAGCGGACTAGGAATCTATCAAGATGCCTCGAATAAAGAGCTAAACCTCCTATGCGACAGCAGGCAAGATACCAATCACGCATTATCCTACTTTGAGAATCTACTTAATGAATGCCAAGATGCAAGCCAAGAAGTGCAAGAGAATCTAAAGACAAGTCTATTTTATCACGCGCCAGTGGATGTGTTGCTTAAGCTTATATCTTTGCTTCCTGATGATTTAGAGCCATTAGAAAAATCAGAAGAAGATAAGCTAGAGATTGCAAGAGAAGTGTTTGGGCTTTATGATTTCCAGCTCATCGCTGCAAAGGAATTATACAAACGCCTTAAAGCCTACTCCATAGCATTCCTTGGCGATCCTGTAGGGGCAGGTAAGACTTTAAGCGCATTAGGCGTGATAAGCCTTTATAAAAGAGTAGTTGTCATTGCTCCTAAAAATTTAAAACCCCAATGGCAAAGCTACATCACCATAAATTCTAATTCTTGGCATTCTAGCAGGGCTTATGAGTTTTTATGCGATTTACCCTTGAGAGTGAAGATCTTAAGCTACTATGAAGCCACACATCCAAATGACGAGCAAAAAAGCTTGCTTTTAGGCGCGGATTTAGTCGTGTTAGACGAAAGTCATAACTATCGAAACGGCGCACCAAAGGGAAGCACTAGAGGTAATAAGAGTAATCAATACACTCGTCTAAAGCAAAATCTTAGTCCAGATTCTGTGCTGCTTTGCTTAAGTGCAACTATCATCAATAACAGCCTTTTAGATTTTGCTAATCAAATCGCACTTGCTAAAGATTCCTTAAGTATCCATAGCGCAAGCATTAACCCCATAGATGCCTGTCGCAAAGCCCAAAAGGCTCTAAGCGAGCAAGCCCCTCTGCCTGATGATTATGGCTATTTGACCTCGCTTATTTTTTCGCGCTCTAGTGAGGAGATTATAAATGAGCTTAAAAAGCTTAATAAAGATATGCCAACCCCAAAAATAGACAAAAATCATCTATCAAGCATTCCTTCAAACATCGACTTTAGCTATGAGAAGTTATTAGGGATTCTAGGCGTTAGCGGTGAGGCAAGCCAAGATTCTAAAGGAGGCATTACTTTTAGTATCTATGATCCTTATCCATACTTGTCCGAAGACATTCGCAAAGATGTCAAAGAATCCCACCTTGAGAATCTAGGAGAATACACAACGCCAAAGGGCTTTATCTGTATGTCCTTGCTTAAAGCCCTAGAAAGCTCCGTAGATGCGTTTTTACAAATCCTTGAGAAAATCATATCCTACCACGAGAATTACTTAGGGCTAGATTCTATCGCAAGAATCGATGAATGGAGCGATGAAGATGAATATGGCGAGCTAGATTCTAGCTTGCCTACAAGGCTTAAGAATCTAGTGCATTTAGATTATCTCAAATTCCTACAAGAAAACTTTAAAGACGCCATTAAGAATGACTTAGATAATTTGCGCAAGATAAAATCCGCCTTCGCCACTTATGATTCTAGCCTACACTTTGCTAAATGCGCTAAATTTAAAGCCCTGTGTGATTTCATAGATTCTATTCCTGATATCCACGCACAAAAGCTTCTCATCTTTACAGAATCTATCCCTACAGCTAAAGCCATAGCCCGCGCTTTGCAAGACACTTACAAGGATAAAGCCCTTGAGATTACTACTATTAGCGGCGAGGATAACCCCAAACTTTTCAACGAAACAAAGCAGCGATTCTCACCCAAATCCCAAAACTACACACTTAAAGATAAAGAAAAGTCAATAGACATTCTAGTAGCCACTGATGCCCTAAGCGAAGGGTAGAATCTCCAAGACTGCGCTAATCTTGTGAATTGGGACATTGCCTTTAATCCTGTGCGTTCAATCCAGCGTATAGGACGCATCCACCGCATAAACTCATCACATAAGGTAATCCACATCAAGCACTTTTTCCCAGACATCGATATAGAATCTTATATCAAACTAGAAGAACGACTGCGCTCTAAGCTACAAGCTTCACAGAGCACCACCCACACGAGCAATCCATTCTCTATCGAGCAAGACCACGCCAAAGAAGATCACTTCAAGAAATACCGCCAATTACTAGCAAACGAGCTTATCGCTTTTGAGAATACCACGACTACAGAGCTTTTTAGCTCTCCTATAAACCTACTTCAATCCATAGCCTACAAGCTAAAATCCACGCAAAAAGACTTGCCTGATGGGCTATTCTCCATAGTGCATATTCCGCATTTTAAGCCAAATGCGATTTTCGCAGCACTTGAAAGCACAAAACCAAGTAAAAAGCACTACTTCACACTCTATGATACTTCCACGCATAAAAGTGTCACGCCACAAGACCAAAGCAAGATTCTAAGCACACTTGCGCCATATATGCAAGATTCTACAATTCCGACAAAAGATTTTAGCGACCTAGAGCGCATAAGCCAAAATTACCGCGATATAAGATTTTTAAAAACTAAATTTGAAGCACTAACCACAGAGCTTGATACCCAAATAAAATCCACTCAAAAATCCCAAGATTCTATATCTAAAAGCGACTCTGGATTCATACCACTTGAGAAGACACGATTCAAGCTTATCGCGTGGCTTCTTATCAATCCAGACTTCACCACATTAAACCAGAATCTAGCCAAATCCCTACAAGGAGTATAAAATGAATCCACAAACTAATACAAATTTACAAGGCTTTAATATTATCATTGGGAACCCGCCGTATGGGGCAAACCTTAAAGAGATAGATAGAAAAAACTACAAGCAAATTTACAATATCCTCATCAAATACAACACAATTTTTTATCGTTATGGCTAACAAAATTCTAACACAAAAAGGAATCAATGCCTTTATCGTGCCTAAATCTTTGGCTTATGTGGGTAGCTGGAAACCATTAAGAGATTCTATGCGAGATTCTCTTTGTCTTTTGGTAGATTGTAGTAAGGCATTTGAAAATGCAAAATTAGAAATGGTTATATATGTAAGGCATAAAGAAACACGCTTTGATTCTTATATAGTGAATTTCTTAACTAAAAATGGGATTATAAATAATTATGAAATGACTATTGATAAAAACCTTATTGAAATTTTTAATATTTTTCCTAGCAATCTCACGCAACAAGAATTAGACATAGGCATAAAAATAAAACAAAATATAAAGACAAATTTGCTAGATATGGCGCAATGTTTTAGAGGCGGAAGCTTTCAAAAAGACACAAAGAAATCTTTAGATGCAGAATCTTACAAGGTTCTAGGTGGCAAGGAAATTAAGAGATATTTCATTGATGACATTAAAGGCTATATCCCAAAATCTACAAAAATTAGTAATGATGCAAACATTAAAGAAAACAGCATTTTATTGCAAAGAATTATAGCTCACATTCAAAATCCAAAGCCACATATAAAATTTACTGCTACGATTTTTCAAGATAATAATTACAAAATTGTTAATACTATATTTCAAATTATCTGTAATGGAAATATCTCAAATAGATATATACTTGGGCTTTTACATTCAAGGTTTTTAAATTGGTATGCGTATAGATTTGCTTATGCAAAAGCTATTAGGTCAATGGATTTTTCTAATGAAATAGCAAGTAAGCTTCCAATCCCGCAAATCACAGAATCTAATAAAGACATAGCCGATGAAATCGTCGCTTTGGTTGATAAAATCCTAGAATCTAAAGCCAAAGATTCTACCACTAATACAAGCGAGCTAGAATCTCATTAAAGTCTATTTCAATTACAAGAGTTGAAATCTAAATGCTATAATGGCATTGAGATTCTAAAAAGGATAAACAATGACTATACAAATAGAAATCCAAAATGCCAAATCCACCGAGATTATCAACGCCATAAAACTCCTTAAGGGCGTCAAGAATATAAAAGAGCCAAAGCCAGAGTGGAGCAAAGCTGATGAAAAAGCTTGGAAAAAGGCAAAGCAAGAACTTAAAAAAGGAGAAGCACTAAGTCCAGCTGATCTTGAAAGAATCGCAAAATGCGCTATGAGATAAAATACTCAAAAGAGTTTGGAAAGTTTGTCTTAAAACATCCAGAAATGGCAAGCAAGATTAACGAAACTTCGAGGTTATCGCGACAAATCCTTATGAAAATACTCTTGATATTAAAAAACTAAAAGGTAAGCAAAATCACTATCGTTTAAGACTTGGTAAGTATCGCTTTTTTATGAGATTATAGAAAAGCAGATTCTCATTTATGCGTATAAACCCTAGAATCTAAAGCCAAAGATTCTAAAGATGATATTTTAAGGGCTTATGATTCTAAAGATTCTGACACAAGCGCGCTAGAATCTCAAATCGATTCTCTAGTGTATAAATTGTATGACTTAAACGATGATGAGATAAGGATTATAGAATCTAAAATCACATCTATCGTGCCTATCGAAATATCTGCTAATGCCTAGCTTTCCTAGACTCACTGCAAAAGAAGCAGAAAAATTGCTATTGTAAAACGGCTTTGTCATCAATAGACAAAAAGGCGCTCATAGAATCTACACTAAAGATTCTCATAGAATGGTTTTACCACATCACGCAGGAGAAGTTCTCCATCCTAAAATCATAAAGCAACTTTTTGAAATTATCGAAAATGCGAAATAAAATCCTAGAATCTAAGATAGATTCTATAGTGTATAAACTCTCACAGAATCTGAGATACAAACTATACAAGGAGATAAATAATGAATCCAATGAATACAACAATAACCACCGCGCTTCAAGCCCTTCAAGCTAATCCAGCAGATAATTTTAAGGGCTTGCTGGATGTGCTTTTTGGCGCATTTGATAATCTTATGTTAGCTGATACTTCTGCACTCCCTAAAGAGCTAGATAGTAACGCTAGAATCTACTTTACTAATGCTGAGTATGAATCAAATCTTAGCAAAGCCAAGCATACAGAGCATACCAACTTAGGATTCTCACTTATCCTCACGCCTCACACCTTCACTAAATCCGAGCTCCTAGAAGCGACAAAGTCCATAAACAAAGCTATTAAAAGCTACAACATTATCTTTTTCTTATCACCTAAAGACCTTGCCATAGCTTTCGCCACGCGTCGCTATGCTAAAAAACTAAATGAAAAAGCAGATGTGCTAGAGAAAATCACTCTCATTAAAGACATATCCCTATCTAATCCGCACATAGCCCATATCAAAAACCTAGAATCTATCGCCAGTATCGCTCATCGCGAGGTTGATGAATATTATAAGGCGATATTAGAAGCATTAAGTATAGAAAAAGCTTAATGATAGATTCTTTAGAGAAATTACAGGGCATTTCTTAGATTTTTGTGAGAATATCACGCTTCCAGTAGAATCTGGCATTTCTAAAGATATAGATTCCAATAAGCGAGAATTCGTGCTTAGGCTTATATCGCGGATATTGTTTTGTAAATTTTTAGAGAAAAAGAGCTTGGTAGATTCTAGGCTTTTAGATTCTAGCTTAAGTGCGGATTACTATCATAATGTGTGCGAGCCATTGTTCTTTGCCACATTGAATGAGCTTAAGGAGAGTCGTGATTATGGGCTCTTTTAGATTCTAGAATTATTGAGCTTTTAGATTCTGTGCCTTATCTTAATGGAGGGCTTTTCGCACCGCAAGATAGAGACTTCTATAAGCTAGATTCTAGCACAAGCATAAGCGCTTATATCAATACCTTAAAAATTCCAGATAAATGCTTTAAGAATCTGTTTAAAACGCTTGAATCATACCACTTCACGCTTGATGAAAACACTCCTCTAAATCAAGAGGTAGGGCTTGATCCTGAGCTTTTGGGAATGGTGTTTGAGAATCTGCTATCAGTGCTTTTCACAGATAATAAGCAAGATGACAAAAACTTGCGTAAAGCCACAGGAAGCTACTACACACCGCGTGAAATCGTAAGCTATATGTGTAAAAGTGCATTACTAGAATCCCTGCATACCAAATGCCAAGATGTGAGCTATGAGGAGTTAAAAGAGCTAATCTTTGAGCCAGAATCTGAAGTGCAGCAAAATCCCAAAGCCAAGGCTATTTTACCACATTTAGCAACGCTTAAGATTCTAGACCCAGCTTGTGGTAGTGGGGCATTTCCTATGGGGATGCTACACGAGATTCTAACTCTTCAAGACAAGCTTGATGATAAGCAAAATACCTCGCTTTATGAGCGCAAGCTAAAGATATTACAAAACAACATTTATGGCATAGACTTACAACCTATGGCGACAGAGATAGCACGCCTTAGGTGCTTCCTCTCGCTCATCTGTGATGCGCCAAGTGAAAATATCACGCCCCTGCCAAATTTAGATTTTAAATTCATAAGTGCTAATAGCCTAATCCCTCTGCCACAACAGCAAGGACTACAATACGCAGGATATGAAGAAGACCTAAAAGAACTAAAAGCCTTGCGAGAAAGCACTTTTAGCGCACAAAACAAAAGCGAGATAGAATCTCAATACCTTGCCTTGCGAGATAAGATAGCAAGACAGCTTATATTTTCTGGTGATTCAAACCCAATCCTTGAGTGGAATCCTTTTGATCCGCATAGTGTAGCTGGGTTTTTCGATAGTGAGTGGATGTTCGGCATTAAGGCAGGGCAGTTAAGAAAAACATAAGCACACAAGAGCTAAAGAGATTCTAAAGAATGCTAAAAGGGTTTGATTTGAGTTAGAAACAGATTTGGAATCCAAATAAAGCTTTATATATCTCTTAATGCGTGTATTATATTATCAGCCTGTATGCAAGCCATTCAGCAATGAAAGTAAAAATTGGTTTGTGCATTGTCACATCTAAAATCTGAATAAAAACTTCCAATAATATAAGCTCTGACCCAAAAAAGATCTCTTCTGCCACTTTGTCTGTATCTCACAAATAAATCTTGAGCTTTTTTGGTTTCATCATTACTTATATAATCTGGCTTGCTTTTAATAATAAAAAAGAATTATTTAGTTTTAGCCCCTTTTTAAATCTTTTTGTGGTAAAATGCCACTCTCTAGCTAAACACGCTTCGTCTGGTTTTAGCCCCTTTTTAAATCTTTTTGTGGTAAAATC
>CBCPND010000010.1:0-8071 GCA_965120395.1 uncultured Helicobacter sp.
GCAAAGCTGTTTTAGGGCAACGCTTCAGGGTGGGAACACAGCAGAGCACCTTAAATTAGTTTGTGCCGTAGCCACCTAAAAAGGGGTTTAGATTCTCTCTGAATGACTTTTCTGCTTCTTTTGATTAGCTTGTAGATTCTTAAGATTTAAGTTTAGCTATATTCCATTTAAATATTGATTTTGCCTTTATAAAGCTTTTAAGATATGATACGAAGTTCAAAATTCCAAAAAGAATATTTATGAAGGAGTGTTTATGAAAAAATCTTTATTTGCAGTGGTAATGCTTTTATTTGTTTCTAGTAAGCAAATGCTTGCTTGTGATTATTACGAAGATGATAAAAAAGTATTGGATAAAATCTTATACGAAACCGGGACTTATAAATTAAATGTAACAGGCAAATTATGTTCTAGCAAGAATATATTATACCAATTTAAAGATGGAAAAGTAGATGGTTTGCTTAAATTTTATTACGAATCTGGTAGATTAGAGGAAAAAGTAAAATATAAAAATGGTAAAAGAATAGAATAGATTAAAAGCTTTATCAATTTAGAAATTTTAAAGATGAGATTAGATTTGCTTTAGTGTATTTGCTGGATTTGAGCTTTAGTAGTAAAGATATTGCGTAAGTCTTGCAAAGTTTTTTCAAAGTCTAGAATTTCGTTTTCACTTTGCTTAAGAAAATTATCCATTAGCGATTTAATCTCTATTGCATAGTCTAATTCAGGATCTGCGCCCTTTTGATAAGAACCGATCCGAATCATTACTTCATTTTCTTTAAGCAAGGCATAATATCGTCTAAATTGTTGTATTAAATCTCTGTGTTCTGTTGTGATGATATCGTTGCCAACGCGTGAAGCTGATGAGAGAATATCAATTGGTGGATAGATTCCAAAATCTGTCAAACCCCTATCTAAAACGATATGCCCATCAAGGATTGAGCGCGCTTGATCAGCGATTGGATCACTATTTAAGTCATCGCCTTCAACTAAAATCGTAAAAAATGCTGTGATTGAGCCTTTATTTTCTTCTTTACCAGCGCGCTCCATAAGCTGAGGCATTATGCTTAAAACTGATGGCGGGTAGCCTTTGCTTGTGGGTGGTTCGCCTAGTGCGAGTCCAATCTCGCGCTGTGCCATTGCGAAGCGCGTCACAGAATCCATAATAAAAAGCACATCTTTTCCTTTGGATTTAAAAAACTCAGCCACAGCCATAGCAGAAAACGCACCATATTTACGCATTAAAGGAGAATCATCGCTTGTAGCGACAATTAAAATCGTGTTTGATAAATCACCACCCAAAGATTTATGTATAAATTCTGGAACTTCCCTTCCGCGCTCGCCAATTAGTGCGATAACTTTAATTGGCGTAGCACAGCCTTTTACGATCATCCCTATTAAAGTTGATTTACCAACGCCAGAACCAGCAAAGATTCCAAGCTTTTGTCCCTTGCCACAAGTTAAAAGTCCATTGATCGAGCGCACGCCAACATCAAACACTTCATCAATGATTCCACGCTTTAAAGCTTGAATAGGTGGCGAAATAATTGGTGTGTGCCCTGGATTCTCTAATGGGGGTTTATTATCAATTGGCTCTCCTAGCGGATTAAATACTCTTCCTAGCATATCTTCTGATACTGGGAAGGTTAGCTCATTTTTAGCGATAAATACTTTATCATTAATGCCAAAATGCTCCACAAAAGAAAAGGGATTAAAGCCAAAAGATCGCTCCTCGCTTAAAGTAACAATACCTAAAGATTCTTTATTATCTTTATGCACAATGCGGATAATATCGCCAATTGAAGGGTTGATACCTTTGGCATAAATGATTGTAGGGGTGATTTTATATATTATTCCATATTGCGGGGAGAGATTTGGACATTGCTTGAGTTTGCTTTTTAGATTTTGTAGTGACATTGAGTCCCAATCCTGTGGTCGAATTTATATAATTTTATAATGTTTTTTATTTTTTTTCGTTAAAATGGCAGGATTTATAGACCAATTTTATACAAATAAAGGATTTGTGTATGAATATACAAACCACAAGGATAAATACTGCAAATGCAACTGCAAGTGGCGTGATCGCACTTCGAGATCTCAACCAAAAACTTGATAAAATCGCCCAAAAAGTCAGCAAAACAATCAAAATCGCTGGTTTTAGGCAAGGAAAAGTCCCTACAAGCATAGTGAAGACAAGATATAAAGATTCTATAGAGCAAGATGCCCAACGCGAATTGATCCAAGAAATGCTAGATTCTGCGCTAAAAGATCTTAAAATAAAGCCTCAAGATCTCATCGGAGATCCTCTGATAACGAAATTTGATAAAGGTGAGGAAAATATCGATGTAGAGATTAAAATTTCGATTGTGCCAGAATTTAGCCTTGATAATATCACTGATAAGATTCCAACCCCAAAAATTCCAGTTGCTTCAAGTAAGCAAATTGAAGAAAGATTAGAAAAATTGGCTAAATCGCGCGCAAATCTTGTAGAGTCTAAAGCCCAAACGCTTAAAAAAGGCGATGTGGCAAATATTGATTTTGAAGGATTCATCGATGGCGTGGCTTTTGAGGGTGGGAAGGCACAAGGGTTTGATTTGGAAATTGGAAGCGGACAATTTATACCCGGATTTGAAGATAGCCTTGTAGGCGCGAAGCTAAATGAGCAAAAAGACATAAATGTAACTTTTCCAAAAGATTATCACTCTACAAATCTCGCAGGCAAAGATGCAACTTTCAAGGTTAAGGTTAATAAAATCCGAGAATACGAACAAGTAGTAATCGATGATGCATTAGCTCAAAAGATTCTCTCCAAAGATTCTGCCACACTTCAAGAATTGCACGAAAATATTACACAGGAGCTAAATGCTGAGCTTAAAAACAAATATTACAATGATGAGATGAAAGAGAAATGCCTTGAAGCGCTGCATTCATCGGTAAGCTTTGATTTACCGGATTTGATTGTCGAGCAAGAAATGGATGTGCTTTTTAGAAATACATTGAGTCGGATTCCAAAAGATGAGCTAAAACAATACCAGCAGGACCCACAAAAAGCAAAAGACAAACGCGAGACTTTTAGAGATGAAGCTAAAAAAAGCGTTAAGGTGACTTTCATCATCGATGCGATCGCCAAAGCGCGCAAGATTAGTATTCCAGATAATGATGTGATGTCTGCGATTTATTATGAATCACTTATGAATGGACAAAATCCAAAAGAAACTATTGATTATTACAAGGAGAATAATTTACTGCCAGCGATTAAAATGGCAATGATTGAAAATCGCGTGCTAAATGCCTTGCTTGATGAAAAAGCGGGTATAAATGCAGAATCCAAGTCAGAATCTAGTGCAAAAAGCGCATCCAAAGAATCTAAAAAACAAAAAGGACAATAATGAATTATATTCCTTATGTTATTGAGAGGACGGGGCGCGGCGAGAGAAGCTATGATATTTATTCGCGTTTGTTAAAAGATAGAGTAATTCTTTTAAGTGGCGAGATTAATGATATGGTGGCTTCTTCGATTGTAGCGCAACTTTTGTTTTTAGAAGCAGAAGATCCAGAAAAGGATATTAATTTATACATAAATTCGCCCGGTGGCGTGATAACAAGTGCGTTTAGTATTTATGATACGATGAATTATATTCAAGCGGATGTTTGCACGATTTGCGTTGGGCAAGCCGCGAGTGCTGGAGCTTTTCTTTTAAGCTGTGGGGCGAAGGGTAAGCGCTATTCCTTACCCAATTCACGCATTATGATTCATCAGCCTTTAGGTGGTGCACAAGGGCAAGCGACAGATATCGAGATTCAGGCAAAAGAGATTTTACGATTAAAATCTATTTTAAATGATATTTTAGCAAAAAATACATCTCAGCCTTTAAAGAAAATCGTCCAAGATACCGAGAGAGATTTCTTTATGAGTGCCAAAGAAGCTAAAGATTATGGTATTATCGATAAGATTCTCATAAAGAATGCAAAGTAATTTTTAAGGATATTAAATGGCAAAAGAGTCGGAAAAAGCCTCAGATATTGGAAAAAATCCTTTTCTCTCAGGTATAACCCCAGAACCTAACTATAATACCAATACCGCTCCAGATGATGGTGATATTTTAGGCACGATTGCAAGACTTTCACAAAGCACTTTGAGTGCCCTTGAACAAGCTTCTTTACCTTGTTTGCCATCAAACTATCAGCTGTATTTTGAAAAATTCCTCGATAAAGAATCTCCATTGATGAAAGATAAGATCCGTATGATTATGGATATGCAATCAGATATTCAAAATAGAGCACTTATCTTTGAAAAAGCTGTTGGTGAGAATGTAAAGATTATCAAGCAAGCTTTAAATTGCATATCTGTGATTTATCAAAATCTTGTTATATCACAAAATATCGTCAAACGTTATGCAAAAAATATGGAACAAGCCGATAACAAACTTGTCTTTAAGAATGTGAAGGATTTATTTATCCGCGATACAGATAAGATCACAAGTGTAACCTCCAAACAGCTTGAACAAATCCAAAACTTCTATGCCAAAATCAGCTCAAATATCAAAAACATTGGACAAAATTCCGTGTATGACTTGCATTTTGATGTATATAATAAAAAATACTTTACTTCTTTGTTGCAAAAAGAACGGCAATTATGCAAGGAGTTTAATCACTCCTCAATTCTTATTTATGTCTCTTTAGCGCGTTCAATTACTCTAAATATCGGGCAAGATTCCCCAACTTTTATTCTGCTTGTAAAAACAATGGCGAGATTCTTGCAAAAACATATTCGCACAAGCAATGCTTTGGCATATATGGACAATGGTATTTTTGGTATTTTGCTTAAATATTCAGATGTTATAGAAGCTCAAGAACTTTGCGTTACACTCTATCAAGTCGCCCAATCTACTGACATTTTTGTGGCTGATTCAAATATTCAACTTGATATTACCTCAAGTATCGCAAAAATCCATAATGAGCGTTCAATTGAAGATACGATGAGTGCGTGTTTGACAACTTTGCGAATAGCACTAGAAGAAAAGCAACATTGCAAGGTTTATCAGCAAGATAGTGTGTGAGTAATGCAGATTCTCAAATATCCAGATTCTCGATTAAGGCAAAAATCAACCCAGATTCTAAGCTTTGATGAGGATTTACATAAAATCCTTGATGAGATGTATGAGACTATGATTCAATCCGGAGGCATTGGGCTTGCTGCTATACAGGTTGGTTTGCCTATAAAAGCATTGATTATTAACATTCCGCGCGAGGATGAAGAACATTACAAAGAAGATACGCTTGAGATTATCAATCCCTCATTTCTTGCGACAAAAGGCTTGGTAACATACCAAGAGGGCTGCTTATCTGTGCCCGGATTCTATGAGGAAATTGAGAGGTTTGAAGAGGTTAGTATAGCTTATCAAAATCGCTTTGGTGAGGAGAAAATCCTGCAGGCTAGTGAGCTTTTAGCCATAGTCATTCAGCACGAGATGGATCATTTAGAGGGGATTTTGTTTGTTGATAAACTGCCAATTTTAAGACGCAAAAAATTTGAACAAGAACTTAAAAAACTCCAAAAAGAGCAAAAATTTAAAAGCAGCTCCACGCAGGGCAAAAAATGAAATTTATATTAGGCATTAGTGGGGCGAGTGGCATAAAATTAGCCCTTGGCTTTTTGAAGGTATTGCCTAAGGATTTTGAGATTTTTGTCGTGCTGTCTTTTGGCGCACAAAAATGTGCTGAGTCTGAGCTAAACCTTGATTTACAAGGACTACAAGAAGCTATTTTAAGCATCAATCCAAAAGCTAGAATCTACCAAGATTTTGAACTACAAGCCCCTATTGCTTCGGGGAGTTTTTGTGCAGAGGCGATGGCTGTGATCCCAGCGAGTATGGATTGTGTAGCAAAAATTGCTTGCGGTATAAGTGATACACTTTTAACAAGAAGTGCGAGTGTGATGATAAAAGAGCATAAAAAACTACTGCTCGCACCACGCGAGATACCTTTAAGCGCGATTATTTGTAAGAATCTGCACAGTCTCGCGCATATTGGCGTATTTATTGCACCACCCATTCTTGGCTATTATTCTTGTCCGCAGAATCTTGATGAGATGGAATGCTTCATCTATGGCAAATGGCTTGATTGTTTAGGGATTCCAAATGTATTGTATAGACGCTGGGGAGAATCTAGCACGAAATCTAAAATAAAATCTAATATCCAAGAATCTAGCACAAAAATAAAATCCAAAGCAAAATCTAAGAATATGGAATCTAAAATCTCTAGTAAATATAAAAAGTGAGAGCAAAGCAGTGCAAAAACATAAAATTGGTGTGTATCCTGGGACTTTTGATCCTCTGACAAATGGACATCTAGATATTATTAAACGTAGTTGTGAGATTTTTGATGATGTTATTTTAGCCATAGCGCACTCTACTTCTAAGAATCCATTTTTTAGCATAGAGGAACGATTAGAGATGGCAGAGCTTGTAGTACAGAGATTTGATAATGTGCGTTGTGTAGCTTTTGGGGGGCTTTTAGCAGATTTTGCTAAAGAACATAATGCTAGGATTTTGATCCGCGGTTTAAGGGTGGTGAGTGATTTTGAGTATGAGTTGCAAATGGGCTATACGAACTCTTCTCTTAATAGCGAGCTTGATACGATTTATTTTATGCCGACTTTGCAAAATGCCTTTATTAGCTCATCGATTGTGCGTGATATCTTATGGCATAAAGGCAAAATCTCGCATCTCATCCCAAGAGAAGTGTTTGAATATATTCAGGAAAGAAAGCAATGTATGTAGTTTTAGAAGGCATTGATACTTGTGGGAAAAGCACTCAGATAGAGCAACTAAAGGAGCACTTCAAAGAGGCTGTTTTTACTAAAGAGCCAGGTGGAAGCGAGATTGGTATAAGGATTCGCAATATGATTTTACAAGGAGAATCCTTAAGCAATAGGGCAGAATTTTTCTTATTTTTAGCTGATAGAGCGCAGCATTTAGACACAATCATTAAGCCAAACTTAAGTAACCTTATCATATCGGATAGAAGTCTTATTTCTGGTGTTGCGTATGCGGGGTTTAAAGAAGCACTTGGT
Organism: uncultured Helicobacter sp.; assembly: GCA_965120395.1. Classification (GTDB taxonomy): domain Bacteria; phylum Campylobacterota; class Campylobacteria; order Campylobacterales; family Helicobacteraceae; genus Helicobacter_B. The sequence continues at coordinate 7,073 of CBCPND010000010.1, forward strand.
ATGAATTTGTTTTGTGTGGATGGTATTGTGCCGGATATTTGCTTTGCTTTTAAGATTTCAAAAGATGCGCTTTTAGCGCGCCTCAAAGCCAAATCTCACGATAAAATTGAATTGCGTGGCATAGAGTATTTGCTAGAGATTCAAGAGCGCATTATTGAGAGTGCGACTAAAATCGCCAAGCACACACACATCATTGATGCTACACAAAAGATAGATTTTATTACGGATTTTATTGTCGCAACCATTAAGGCAGAACCAAGCCAGATTCTAGAATCTAAAGCAAAATAATGAAATGCCTAATTTGTGCTAAATTCTGCTTTGGGGTATTGTGTGAAGGATGTTTAGATTCTATCCCTCTCACTCCACAAAAGCGCACGATAAAAGGCATACCAATATATTCATTTTTCCGCTATGATGATGTGGATTTTTTATTGAATTCGAAGTATCACATCATCGGAAGTAGGGTGATTTCTCATCTAGCAAAAATCGCAAGTGATAGCTTTTTTAGCCAAGGTTCTTATTTTGATGGGATAAGTGGGGTTGGGATTGATGATTATGTCAGAAGTTTTTATTCGCACACAGGCGTGATTCTAAAGCATTTTGCACGCAATGGTATTAAGCCGCTTTATGGAGAGTTGCGCGCCAGAAATAATGTAAGCTATGCTGGAAAATCACTAGCATATCGCCAAGCACATAAGCGCGATTTACGCTTTAGCGCGAAAGTTAGAGATATTATGATTGTTGATGATATTATCACAACTGGCACGAGCTTTAGTGAGGCTATTGATGTTTGCACTAATGCAGGTGCAAAAGTGCATTTTGGTATCGCACTTTGTGATGCCAAGAAGTTTTAAGGAATTAAAATTGGTATGCAAAATGCCAATCGCATTATTATTATATCCTTACCAGCATAAAATCCACCAACCTTAAACCAATAATCACAAAAATAGATACTCAAACCTCTAGAGTAAAGCAAGTGAGATTTATACCCAAAAGCAC
>CBCPND010000011.1:0-9285 GCA_965120395.1 uncultured Helicobacter sp.
CTAGCTTGAAGCGCAATTTAGGGAAAATTCTAAATGTAATTTAGGAAGCAAAATAATACAGATGTGTTGCTTAAAGGGGGCTTAAGAAATGGCAAATTTTTTAGAATTCAACCCATTTAAATCTCAAAACAATCAAAATCTAGAATCTAAAAACAATAGATTCTAGATTTATGGCTATTTCCGTGTGCGTTTTTTTGATGCCTGAGCTGGCATACTAAAGCATACATTAAAGATATGCCACACAAATGATGCGCTTAAAGTGCAAAATAAAATCTTAAAAATTACTTCACTTTGCGTATGTATGTTTTCAAAATCCTCTGTCCCAGTAAAAGCCGCACCTTGTTGCTGTGCGCTAATAATCTCTGGAGTGTAATACATCGTAAATAAGAAAATCAAAACTGCATTTAAAATCCCTATACTAAGCAAAAACAAAGATTTCTTAGAACCAACACCAAATGCCAAAAGTTCATAAACCAAAGTCAAAATTGCCATTCCATTTAAGATGTGATTTAGCCTTTTAAAAATCTCAGTCATCAAGATTCCAGAATCAAAGCTTGTAACCCCTAAACTCGGAAGATACTGATATGCCTTAAAGATAACAGGGGCACTCAAAACGCCACACGCCAATAACGCGCCCAATGTCAAGCCAATCGCCCACAAATACACGCTTGTCATCAAAGTAGCCAGAATCTTCATATAAACTCCTTAATCAAATTATAATAAAACTTCTCAATTATAGCAAAAACGTATAATAAGATTTAATGTTTATTCCACGATTGCTAGGTAAAAGCGCAAACATCAAAGTTTGACATCGCGTAAATCACACACAAGTACATTGCACAATTAGATTCTCAAGCAAATCTATATTTGTAAAATCAAAATTGCTAGAATCTAAGCTTTTTTGGTTTTTGACTTTGTGGCGGTGTCTTTTTTAGTTGTCGCTTTGGCAGATTTGGAAGTTGTTTTCGTGGCTGCTTTGGTTGATTTAGTCGCTTTTGGTTTGGCTATTTTAGCGGATTTGGCTTTTGGCTTTGTCGCTTTTATCTCTTTTATATTACTAGCCTCTTTTATCTCCTCAGTTACAATCTCATCCTCATCCTCACGCATAGCCTTTTTAAAGCTCTTAATCCCTGTGCCAAGTCCCTTCATTAACTCAGGTAACTTCTTACCACCAAATAATAACAACACCACCGCCAAAACAATCAGCCAATGCCACCAAGAAGTTGCACCCATTTTTTCTCCTTATGAAATTTTAAAAGTTTAGTATTGTAGTATTTTTTATTTGAAAGCTTAATTAAGATTCCAGCCCTGCCACAATCCCTCACAGTCATTTTCCTTATCCAAAGTATATTCTAGCGCATAAGCAATACTTAAAATAGCTCTTTTGCTAGATTCTAGATCATCATTTATAATCAAATAATCAAAATCTCCAATATGCTTCATCTCATTATACGCGTGGAGTAAGCGAAGCTCGATATTCTCGCTAGAATCTGTCTGTCTAGATAAAAGTCTTTGGCGCAGGACTTCTTTGTTTTTTGTCGTGATGAAAATCGATTTGGCGTGTGGATAGGCATCTTTAATGCTTGTATGCCCTTGCACATCCACATCAAAAATTACGAGTCTGCCCTCTTTTAAAGCATTTTGAATTGGTGCTAGTGCTGTGCCATAATAATGATTATGCACCTGTGCCCATTCTAAAAACAACCCAGCTTTGACATCATTTATAAACTGCTCTTGTGAGCAGAAGTGATAATGCTTGCCATCAACTTCGCCTTCTCTTGAGGCGCGCGTGGTTGTGGAGATTGAGAAGTAAATATCTTTAATAGAATCTTGTAAGATCTTGCAAAGTGTGGATTTTCCACTTCCGCTTGGTCCTGATAAAATTAAGATTCTCTCTTTCATAACTATTTGCTTGATTGGTCGTTTATGTTTATTTTATCAGCAAAGTTAATGTTAATCGTAATCTTCGCACCTTGCAAAAGTGTCCTTATCTCATCGACAGATTTATTGGCGAAAATTTCAGCAAAGTGCACATCTTGCGCACTTGCTAAGCTCGCTTCATCTCGGGCTTGCTGTGGTAAATCTTGCTTTGGATGCGGGGTGGATTGTGGTTCTTGTGAGGATTCTAGATTCTCGCCCAAAGCCTCGCTAACTTCTTGCTCGCTTAAAGCTATGAAATCATCAATATTAGATTTATCATTGGATACATCGCTCATAGGTTTATCCAAATCATTATGTGTATCTTGCGCGCCCGCTATAGATTCATCAATAACATTCTCATTGTTCTCATTAGAATCTGTGGAAGGCACAAAAATAGCTTCTGCCTCGCTAGCCACTTCATCGCTAATATTTTTATCCTCTGGCTCATCCAAATTCTCATCACTTTTATCATTTATCGTATCATCAATAATGTCATTACCGATTATCACATCATCAGAAGTTGGCACGCTAGAATCTAGCTCGTCGCTTGTCTCGCTTGTGTTTAGCTCTTGTGAGGATTTTGGATTCTGGCTTCCTTCTTGATTTTGATTTTCTAAATTATCAATATTTTGGCTTGTGATGGATTCTAGGGCTTCTTTTGTAGATTGAGATTCTAGGGAATCTTGCAAGCTTGAAGTATCAATATCAATGCTATCAAGATTTGGCTCATCGCTTAGATTGGGTCGGCTCTCTTGCATCTCTTGTAACTCTTTAGCATAAGAATCCTCATTTGGCACATCATCGAAATTTGGATCGTGTGCTTGGCTTTGAGTGTTAGAATTAAGCGCGCCCAATATCGCCTCATCAATCTTTAGCTCCTCTTCTTGCGATTCTGTCTCTTGTGGCTCTTGTTTTGGCACATTCTGGTCTTGTGTAGCATCCTCTAAAAGCTGTTTGACTTCATTGATTTCATTTTTATCTAGCACATTAGATTCTGTATCATCGATTGGATCGGTATTATTCGGCTCTAATTCCATTTCTTTGAGTGGCTCATCCGAAAAATCAATATCCCCAAACCCTAGCTCATCGTTAATTTCATCGCTAAGCCCGCTAAGTTCATCATTTAAGATGCTTATGGTATCTTGTGAGAGCTGATCTAATGGCGCATCTTTATCGTCTGGGGATTTGACATCATCTTTTGTCAGATCCATTAGATCTGGTGCTTCATCTGCGCTAAAATCCCCCAAATCCGCTACTTGTGGCTTCGCGCCTTCCACAGATTCCACAGATTCCATATTATCACTCAAATGAGAATCCTTGAGTGTATCATCTATATAATCATCATTTTCAAGAAAAAGCTTCTCTTCGCCCATATCATCCTCTATTTCTTGGGCTTCTTCTTGAGGCTTTGGATCATTATTCTGTGTGGATGTGACACTCTCTAGTCTATATTCTGTATCGTTATGAGCAAGGCTATCATCTTGTGTAGGAATCTCTAATTTATTAAACTCATCGTTAAGCTCATCATCTTGAGGGGATGCAATCGGAGCAAGGTCATCTTGCATCACATCGCTTGTAAGAAAGGGATTATAACCTAATCTCTCCATATCCTCTTTAAGCACATCTAGAATCTGGCTTGGCAAAAATGGTTTTTTTATCGTATGTGTAAAGCCACCTTGTGCCTTTTTAGAGAATAAAAGATAGCTTGTAAAGCCCTCTAAGAGTTCTTGAAGCTTGCCTTTATCTGTGATAGCCCCCTCATCAATCACAAAAAAAGAATTATGCGGAATGGCACTTGGATCAATATCTGATAACTTTGCATACTTAATGAGAAGAAGTCCCGTCCTACGAGCTATCGCTTCTACAAGCTTTAACACCATAGGATCTGTATTGATTAGAATTAGATTCATTTGGTCTCACCTGATTTTGCAAATAATGCTAAAATTATATCAGATTTTATTATCTAAAAGGGATGAGATGCGAAAAATTATTATGCTTTTAGCCTTAAGCCTTTATGTATGTAGCGCAAAAAGTGAGCTGTTTATAATGCCTTTTGAGCAAGATTCTGCCCTTAAAAGTCTGCAAGGCGCACTTATGCGCGCTCAAAAGAGCATTGATATTGCCATTTATAGTTTTACAAATCGCGAAATCGCAAAAACTCTGCGAGATAGTGCAAAACGCGGAGTTAAAATCAGAATTATCTTTGATGAAAGCAATAAAAATGATTCACGATCAATGATTGGCTACCTTGACAAGTATAACAACATCACAACCTGTCTTTTACGCGGACAAAAAGCCCAAAATGGACGATACTTTGGTATAATGCATCAAAAAATGGTCATTATCGATAAGAATCTACTCTACATCGGCTCTGCAAACTGGAGTAAAAACGCCTTTGAAAACAACTATGAGACATTGTTCTATGATGATGATTCTTATTTGGTAAATAAGGCGCTAAAGTTTTATGAGAAGATGTTTAGCAATTGTAATGCTTATTAGGATTCTAGAATCTATTTAGAATCTTAAGAATCTCTGCACTCTTTTAGTAATCCACTTTGGCAAAATACAAGCCCTGCGGTTTAAGTGGCTTAGAGTAGGACTTTTTGTGTGCTAAAAGCTGGCTTTTAAAATCCTGCAATGTCATCTCACCACGCGAGACTGCAAAAATCGCCCCAAGCATAAGGCGGATTTGAGAGCGCAAAAAACCATTTGCCCTAATTACAATCACATAATAAGGCTTGCAAAATCGATAAAAAATCTTCAATCTTGTGTAATAAATCTCGCGCATATCATCAATTGTAGCTGAGCCTTGCTTTTTAAAAAGCACAAAATTATGCCTCCCTATACAAAGCTTAAGGCATTCTCTAAAAAGTGTAATATCGCCTATTTTCTCATTTGCGATATATGAGGTAAGAAAAGGTGAGCTTATCGCAGGCGAAGTGATATAATAATATGTGCGCGCCTTAGCATTAAAGCGCGGATGAAAATGTGAGGGCACTTCCCATACTTTACGCACGATGATATGAGGATAAATCTTTGGTGCTAGAATATAGTGTAATTTATCACGATCCCAATAATCTTGAGTCTCTATAGTGATGACCATTCCAAGCGAATGCACGCCCTTATCCGTTCTGCCCGCACCTATTGGTGTAGATTTTATCCCCATACTTAAAAGAGCTTGCTTTATTTTCTCACTCACACTTATGATATGCTTTGATTTTTGCTGGGCAAAACCACTAAAAAAGCTTCCATCATAAGCGATTTTTAGGGCAAACTTTTTCATCTAGTATATCTTGACCACAAAATGCCTATATAGTATATATGAGCCAATAAACCACACCAAAGGCAAAGCAATAATCCCAAAAAATGGCGCATTCTGGCTTAAAATATGCATCAAAATAAAATATCCCCCTACACTTACAAGCAAATACACATAACTTAAATTTTTATGGAATCTAGGATTAGCGATCCCAAAAACAAGGATTAAAAACATACTTGCCACAGGAAATAGTGAAGTCATTATAGCTTGTGCGAAACGGCGCGCTTGGGATTTATTGCCCTCAAATGCGCTTTTCCAATAATTGAGCAAATCATACGAGCTCAAGCGCACTTCATCTGTTTTGGTATTAACCTTCATTTTCTTAAAATCCACTTTTTGTATCTCTTTAGATTCTGCAAAATATGCACTGCCATCTCTTAAAAATAATGTAAAAATCCCATCATTATTAGTAATTTCCCCTTCTTTAGCAATGATAAAAGCCTCTTTAGATTCTAGATTGCTAGAAAAAAGCACGAGTCCATAATAATGCTTATCCTCAACCCCATCAACATATACTAGCCAATCGCCAAGCTTTTGCCCAAATTCTCCTGCACGGATATTGATATTAACTTCCGCACGCTTTTGTGCCATAAAATTACTATATGCGCTTTTAGAGATTGGTATAAGAGCAAGAGAAAACAATAGCAAAACAACACTTGCCAACACGCACAAGCCTATAAATACCTTCAGAATCTTGCGTGGAGAGATTCCAAGTGAAAAAAACACTAATAATTCATAATCAAAGCTAAGCCTTGAGAGCCCAAGCACACAAGCACAAAAGAAAGTTATAGGAATGATAAAAAATACTGCATTAGGAATAGAATATAAAAAAATCTGCCCCAAATCCAAAAAGCTTAATTTGATAAATTGCGTCACCGCAGAAAGACTAATAAGCAATACAACCGAAGCGATAAAAAACAGCACCACAAAAAATGGCATAAAAATTTGCGCTACTGAATGATGTAAATACTGCTTAATCACACTAGATGTCCTATAGTATATCCCGAAACAATGAATGGTATAAGGGGAATTTTTGGCACTTGTTTTCCAAGAATTCTACCACAAATCACAATCAAACTTGCCAATACGCAACCCCAAAAAATACTCACAACCAAGCCATAAAATCCAATGAGTCCTCCTAAACTTCCACAAAACACAATATCTGCTTGCCCTAGAATCTCCTTCTTAAAAAGCATCTCACCAATCACATAACAAAGCCCAATAAGCCCAGCACCCATTAAGATGCCCTTCAACATATCAAAATCCAGCAAAACTAAAGCCAAAAGAGCACTTAATATAAGCAAGGCAAGATTCTGCCAATCCGACACAGCAAACTCACAAATATCCCACACGCATAAAGTTACAATAAACAAAAACACAAAAGCTACATAAAATCCAAGCCACCCATTAAAAGATCCACTAAAAAATCCCGACATAAGCGCCCCTGTGATTCCAAGCCCCACGCTAGCAAGCCACCTAAAATTAAAATGAGGTATAAGCAAAAAGCTCCCAAAGCCCACAACTACGAGCCAAAAACACATCAAAAGCGCATTAAACGCATATGTAAAATCCCAAGATAGCCTCAGATTCTCAAGCATTACTTGCGTATAGTCCCGCTCAAAACAGGCACGAAAAGACACTTCTCCAAAATCTCTTCATTGCATAGCGCACCATTTTTCTTGCAAAAGCGCTTAATGACTTGGGAATCCCCTTCTTTCATCGGGGCGAGCAGAATCCCGCCCTCTTCTAGCTGATTGATAATAGCTTGCGGAATCGCACCTTCTATACACGCCGAAAAGAGCACCCTATCGTATGGCGCATACTCACTCCAGCCATCTTGCCCATCGGCAAATTTCGTGCTAATGTTACTCACGCCACTTTTTCTAATGCGCTCCCTCGCTTCAAGCAAAAGCTTCTCAATGCGCTCAATGCTAAACACTCTCCGAAAAAGTTGCGCTAATACCATTGCCTGATAGCCACTCCCACAGCCAATTTCAAGCACACTATCGCCGGGCGTTAAATATTGCGTCATTTTAGCCACCGTTAGAGGCGAGGAGATCCACTGCTCGCTCCCCATAGGAAGCTGCTCTAAACTATAGGCAAAATGCTTCAAAGATTCCGGGACAAACATCTCTCTATCGACTTTTTCAATAGCTTCTCTAATGCGCGGTTCAAGGGCTTTAAACTCCTTTTGTATAGAATCACACATTAAATGCAGCTTTATCGCGCGCATTTTGCAAGCCCGATGTCGATGTATTTGCGCATTTTTACCACTTCTTCTAGGTCTATCTCTTGACTGATCGCTTCAGCTTTTTTATCTCCATACACCCTACCATAAGGCGTGATAATACTACTTGATGCTGCCATTTGTAGATTTGAACTAGCACTTACCACCACGAAGCATTGGTTAGCGATAGCTAAAGCTTTTGTAAGGGTTTCAAGATGATCTCTTCTTGCCTCGCCCCACTGCACAGGGATGAAGATAAGATCAACACCTTGTAAATTCATCCATAATTCTATAAAACGTAGCTCAAAGCACACCAATGCCCCGCAATTCATCTCTCCAATGCGAAATGGAATAATCTCACTCTTACTCCCTGAAGCAAAATGCAAATGCTCATCGCCAAGTGAAAATAAATGATATTTTGCCTGCTTATGCACAAGCTCGCCATTAGAAAACACCTTAAGATTATTGTAGAATTTGTGATTTTTCTTCTCAATCATCGTTGTAATGATAGTTTTACTTTCACTTTCTTTAAGTAAAATCTCTGTAGCATATGCTGAAAACTCGCTTGCATCATCCATTCTCTGATAACAAAAACCGCTCAATGCAAGCTCAGGCGTAAGGATTATAGAATCCTTTTTACTCGCCTTGATACATTCTAAAATAGATTCTAGATTTTCTTCAAAATTTTGCTTTGTCTTGATTTGTAGAGTGACAATATTCTCAAAAATCATCAAAAGCTATGCTTCCTTTCGTGTAGTTTGTAACCTTACCTTCAAAAAAGTTTGTGCGCTGGTCATTAAAGCTAGAGAAACTATCAACCCATTTTATAGGATTTGTAACATTATATATTTTTGGCAACCCTACCTTGTTTAAGCGTTCATCAGCTAAGTATTGTATGTATTGATTGATAATCTCTGTGGTTAGCCCTAGAATCTGCCCTTGTGTGATGTATTCTCCCCAAGAAGATTCTATCTCCACAGCCTTTTTAAACATCTCTATAACCTCTTCTTCTAATGTCTTAGTGAATAAATCAGCCCTTTCTTGATGCAAGGTATTGATAAGATTCTGGAATAAGATAAGGTGTGTAACTTCATCGCGCTGGATAAAGCGAATCATTTGCGCGCTTGCTTTCATTTTATCCGCTCTTGCAAGCGTGTAGAAAAAGCAAAATCCACTATAAAAATAAATCCCTTCCAAAATCTGATTTGCAAACATTGCCTTAACGATATTATGCTCTGTAGGGTTAGCAGCGAGATCGATATACACATCAGCGATATAATCATTTTTGCTCTTTAGTTGCATATCCACACGCCACATATCATAAATCTCATCAGTATTTTCAGATATAGATTCTACCATTACAGCATAACTCTGAGAATGCAGTGCTTCTTCATAGGCTTGACGCACTAAAGCGAGATTAAGCTCTGGACTGGTAATAAATGGGTTGATATTATCAATCAGATTGTTTGTCTGCAAAGAATCCATAAAAATAAGCTGGGCTAAAGCGCGATCATAGCCTGTCTTCTCCTGCGAGGTAAGCTCTTTATAATCGCGCTTATCTTCATTCATATTCACTTCTTCAGGAAACCAAGTATTAGCAAGCATAATCTTCCAAAGATCATAAGCCCATTGGTATTTAATCTTATTCAAATCAAAAATGCTCGTCGGATTCCCACCAAAAATTTTACGTTGATTTACCGTTTCTGTGGAGGTAGGATCATATACCTTTTTACGCTTAACGATTTTAGTGTTATCTTCAGTCATAACATCTCCTTTTTATATAAAATCTATCATAGTATATTCTTTTTATATTAAAGTT
>CBCPND010000012.1:0-3620 GCA_965120395.1 uncultured Helicobacter sp.
AGCTTTTTTAAAGAGGTTACAGAAGAAGTTTTAGAAGGGGCGTAAAAGATTAAAATAAATAGGGATAAGATAGATAATGCAAACAATTAAACCTAAAAAAGTGAGTTTATATGAGTATTGATTTTACAAATTGCAAGACAGCTAAAAAATATTATGATGGATTAAATGGGAACAAGCTAGCTATTTATTACAATGATGAACTTTATATGCTCAAATTCCCTAAAGAAAAGCATATCGATAATGAATATGCAAGCGGGACAATAAATGAATACATCTCATCAAATATTTTTAAGATTCTAGGGTTTAATACACAAGACACCTTGCTTGGATATTATCAAGATAAAATTGTAGTAGCTTGCAAGGATTTTGAAGGACTTGATAAAAAGTTTTTTAGCTTTGGCAAGGTTAAAAACTCACCTATTAACGCAAATGGAAATAAAGATGATAGCTTTATAAATACAGATTTACACGATACATTAAATACAATTCAGAATCAAGAGCTTATCAATCCAGACCAATTAAAAAGCTTTTATTATGAAATGTTTATAGCAGATACACTTATTGCTAATTATGACAGACATAATGGGAATTGGGGTTTTTTATTAGACAAGAATGAAAATGCGAGCATTGCGCCCATTTTTGATTGTGGTTGTAGTTTATATCCAAAGATTAACACATATGAAATGGAAAAATATTTAAATCACACTGGCAGTTTAAATGATTTGTTATTAAATCAAACAACATCCGCAATAATGATAAATAACAAAAAGATAAATCCGCAATCTTTTTTAAAAGAAACTACAGACATAGATATTATAAAAGCCTTGAATAATGTATATGAGCAAATAAATCAAGATAAAATCAATGAGTTAATAGATAGCACAGAGCTTATAAGCGATATAAGAAAAGATTTTTATAAAACAATTATTAAACATAGAGCTAATTTTTTAGAAAAAGTAAGAGAAAAACATCTCAATAAAGAGCAAGAACAAAGTATAAAACAGGCTATTAAGCCTAAAATTAAGCCAAAAAGCAGAGGCAGATAAAGGAGAAAGCTATGGATATATGGACTATAGCATTTTTTATAATTGGAATGGTCTTTGTGTGTTATATAATCTATAGATATGAACACATACTAGATGATAATAAAGACAGTGAAAAATCAAAAGGTAATTAAATAATGAGTAACATTTATTTCTTTGGTGATACGCACGCAGACCACGATATTGATAAGGTTTTTCAACCAGAATATAAAGAGGATGATTATATTATTATATGTGGAGATTTTGGTGTAATATGGAGTGATTTAGAGGGCAAATATAGACAAGAGTTAGCAATTGAGAGAGAACACGACCTTTGCATTAAGCTTTTAAGATTGCCTTGCACTATACTTTTTGTAGATGGTAACCACGAAAACTTTAATCGCATAAATGCTCTTAAGCAAGTTAAAATGTTTGGTGGCATAGCTGGAGAATATGTAGAAAATAGAATCTATCACTTAAGGCGTGGTGAAATTTATAATATTGCTAATAAAAATATTCTAACAATGGGTGGAGCATTAAGCATTGATAAGGAATATAGAGAGCCTAATATAAGCTGGTGGGCTGGAGAGGCTATTGCAGAATATGATATACAAAACGCTTTTAAAAACATTGATAAAACAGATAAAATTGATATTGTAGTAACGCACACTTGCCCGCAAAGCTTTATAAGAGAAAGGCTTAATGGCAAAATACAAGTATGGCATAAAAGCAATGACACCAATCCCTATAAGCTAGAAAAAATACTCAATTACCTTTTAGATAAAAATAAAACACCAAAATATTGGTTTTTTGGACATTGGCACGCTGATTTGGATTTTATATATCTTGGAATACAAGCACGAGCTATTTATGATTATGCCATCAAGCTAACAGAATCTGACAAGCTAGAAATTAGCGATTATTCCGAATTTATGTATAAAGTAAAAAAGGAAAGAAGAAGAGCAAAATATGTTTAATCTCAACAAAGGTGATAAATGAATCTAACAGATGAACAAAAAGAAATTATCCAATATTCAAAAATTCTAAAACCAAATGAAATTTTATCCATTCAAGCTTGTGCTGGAAGCGGTAAAACATCTACACTTAAGCAAATTGCGCTTGCCAATCCTGATAAGACCTTTTTATATTTAGCCTTTAACAAAGCTATTGTCGAGGAATCTAAAACAAAATTCCCAAGCAATGTAGATATAAAAACGCTTCATTCTTTAGCATATAACTATACAACAAGAAAGCTAGGTAAAATTAGTATTGAAAGAAATCTTAATGTTTATGATGTGCAAAACTTTCTTAATACTGATATTGAAAAAGCAATAGCTCTTTTTCAATACTATAATAACTTTTTAAAAAGCGGTAATTCATTACAATCTTTAAATGGAGCTAATAATCGACTTGGTTATGTAATCCTTGAACTTTATAATGCAACATTAGAAAGACTTTTGCCTATTACACATAGTTTTTATCTAAAATATTATCAATTAGCTAAAGATAAAAGATTGGATTCTAAATATGATTTTATTTTGCTTGATGAAGCACAAGATACAAATAATGTCATGCTCTCTGTATTTTTAGACAATAATTGTCGTAAAATCTTTGTAGGAGACTCTTTTCAAAACATTTATGGCTTTAACGAATCAATTAACGCCTTTGACATCGTGAAATCTACATACCAAAGCACATTAAGCCAAAGCTTTAGATGTAAGCAAGAAGTCCTAGATTATGCAGGATTCTTTTTAAATGAATTAAGCGATAAGAATTTTAAAAGAATGACATCTGGACTGCCTTATGAGAAACCTATTGAAAAAAGGGCTTATATTACTAGAACTAATGTGGGAATTATCAATTTTATTGATAATATAAAACCTAATGATGAAAAGAATTATTATTTAGCAAAAGAACCAAATAAGATTTTTGCGCCAATATTTGCAATAATGAATTACATAATAAAAAAATATGATTTGATTTTAAGTGAATATAAATATATTACAAATTTTGAATCAATGGAGAAGCTTCTTGAATATGTCAATAAGGCTAAAGAGGTTGAACTTTTGTTTGCTTTAGTTTTTCTAAAAGACAGAAATTTTGCAAAAGTCTGGGAACTTAAAAAAAAGGCAGACAGACTCTATAAAAATAATTTTGCCAATAATATTATCACAAACGCCCATCAATCCAAAGGATTAGAATGGGATAGTGTTACTCTTTTAGATGATTTTTGTAATCTTTTTGAGTTTGTAGAAAAAATAAAAGAAGAGCCAGACGAATATAAAAGAGAACGACTTGCTTTTTTCTTAGAACAAGAACTTCACTTATTCTATGTAGCAATCACTAGGGCAAAATACGAACTTATCGATTACACTGATAATTACATAAGTTTTACATCTAAGAATAATCCTAAAACTTTAAATAACATAGTTAGAATAGGTGAAAAAATGAAAACAAAACAAAAAATAAACTTTGTTTCACTTACAACAGAAACATATCACATCAATCTTAATAAAGGAGAAAGAAGATGAAATACAGCACTAACAAAGAACAAAAGTTACAAAAGCTACAACAAATCGATTCACTAGAATCTAAAGA
>CBCPND010000013.1:0-47046 GCA_965120395.1 uncultured Helicobacter sp.
ATTGGTAAATTATTTGTTTTATCGTTTTTTAGTGAAAGGATTCTAGTGTTTTTATGGTTTTTGTGTTACAATCAAAAAATAAGGAGATAGAATAATGGATTCACTAATATATTATTTTTTTGGTTGTTATTATAACACTATGTATAGACACTATATTTCATTATTGCCTATCTCTTAATACTTCATAAGCACCATAAAAGATAATCCCAAATCCTAGAATAATTACACAAAATACAAGAAGTTCTATCATTGTTTATCCAATTCTAGTCATAAAAACCTCTGCTTTTTTGGCAATCAAGGGAAAATCTATCACTTAAAGGCTAGAATCTAACGCGTAGCGATGTAATGCTCATAAACACTTTTGATTCCAGAATCTAGCGAGATCTTTGGCTTCCAGCCAAGTGCGTTAATTTTACTAGAATCCATTAGTTTTTGAAATGTCCCATCAGGCTTGCTGATATCAAACTTTAACTCGCCTTCAAAGCCTACGATTTCTTTGATTAAGTTTGCAAGCTCTTTTATGCTTACATCTGAGCCATAGCCGATGTTGATATGCGTATTTCTAACTTCGCTAGATTCTACATTTGCCACATCACTAAAATTGATATTTTCCATCACATACACGCACGCTTGCGCCATATCAATGCTGTGTAAAAACTCACGCCTTGGATTCCCACTTCCCCAAATCTCTACGCTATCTTTTCTTATGCCAAATCGCGCGAGATAAGATTCTAGATTCTTACCTTCAAGTTTTGTGTCTTTGCTTAAAGCCTGCATATTGCCTTGTGAGAGAAGTTTAGCAAGGTGCATTTTACGCAAAAGTGCGGGCAAGACGTGTGAAGTCTCAAGATCAAAATTATCATTATTTCCATAAAGATTTGTTGGCATAACGCTTAAGAAATTACAGCCATACTGCAAAGCAAAGCTTTCGCACATTTTAAGCCCTGCAATTTTAGCAATTGCATAGGGCTCATTTGTATATTCCAGCTCGTTTGTTAAAAGATATTCCTCTTTAATGGGCTGTGGAGCATTTTTAGGATAAATACAAGAGCTTCCTAAGAAAAGTAGTTTTTTCACGCTATATTTATAAGCATTGCAAATGACATTATTTTGAATGGCAAGATTCTGAGCGATAAAATCTGCGCGATAAGTATTATTTGCCAAAATCCCGCCGACTTTTGCCGCAGCTAAAAATATATATTCTGGCTTTTCTTGCTTGAAAAATCCTTCCACATCTGTGCTAATTGTTAAATCAAGCTCTTTGTGCGTGCGCAATATTAAATTTGTATAGCCCTTTTGTTCTAGCGCGTATTTAATGCTTGAACCTACAAGTCCTTTGTGTCCGGCTATGAAAATTCTAGAATCTTTGTTCATTATTTACCTTAAAATCTGCTTAATAAGCCTTTAATTATAGCTAAAGTTCTTAAGTTTGCGCGCATTTCTAGCTAATTTATTGTATAATTTTACAGCTTTTTTTGTGATTTTTGCGGAGTCGTGTATGGTGCAAACGATAACAGAGAATATTTTTTCAGCGCATTGTGGCAAGGAGGTGTTTGCAAACCAAATCATAGAATGTGATATTGATATGGCTATTAGCAATGACATTACAACGCCATTTTCAATTAAAGCCTTTGAGCAAAGCGGTGTAAAATCCCTTGCAAAGCCTGATAATTTCTACATCATTATGGATCATTTTATCCCTGCAAAAGGCATCGCCTCAGCTAATCAAGCTAGAATCTCACGCGCTTTTGCTAAAAAGCATAATTTGAAAAACTTCTTTGATGAACGCGATATGGAGATTGAGCACGCACTTTTACCAGAAAAGGGGCTTGCCGCAAGTGGTGATGTAATCATTGGCGTAGATTCTCACACTTACACACACGGCGCGCTTGTATCAAGTCCAACTTGTGGAACTCGCTTGGGCAGATATATGGGGATTCTAGGCAATAATGAGAGATGCATCTCTACGATGAATCGCAATTTTATCGGGCGTATAGGCTCGCATACTTCTGGGGTGTATTTGGTAAATTCTGCTATTGTGGCTAAATCTGCGATTGCTGATAAAATAGCCGATCCAAGGAATTAGAATGCGCCCACTCACCCCACTAAAGATTTTAATGGTTTTCATCGCCATTTTAGCCGGAATCTTTATTTACACTTGTAAGTTTTTTAGTCATAACCCACCTACCATTAAGGCTTTCATCTATGTCGATCCCACCACAAAAATCCCTCTAGATGATGTTAGTGGTTGGAATCCAGATTATAGAATCGCTCTTAATGCTGATGATGAAAATGGCATTAAATTCTATAAAATCAGGGCAACTACAAATGATGGACTTGTAGTGCTTAATAAAGAAGAAACTATTATGAATAAACCAAAATCTATTCAACTATGGCTTCCAAAACCTGATATTAACCTGCCTGATGGCACAATTTTGCATTATGATATTGCCATTACAAATTGGAATAATGCAAATTTTTTTAAAGGTGATACAATCAAGAAAAAGCTCACCCTCACAATCAGCACACAAAAGCCAGTCATTGAAATTATCGCAAGTTCAAATAAAATAAATTACGGTGGAAGCGCACTTGTGATTTTTAAGGTCAATAGCTTTGATATTAAAGAGCTTAAAATCAGCAATGGTTCTGAGAACTTTAAAGCCTTTCCTTTCCTTAAAGAGGGCTATTATGCGGTTATTTTAGCGTGGGGCGTGCAAAATCGCTCGTTCCGTGCGACAATCAGTGCGACAGATTCTGCACTTAATAATAAAATAATCACCATTCCACTCATAAAAATACCCATAAAATACGCAGATTCTACATTGAAACTCAAAGAGGAGTTTTTAGAAGATAAAATGCAAAGCCTCATTGAGAGTATTGATAGAACTTATCCAGAATCCATTCAAAGTAATTTCGCTAAATTCCGCTATATTAATGAGAAGGTGCGATTAGAAGATGAAGAGATGATTAGATTTGTCACTACGCAGAATCTAGATTCTACAAGTCCTCTTACGCCGCCTAACTGGGATAAATTTGTGCCACTTAAAAGCTATGTCATTGTCGGTAGATTTGGTGATAGTCGCACTTATGTGTCCTCTAAAGGAGAAAAAAGCCTCTCTGTGCATTTAGGGCTTGATATTGCTAGTATAAAAAATGATCAAATCTTTAACTCAAATGTCGGCAAAGTTTTACTGGCAAAGCAGCTTGGTGTGTATGGGAAAACCATTCTTATCAATCACGGATTTGGACTCTCTACGCTTTATTCACATCTTGATCAAATCAGTGTATCACAAGGTGAAGTAGTCTATAGTGGCAGCATACTTGGCTTGAGTGGGCAAACAGGCTGGGCTTTTGGCGATCATTTGCACTTTGGTGTTTTGATTCAAGGAATCCCTGTGCGATGTGCTGAATGGCTGGATTCAAAATGGATTCAACACAATATCACCAATGTGTTTGAAAAAGCAAGAAGCATCATTGAGCAAGCCCAATGAAAACCCACCAAAAATCTCAAAAACTATTTATTTTCGAAGATGGCTCACCTGAAGATTATGAGGCTTTCATCCAAAAAACCTTCCCACTGCTTAAGCATTCTATGCTGTTTTTCCGCACTGACATCCCTCAATCTCTCAAGCAGACAATCACTGCGCTTGGCTTAAGCTTTTGCATTCAAAATGGAAGTGCCAATCTCATAGATTCTACAAAATCTAGCCCTACAACACAAGACCTCATCATCCATAAAGTCCGCAGTGGCGAAGAAATCATCTCACAAGGCAACATAATAATCCTAGGCAATGTCGCCAATGGCGCTAGAATCAAATCCGATAAAAACATTACCATTTTTGGCGATTGTGAAGGAGTGGTTGAAGTTGGCGGAGAATTCTTGATTCTCTCACAACTCAAATCAGGACACATCACATTTAAAGATGAAGTCCTCTCATCTGATATCATCAAAAAAATCAACTCTTCTTCTTGTTTGAAAATCATTATCAAAAATGATGATAGGATTTCGCTAAAGGAAATATTATGAATCAAAGAACAATCAAACAAAAAGTCGAACTCACAGGTATTGGATTGCATAAAGGTGTGCCTGTAACAATGGTGCTAGAACCACTAGAGGCAAATAGTGGTGTGGTTTTTTATCGGAGTGATTTAGGCATTAGCATTCCTATAAAACCTCAAAATATCATCAATACGACAATGGCAACCGTCATTGGTTGCGAGAATGCCAGAATCTCAACGATTGAGCATTTAATGTCTGCGATTTATGCCTATGGGATTGATAATATAAAAGTTAGTGTGGATAACGAAGAGATTCCAATTATGGATGGAAGCGCGATTGCGTATTGTATGCTTCTTGATGAAGCAGGTGTTATAGAGATTGATGCGCCTAGAAAATTAATTGAGATTAAAAAGCCAATAGAAGTGCGTGAAGGTGATAAATTCGTGCGCCTTGAGCCAAGCTCAAAAACAATTTTTGACTTCTCTATTGATTTTAAACATCCAGCAATCCGCGAGCAATCCTACAAATTCACATTCTCTAAAAAAAGCTATATCGAAGAGATTGCTAAAGCAAGGACTTTTGGATTCTTAGAAGAAGTAAATCATCTGCGATCAATCGGGCTTGCAAAAGGTGGGAATCTCAATAATTGCATCGTGCTTGATGAGCAAGGCATTATGAATAAAGATGGTTTGCGCTATAAGGAAGAATTTGTGCGCCATAAGATTCTGGATGCCATCGGCGATATGGCAATCCTTGGGATTCCAATCCTTGGAAGCTATATCTCATTTGCTGGAAGTCATAAGCTTAACTCCCTACTCACTCAAGAACTCCTAGCCCAAAGTGATGCCTATGAAGTTGTAAGCATTGAAGATAGCCAAAAAATAAAAGAATTTGAAAAGGCAATCGCGATAAGTTGATGAAAGATTTGCTAGTTTTTTGCGTGCGATCGCCACTACATTATGGAATCTATCACCGCAATAGGCTAGAATCCACACATTGCATCGAAGGCAAGATCTCTAATGCCCTGCCTCAAATGTATCTGCGCCTTAAATCCCAGAATCTCCATATCCAAAATATCTACTATGCCTGCGGACCGGGCAATCTAAGCGCACTTAAGCTTACGCATATTTTCTTGCATACTTTATCACTCACACAAAATATCAATCTCTTTGCAACCGATAGCTTTAGCCTTACAAACAATGCGCCAATTTATGCCTTTGGGAATAAATATTTTATAAAAAGAAATGATAAAATCGAGTTTATCTCCTTGCCTAAACAAAGCCCAAAACCCTTTGGCTTTCCTAAGATTTTGAATAAAGACTTGTTTTGCCTTGAGAAAAAGCCTCTTTATATTATCCCTGCGCTATAATAATATCATCAAAACAAAAGGCACAAAATGACTATAAGCATCCCAGCGACAAGCGCAAATTTAGGGCCTGGCTTTGACTCTCTTGGTTTAAGTCTTGATTTTCATAATAGCTTTGAGATCACACCTGCAAGTGAGATAAGCATAGAGATATATGGCGAGGGTGAGGGTGTGGCGCGACTTGTGGCTGATAATATGTTTGTTAGAATCTTTTATGAGACACTTAAAAATCTTGGCTATCAAAAAGAATCCTTTCACTTTGTCTTTAAAAACCAAATCCCAATCTCAAGGGGAATGGGTTCAAGCTCTGCAGTCATCGTAGGTGCGATAAGTGCGGCATATCATATCGCTGGATTAGGCATAAAAAAAGATGAGATTCTCTCAAATGCACTTATGTATGAAAAACACCCTGATAATATCACCTCAGCCGTATTTGGCGGATTTAATGTGTCTGTGCTAGAATCCATAAACCACACACCAAAGATTCTACACCTTACACATCAGATGCCATCATATTTGCGCGCAGTTATGGTAATCCCCAATCATTCCACATTGACAAAATACGCACGTCAAGCACTGCCTAGAAAATATCAAACCAGTGATGTTGTCTTTAATCTCTCACGCGCAAGCCTTCTTACAATGGCAATCATCAACGAAAAATGGGAGCTTTTGCGCATTGCTAGCAAAGATAGATTACATCAATATAAAAGAATGCAGCAGTTTCCAATCTTATTCTCTGTGCAAAAATACGCACTTGAAAATGGCGCACTAATGAGCACACTTTCAGGAAGTGGTTCAAGCTTTTTTAACCTCTGTCTTGAAGATGACGCAAAACGGCTTAATGACGCGCTACAAGAGAGATTTTATAAATTTAGAGTTATCACTTTAAAGCTAGATAATGAAGGTATAAAACTCCAGTAAGACTAGCTAAAATCTAAATATCACTATCAATCCGCAAAGACTAAAAGTTAATAAAATCTTACTAAACTTATGATTTTTTAAAAGAAATTGAAGTAATATAGGGACAAAGCATTAAGGAAAAAACGATGAGTCATTTGCCTAAAATCTTGATTCTTGGGGGTGGTTATGGAGGATTACAAAGTGCCCTAGAACTCCAAAAGCACCTCTCAGCTAATAAAGCCCAAATTACAATGATAAGCAAACACGATTACCACTATCAAACAACCCTTTTGCATAAAGTCGCCATTGGCACTTTAAGTGCGAGGAAAGCCAGAATCTATTATCGCAAAATTTTGGATTCTAGCAAAATCACTTTCATTAAAGATAAAGTTTTAGAAATCCATCCAAAAGAAAAGCGCGTTATTTGCAGGCGCAGCGGGTTTGAGTATGATTATCTTGTTATCGCTCTTGGTTTCAAGCCTGAGAGCTTTGGGATTAAGGGCGTAGATAAGCACGCTTATAAGCTCTCATCTCTTAATGCAGCCCTTAAGCTTGCAAAAAACATCGAAAATAAATTTAAAGACTACATTATCACGCAAAATCCGCAAGATTTGCACGTGATTGTGTGTGGGATGGGCTTTACAAGTATTGAATTTGCCGCTGAGTTAGCCACACAGCTTGATAATTTATGCGAGATATGTGGCATAAGGCGCGATATTCCTAAAGTCACTTGCATAGGGCGCTCAAGTAAGATTCTGCCGATTTTTGATGAGAAGCTCTCAAGTATCGCTACCAAAAAGCTTAAAAATTTAGGTGTGAATCTTTTAGCGAATGCAGAAGTGATTGAATGCAAAGAAGATGGTGTCATCGTGCTAAACAAAGACACAAACACACAAGAAGAAATCAAGGGCAACACGATTTTATGGGGTGCTGGCGTGCGTGGAAGCGATATTATCGAGAAGTCATCTTTACCTAATAAGCGCGGGCGTGTGCCTGTGGATTCTCATTTGCGCTGCTTTGAGTATCCAGAGATTTTTGTCGTTGGAGATAGCGCACTTGCCACAAGCAAGGATGTAATCCACGCGCCAACTGCGCAACTCTCCTCACAAATGGGCAATTATGTCGGGCAATATTTAAGCAATATTGTTTTAGGTAAGAAAAATACTTATGACTTTCGCTTTATCCATCGTGGGACGATATGCAGTATCGGACATACTGATGGTGTTGGCGTGGTGTTTGGTAAGAACTTAAGTGGTGAAGCGGCAGCCTTTATGAAAAACACAATTGAAAATCGCTGGCTTTTTAACATCGGAGGCTTTAAAATGGTCTTCCACAAAGGGCAATTCCGCTACAGAACGAGTGATTAAATTCTACAATCTAGCAAGGATTTATACAAGATATGCGCTAAATTCCTTAAATATCTCAAAAAGCTCTCTTATCTTATACTTTTTCTTTTCGCGCTCTAAATTAAGCCGCTCGCCTTCTTTGCCGCTTGCAAAAATTGAAAATCGTGGCAATATCTCTTGAATATCTGTGCCAGATTCTTGAAATTCTTTAATCTTTAAGCTATGTTGCATAAAATCTAGCGTCTTTTGTGGCTCTAGATTCTCATTTTTAATCAAATCTTGTAGATTCTTTTCATATTTAGCTTTTATAAATTCCCTAAATTGTGTATCAAAATCCTCGCCCCTATTCCCGTCTAAAATCTCTAAAAATTCGCGCAATAACTCTCTCTTATTCCGCAAGCTTGGGCTAGATTCTATGATTTTAAGAATCTCTATTTTATGCTCTTTGCCTTTATTTTCTTCTTTGTGGTATTGCTCTAAAAGCAGCATTATATATTCCACGCTAACTTCTACTTGCTTGATAAGATCCATTTCAAAGACTATCTCATCATCTATTGGTGCATTGTCAATATTTTTTGAACGCAATGTTTCATATAAGTCAAGATAATGACTTTTGTAATCTTGCTTATCTCGCTCTGATAATGTATCAAGCCCCCTAAACTCATCAAAAGCATTTAAAATATTCTCAAGTTTTAGTATCTCATTAAAAAGCTCTATAAAATTCTTTTTATCATCCTTTTTTACAAGCATAGATAACTTATCTATCGGGAATTGCTGCTTTAGAATCTCTACAGCCTCTTTATAGCCTCTGTGTTTTTCGCCATTTGCATCAATATAGCCTTCAAGATAATCTTTAAAACTCTTAAGCAATACTATGCTTTGGATCTGCTCCTCATCACTATAAAGCTTAAGGCTTTCATTCGTGGCTTTTTCTAGATTCCTAAAACACACGATATTGCCAAATGTTTTGACTTTATTTAGGATTCTATTAGTTCGTGAGAAGCTTTGTATTAAAGAGTGGTATTTTAGATTCTTATCGACCCAAAGTGTATTTAGCGTCTTAGCGTCAAATCCTGTAAGAAACATATTTACCACGATTAAAAGATCTAGCTCTTTATCTTTTAGCTTTTTAGCTACATCTTTATAGTAGTTATCAAAATTTTGCGTGCTAAAATTTGTGCCAAACATCGCGTTATAATCATTTATCGCAGAATCTAAAAATTCCCTAGAATCTTTATTATCCGCACCTTCATCTATCTCATCATCATTTTCATTTGCTCCATAGCTATAAATGATCCCAACTTTTAGCTTTTTAATCTCTGGCATAGATTCTAGCTGAGTTTGAAACTCCTTGTAATAAAGCTTTGCTGCTTCTACATCTTGAGTAGCAAAAATCGCATTAAAGCCAAATGCTTTCTTACCCTCAAGTGTATAATCTTCTCTCCTTTTTGTCTGCTCATCAAAATGCTCTAAAATATACTTCACAATATTATGCAAACGTTTAGGATTTTTAAGCGCAGAATCTTTATTGATTCCTGATACTTCTTCTTGTGCTTCTTGTGTGAGAATATTTTTTTCTTTCATCGTGCTTACATATCTCACCATAAAAGGCAATACATTGTCATCCCTTATGGCATTGACTATCGTATAAGTATGCAGACATTTGCCAAATGTTGTATCTGTGGTTTGCAAAGCTGCTTTTTTGTCTTCATTACCAAATATGTCTTTTTCTTTTATGGTTGTGTATTTACCACTTGGGGCATTTTCTTCCATAATTGGCGTGCCACTAAAGCCAAAAAGATAGTATTTTTTAAATTCTTTTGTAATAAGCTTATGCATATCGCCAAATTGGCTTCTATGACACTCATCAAATATAATCACAATTTCATCATTAAAAACACTATGCCCTTTATTTTTCTTTACAAATATTGAGAGTTTTTGAATGGTGGTTATGATGATTTTAGATTCTGGATTTTTTAGCGCAGATTCTAGCTCTTTTGTATTTTTGGTGCTGTTTGCTGCACCTTTTTGGAATCTATCATATTCTTTCATTGTTTGATAATCAAGATCCTTTCTATCCACGACAAAAAGCACTTTTTTGATAAATTCTAGCTTGCTTGCAAGCTGTGCGGTTTTAAAGCTTGTAAGCGTTTTACCGCTTCCGGTTGTATGCCAGATATAGCCACCAGAATCTATACTTCCATAAAGCTTATGATTATGCGCCATTGTGATTTTCTCTAAAATTCTCTCACTCGCAGCGATTTGATAAGGGCGCATCACAAGTAAAGTCTCATTAGTATCAAACACACAAAACTTCGTAAGAATCGATAAAATCGTATGCTTAGCAAAAAATGTCTTCGTAAAATCCTCTAAATCTAAAATAATCCTATTCCTCGCATCAGACCAATACATACTAAAGCTAAAATCACAAGTTTGGGATTTGCTTCCATAGCGCGTGGAATTACTATAATATTTTGTCTTTGTGCCATTGCTAATGACAAAAATCTGTATGTATTCAAACAGCCCATCCCCAGCGCCAAAGCTATTTCTGCCATATCTGTTAATCTGATTAAAGGCTTCTTTGAGATCTGCTCCGCGCTTTTTTAGCTCAATATGCACAAGTGGCAGACCATTTACAAGCAATGTCACATCATAGCGGTTTTTATACTTTCCATTATTATTTTCAAATTGATTGATGACTTGCAAGTGATTTTTATTTATATCGCGCGTGTCAAGGAGTTTGATATTTTTTGTCTCTCCATTATCGCGCTCTAGAATCTCAGTATGAAGATCTTGCTGAATCATTTGAGTCTTTTGAGCTAGGGTTTTTTGCTTTAAGGCATTTTTATAAAATCTACTCCATTCGCTTTGGCTAAATTGTATATTATTGAGATTCTCTAGCTTTTCTTTAAGATTTTGCTTTAAGCTTGCATAATCTTTGATATGTTTGGCATATTCATAGCCTTGATTTGTTAAGTCATTGATAAAGCTAATCTCTAAGTCATTTTCACTCTGATAGCTTTGATTTGTGCGCCTTTTACTCTCATAGCAGGCAATCACTGTGCTTAGATCATTTTGACTTAAAAGCGCATTTTCTTGCATTGCATTCCTTTAAAAGCTTAAAAGCATTTCTCTATAATATTCATATTGTTTTCTCCTCGCTTGTATCTCAGCGGGCAAGCCTTGCTGTAGATTTTGAGTTAAATCCTCGAATTTATCTAAGATTTTCACTATTTCTTGCTGGACTTCTAAAGGTGGGATTGGGATTTTAAATTGTTTGAGTTTATCGATATGCATACGCATAACTTTTGTGCCATAAGTATATTTTTGTTTATATTCACTAAAAGCTTGGGTTTGCAACATATATCCTATAAATTTAGGATTTTGAGAATGAGAAAAAGCAAAACTATCACCACTTATACAAACATCATCTTTGCCTAAATATACAACTGCCTTACACGCATCTTCTTTATTCTCACTTACACCAGCTATAATTAAATTTCCATATTGCGCCTTTTTTAATTTCTCAGCAGTCTTTGCGCTTACAAAGCTTTTTGTATGATGTGCGAAAGTTTTATAGTATGTGTGAATTTCGCCATAGTGAATGCAAGGGATTCCAGAATCTACAAAATCACTCTTTTGCAATCCATTGCCACGAATAAAAGTGCCTATCTCTCCTAAACTCACAAGCTTAACTCCAGAATTTTTGATTACTAGGTATTCAAGGCTTAAGAGATTTTCTCTATAATATGCGTATTGCTTCTTGCGTGCTTCTAATTCTCTCTCTAATTCTCTCTCTAATTCTCTCTCTAATTCTGTAAATTTATCTAGGATTCTGACTATTTCTTGCTGAACTTCTAAAGGCGGAATTGGGATTTTGATTTGTTTAATGTTGGAAATATTTAAACTTGTTAGCACGCCTTGCCCGCTATTTTTAATTTTTATGTAATTATTGGCAAGATAGTAATAAAGGAATCTATAATCCAAATTTTTATTTACTTCCATAGCACAAACAGATTGATTAGCAGTAATAGCTATTTCATTAACAGCACAACGACCAACTGTAGCACCAGTCATCGCTAACAAACAAGATTTTTCTTTAATCCATCGTGCTGAGGATTTTTCAAATCCTAATTGAGTAATTGTTTTTTCCGTTTTATAGATTTTGTTAAAGTTTATTTCTCCAGACCTTAGCCAAGGTATATCGCCATTATAGAATCTTGAATTGTTAGTTTTTGGTGTTCCGCCAGCAAAGATTCTTTCGCACACTTCCCCCAATGTTTTCCACTCTACACCATTAGGACAAAGACTTTGTAGTAGCTTTTGAATTTTATTTGTCTTTGATTCCATTGTATTATCTTATGTCAATCTCTGCTATGATGCTATCTAGCTCATCTCTTAGGCGACCTTGACTTTCCACAATCTGGGCTATCTCTTGATTTAGCACATTTATATCTATGACTTCTTTTGTATATTCTGGCTCTATGTAGGTAGATACGCTTAGATTATATGCGTTAGATTCTATCTCTTGTGTGCTTACAAGCCTTGAGATATGCGCGATATCTTGGCGGGATTTATAGAGGTTTAGAATGTTATTTATATTTTCTTGGGTGAGGATGTTTTGTTTCTTTGCTTCTTTAAATTCTTTTTGCGCATTTATGAAGAGGACTTGGGTGTCTTTCTTATTCTTCTTAAGCACTAAAATGCAAGTATCGATCTGAGTGCCAAAGAATAGATTCTTGGGCAGGGCAATAATGCAATCTATATAATTTTGCGTAATTAGATATTGGCGGATTTTAGCTTCAGCACCTGTCCTATATAGCACACCCGGAAAGATAACAATCGCTGCCGCACCCCTAGATGAAAGCCAAGATAAAGAATGCATAATAAAAGCAAAGTCCGCTGCTGACTTCGGAGCTAGCACACCTGCGGGCGAGAATCGAGCATCATTGATAAGCAAGGGATTATCCTTGCCTTCCCACTTGGTGCTATAAGGAGGATTGCTTACAATTGCATCAAATGGTTCAGCATCTTTATGAAGTGGATTGAGCAAAGTATCGCCACAAGCTATATTAAACCTCGTGTAATTCACATTATGTAAGAACATATTCATTCTAGCGAGATTGTAGCTTGTGATATTGAGCTCTTGCCCGAAGTATCCAAGTGGCGGGTCTTTTGCTAGAATCTTTTTATACTGGAGTAGAAGCGAGCCAGAGCCGCAAGCTGGGTCATAGATTTTATTAGGTTCTGCATAATTATCAAGCGTTAAGCGCACAAGAAGTTCACTTACTTCTTGCGGAGTAAAGAACTCTCCACCGCTTTTACCTGCATTGCTGGCATACATAGTCATAAGATATTCATACGCATCACCAAAAGCATCGATATTGCTATCAGAATAGTTAAAATCTATGCCATTTATAGAATGCATAATCTTTAAAATCTTTTTATTACGCTCAATCACGCTTGCTCCAAGATTTTTACTATTAAGATCAATAACATCAAAAAGATCTTTAAGATTCTGCTGAGCTTTATTATTTTTAGCGTCTTGGCTTGATTTTTGGATACTATCAAATGCGTCTTTTAAATGTTCATTAAGATTCTGAAGGTAGGCTTCATCACAGCTTGCTTGCTTTAAGACATTGCTAAAAAGATGGCTTGGCAGGATGAAAAAGCCTTTAGCTTCGATGAGCGTAGCTCTGCCATTTATAGCTTTTTTATCATCAAGATTGGTATAGTCTTCGTTTCCTGAATTGTTCTTAGAGATGTAATCAATGAGATTTTCACAAATAAAACGATAGAATAAAAATCCTAGCACATAATTTTTAAAATCCCAGCCATCAGCACTTCCACGCAAGTCATTAGCGATTTTCCAGATACCTTTATGGAGTTCTTGTCGTTGTGTGATGCTAGTCATTAAGCTTTCCTTTGGATTTAATAAGTGGGAATTAAAGAGGTATGGTAGCATTTGAAATCTAAAAATAAAATTATTATGCAATACTTTTACTATGTAA
This sequence comes from uncultured Helicobacter sp., assembly GCA_965120395.1. Lineage (GTDB taxonomy): Bacteria > Campylobacterota > Campylobacteria > Campylobacterales > Helicobacteraceae > Helicobacter_B. Next base: position 13,624 of record CBCPND010000013.1, read on the forward strand.
TACTTCTGCCGGGCTTTCTCCACACGCCTTTTGCATATGCGATGTAAAATAAAATCGCCCTTATATAAGTCTCAATGCAAATTATCGCAAAAATCCACACAATTCCAAGCCCAAATAAAATAGCCATCCAAATAGGCAGAATCCTAAGTCCCCATATGCTTGTAGCATTGATTAAAAGGCTAACTTTTGTCACTCCAGCCCCGCGTAACACCCCATCTAAGACAAACACCCACACAAGCGGAATCTGCGATAAGCCAACGGCTATTAAATACATCATTGATATTTCAATCACGGCTTCATCATTTAAGAAAAATCGCGAGAGCGGCACGCTAAATACAGCCATTATCACGCCAAAAATCCCCATCATCACGCTAGAGATTTGCAAAATAATTCTATTAAAATCTTTTGCTAAAAAGACTTTGTTTGCCCCTAGGCTTTGCCCAGTTAAGACCATCGCAGCGACCATAAATCCAAACCCAAACAATACAGCAAAAGATTCTATCCTAGAACCTATCTGGCTTCCTGCTAATGCGATATCTCCAAAGTTTGATAAGAATTTCGTAGTAAGCACAAGTGAGCCTAAAGTCGATATCCGCTCTACACCAGCAGGTATGCCGATGCGTAGAGCCGTGAAAAAATACTGCCACACAACCCTAAAGGCTTTTATGAAAAAATTGCCACGTTTAAAGACAAGCACACTTAAAATCAAAAGCTCTAAATAAATAGTCAATACATTTGCTAAAGCTGCGCCCTTGATTTCAAGGGCTAGCCCTAGGCTAAAATGCATACCAAATACTATGACATCAAAATGAAAAATAAAAAACACATTAGCAATTACACAAACAATTGTCGTAAATATCCGCACTAAAAATATACTTAAAGTATCCCCTATAGCAGTAAAAGCAGAGATTATGATATTTTTTAGTAGCAATGCAGGAAGTCCAATAATTGCAATTTGTAAAAAATCTTTACACAATTGAAGTGATTTACCCTCTAATCCCATCCATTTCGTGAAAGAGCCTATTCCTACATATCCAAGCAAAATGATTGGAATACCACAAGCACAGCATATTATAAAAAGTGTTACAAATACTAGCGAGGCACTATAAGAATCTTTTGCTCCAAAATATCGCGAGATTTGGGCATTTGTGCCACTATAAAAGATCGCACTAATGGCAAAAAACATTATTAAGTATTGCATTCCGATAGAAATGCCGACAATATGCTCCCTTGAGAAGCTACCCATAAATAGTAATGCGAGTGTCAAAATGACAAAATCAAGCAGTGAATTTGCCCCAGAAGGAAGCGCGATTCGCAGAATCTTACGCACTTTTTGTGGATAGGTATAAATCATTACAAGCCTTTTGAAATCTTAATGCTTTTTGTAAAATTTAGATTTTAAGATTATATAATTTGTTTGTTTATAAAATCTAGGCTGTGGCTAAAAAGTGTTAAAATACAAGATCACAAATCTAGAATTTATCACAAGGCAAAATGATGAAATGTGAGTTTCCATTATTTGAGAAAAATATACTTTTATGCGTATGTGCTTCTGTCGCTACATATAAGGCTATAGAGCTTGCAAATGCTTTCAAAAAGCTTGGAAGTAAGGTGTGTGTAGTGATGAGTGAGGAGGCTAAGAAGTTTATATCCCCATTAAGCTTTGAGGGGATCACTCATACAAGGGTTTTGCATAAGCAAACTGAAAGCTGGGTAGATTCTAGCGAGGAAAAATTAGGTCTGCCACGTTCTTATAGTCATATCGCCTATGCAAAATGGGCTGATATATGCCTCATCGCCCCAGCAAGCGCAAATACCATTGCAAAGCTTGCTTGTGGAGTCGCGGATAATCTAATCGTGCAAACTCTGCTTGCAAGTAATGCCCCAAAGCTTATCGCTCCAGCGATGAATACGCAAATGTTTGAATCATTCCAAGTGCAAAATGCCCTGCAGATTCTAGCGCCACACGCTCATATCATCGCTCCGCGCGAGGCATTGTTGGCTTGTGATACCAAGGGAATTGGCGCGCTTGCCAAAAATGAAGAAATAATCTTTAATACCATAAAAACAGGATTAAAAGATGATTTTTGGCAGAATAAGAATATCATTATCACGGGTGGCGGAAGTGCGGAAAAAATAGATTCTGTGCGATGTGTGAGTAATCTCTCAAGCGGACTACAAGCAAGCGCTTTAGCTATCGCGCTTTACACGCTTGGAGCGAATGTGACTTTTATAAGTTCTAAATTCCCGCTAACTTTGCCAAAAGATGTGCGCATAATCAAAGTAGAATCAAATCAAGATTATGAAAATGCGATTATACAAACTTTAGAGAATTTAAAGCCAAGTCCAACGCAAAATGTATTTTTATTTATGGCAGCAGCGTTAGCGGATTTCGCTCCTAAAAATCAAAGTCAAGCCAAAATCAAAAAACAAGGCATTGATGTGCTCACTTTAAACCTAGAAAAGACAAAAGACATTCTTGCAAGCCTAAATCAAAAAGGACTTATTAAGATTGGCTTTAAGGCTGAGGATGATTCTATTAGCGCTATAAAAAATGCCAAGCAAATGCTATCACACGCGCAAGAAGGTGGCAAAGGCTGTGAGATTGTGTGCTTGAATTTGCTTGAGAATAAGCCTTTTGGAAGTAAAAAAAATCACATCCAAATTATAGATTCTAGCGGAGTGAGCGATTTAGGGCTAGATTCTAAAATCAATCTCGCCTATAAAATCGCAAATTTTATAAAAAACAAAATTTCTAGAATCTAAGGCATTTATGTTTGATGGAATTAAATCAATTGACAAACTTGCTAAATCACAATTAAGTAACGCTCAAACCACATTCAACGCAAGCTTGCCTGTGCTTTTAAAAGTGCTTGCTAAAACAAAAGGCGATACATATCTTTTGCGACTTGGAAACACAAAAATCACCACAAAATCCACAATCGCTTTAAAAGTCAATGGAATCTATTGGGCAAATATGCAAAAAAATGCCGCAGGACAAATCATCCTAAGTAGTCTTACACCTCAACCTGACTTTATCCAGAATCTAAAAAATGCGCCACTTCAGCTAGGCTTTGAAGATCTAAATCACCTTATCCAAAATCCTAAAGCCTTTATAGAGGAATTTAGAGATTTTTTACTGCATCAATTAGCAAGCACAACGCATAAAGAAGAATTTCATCAGCTCTCTTTATTGCTTTTTTCACTCCAGCATTCCGTCCTTTCGCTCATCATCACTGATCAAAACAAACAATACATCACCCAAATGCGCCCAAATCATAAAAAACAAAGCCTTGAGTTTTATGCGATTTTCCCGCATATTGGGGCAATTGATGGCGAGATTTACAAACAAGAAAATGGCTTACAAGCGACACTTAATGTAATGAATCACTATGTGAAATCTATACTTGAAGCACATAAAAGTAAGCTTGCCCTAGCCCTAGAATCCCTCATCATCGCTTGCAAGCACACACCAAAGCCACTTTTTGACTTCTCGCACTCTTTGCTTGATGTGAGAGGCTAGAGAGGATTTATGCTCATTTTTATTTTTAATTGGCTATATTTAGAAATTTTATAAAGGAGTTTTTATGAAAAAATCTTTACTTGCAGTGGCGATGCTTGTATTACTTTCAAGTAAGCAAATCTTGGCTTGTGATTATTATGAGAATGAAAGAGTATTAAAAGAAATGCTAGACACTGGAACTTATAAATCAAATGCAACAGGCAAAGTCTGCTCTTATGGTAAAAGAAGCGTTATACGAATTAAAAAAGGTAAAGTAAATGGTAAGGCAAAAGTGTTTCTACCAAACAATCAAATTATTACAGAAGCAAAGTTTAAAAATGGCAAACTAGAAGGTTTAGCTAAAGATTATTACGAATCAGGCGCACTAAGAAGTGAAATAAATTTTAAAAATGGTTTGCCAGAAGGTTTAGAGAAACGGTATGACGAATCTGGCAAATTAGAGCAAGAAGTAAATTATAAAAATGGCAGAAGAGAAGGTTTATTTAAATGATATTACGAATCTGGCGTAGTAAAAGAAGAGGGAATTTTTAAAGACAACAGAGAAGATGGAAATATTATGATGAATCTGGAAAATTAAAGGAAGAAATAAACTACAAAAATGGTGAAAGAATAGATTAAAAGCCTTTAGATTCTATAGCGAATTTTAATTATCTTTGAGCGCCTTAATTTTCTCAAGCCAATCTTGCAAGGTTTTCTCAAACCCAATAAGGCTAGATTCTACTAAATTAAGATCTTTCATTAAATACTGCTGTTTGACAAACCCGCCAAAATCGTGCGGATATTTATAGTTCTTAGAATTTGGCAAGATATTTGGGCAAATTGGCAAAATCTCTCCTTGATTTATCATCTCAATGGCTTTGTTTATGGCTTTATAAGCGGTATTTGACTTGGGCGATGAAGTGAGGTAAATCACGCATTGCGCAAGGATGATTCTAGATTCTGGATAGCCAATTTTACTAACCGCGCTCATCGTTGAGACAGCAAGATTAAGTGCGTTTGGATTTGCATTGCCAATATCCTCACTTGCTAGAATCACAAGTCTGCGCGCGATAAATTCTGGATTCTCGCCGCCTGCAATCAAGCGCGCGAGATAATAAATGCTGGCATTCACATCACTTCCGCGGATGGACTTAATCATTGCAGAGATTAGATTATAGTGCGTTTCATCTTCACTTGCACCATCATTTAGGCTAAAAGGGCGTAGATTCTTAAGATCTTTAAGCGTGATATATTCGGCTTGTGAGGCAATCTCAAGCAGATTTAGCATAGCGCGTGCATCGCCAGCACTGCTTGAGATAAGATAAGAAAAAGCCTCTTTGGTTATTGATTTTTTGGGATCTGTGTTAGATTCTAGATTTACAGAATTTACTTCGCTAGATTCTGGAGTTTTTGTAGAATCTTTAGACTCTAGATTCTTAGATTTTGTAGATTCTAGAATCTCTATACCTAAAAATTCAAGTGCTTTTTTAAGCAAGATTGCCATATCATTATTTGTTAGCCTTTTTAGCTCAAACAAAATCGCCCTTGATCGCAGCGCATTTGTAAGCGCAAAAAATGGATTCTCTGTGCTCGCACCCAAAATTATCGCACGCCTTTCTTCCATAATTGGCAAAAGCACTTCTTGTTGCGCTTTATTCAAGCGATGCACTTCATCAATAAACACCACAGGCTTTATCAAAGAATCCTCATAAGGCTTTAGGCTGGCTCTTAGATTCTCTAATTTAAAATTTGTTGCATTAAACTCCAAAAACACACTGCCAACTTCGCTAGCCAAGATTCTAGCAAGGCTTGTCTTGCCGCTACCCGGCGGTCCGTAAAAAAAGCAATGCGGGCATTGTTTATTCTTAATGGCGCGATAAAGTGGCTTAGATTCTGCGATGATGTGACTTTGCCCAATAAAGTCATCTAGGCTTTTTGGACGCAGACAAAGGGCGAGATTCATTTCTTTTTAAAGACGATAAGTTCATAAGAGCTTTGTTTTAGGGTTACGCTATTTGAGCTTTTATTGGCGTTTGTGCGAAGCTGCTCATTAATCATATCAAGCTCATCAAGCTTTTCTTTTAAGCGTAAAATAATATCAACCCCTGCCAAATTCACGCCTAAATCCCTTGTAAGTCTTAAAATTGTCTTGATCTTATCAATGTCGCGCTGTGAGTAAAGGCGCATTTTCCCCTCCGTGCGCCCGGGCTCAATCAAGCCTTCTTTTTCGTATTGGCGTAGGGTTTGTGGGTGTATTTCTAGAATCTTAGCAACCACGCTTATTAGATACACCGGCTCATCATAGCTATACATAAGCTCTCCTTTTATGAGGTTAATTCTTTTTGCAGCATTTCTCGCAAGGGCTTTGATAGAGAATCAAGAGGCGGGATAATCACATTTGCTTTTAGGTATAAATCTCCCATTTTGCCACTTTTTAGATTCTTGACACCTAGCTCTTTTAAGCGGAATTTTTGGGCGTTTTTTGTGTTTTGTGGGATTGTGAGTGTGACATCTTTATGAAGCGTTGAAACGCTAATCTTCCCACCAAAAAGTGCAATTCCCAAAGGCACATCAATAATTTTTATCAAATCATCCCCATCTCTCTCATAAATATCACTCTCTTGCACACTTACTTTTAAGATCAAATCCCCGCGAGCGCCACTTCTGGATTGCTTTCCTTTTGCACGGATGCGGATACTTTTCCCGCTTTCAATGCCAGCTGGGATTTTAAATTCTATGTTTTCGCCATTAAATGAGATTTTATGCCTTCCTCCAAGCACTGCCAAATCAAATGGGATGCTTAAATTTGCGTGCAAATCTAGATCTTCTTGGAATCCATTAAAGCCAAATCCAAAGCCCTGATTGCCAAAATTACCAAAACCTCCATTAAAGCCTGCGCCAAAGCCGCCACCGCCAAAAATCTGGCTTAAAATATCATCAAGATTTACGCCACCTTGTGCGCGTGCAAAGTCGCTAAAATTTTGCCCGCCAAACATACTATCACCAAATTGATCATATTGGGCGCGCTTTTTGGAATCGCTTAGAATCTCATAAGCAGCATTGATTTCTTTAAATTTCTCTTCAGCTTCTTTATCTTTATTGACATCAGGATGATATTTGCGCGCAAGCTTGCGATAGGCTTTTTTAATCTCATCTTGTGTCGCATTTTCGCTAACTTCAAGAGTTTGGTATAAACTTTTGCTCATTTAAAATCCTTTTATATAGTTTTAGTGTTAGTATATAATAAAACTTTAGTGCTAGTATATCAATGTTTGGTAAATCTAGGGCTTTTGCATTTTGGTCTTTTGAGATTGCGTGTAATTTTGATTTTACGCTCGCAGCGCTCGATCGTATTAGTTCTATGCGCGATGACAAGAAGCGTCTTATTCTCAGCCACATCATAAATCGCATCCATAATCTTCCCCTCAGTCTCAGAATCTAGCGCACTTGTAGCCTCATCAAGCACGAGAATCTCAGGATTATCATAAATCGCGCGCGCAATTCCAATGCGCTGCTTTTGCCCACCACTAAGCAAGATTCCGCCCTCACCCACGCGTGTATAGATTCCATCATATTCTTGCAAGAAGTCCCAAATATTTGCCTTCTTGCACGCTTGGATCACGCGCTCTTCATCCATTTCACTGCCAAACGCTACATTCTCAGCCACACTTCCATCAAAAAGATAAATCGTCTGAGGGATATAACCGATCTTTTTGCGCCAAGATCTAAGATTTTGGTTCGTAAGCTCGCATCCATCGACGAGAATCTTGCCGCTTTTTGGCTTATAGATTCCAATGATTAAATCAACCAAAGTGCTTTTCCCAGCACCACTTTCACCATAGAATGCAACCTTTTGACCCTTTTTAATCTCTAAGTTAAAATCCTCTAAAATAGGCTTATTTTCATCATAGCTAAAGCTAACATTTCTAAGCTCGATTCTCTCTTTAAACTCACAAGGTTTATTATCCTCAGGTTCTGTGTGATAAAGCAAATCCTCATAAACATTATCCACAGCCTTAGCGTGAAAATTCATTAAATTAGCATTATTTAAGATTTTAGAAACCGCGGGCAAGATTCTATACAGCGCAAGCGCATACATCGAGATTATCGGCAGCACAGCGCTTGCACTTTGATATTTAAAAAGTATATAAATCACACTTGCAATCAAAACGCTAAATCCAATCGTCTCTAGAATCAATCTTGGCGTTGGCAGAAGCGTTTGGGTCAGAATCTCAGCTTGTATGCGCATCTTACTTGTAATCTCAAATGCTTTATGCACTTCTTGCTGATTGCCTTTTAACTTTATGATTTTTAGATTCCCGAAGGTTTTAGTAATAATTTCGTTGAATTTGCTATCCATTTCATAACGAATTACGCCCATTTTTTTAATCTTTTTGTTAAGCGTTTTTGTGATAAGCAAGACTTGGATTCCCAAGATCACGCTTAAAGCCAAAGTCATCTTCCAGCTTGTAATAAGTAAAAGCCCATAAAGCAAAGCTATGGTAAAAATCTCTGAACACATTTGCAAGAGATTTTGGAGATACATTGAGGCATTAAGGGATTCTCTGGTGATATTTGTGCGGATTTTATCGGTGTTTTTGGTTGTGAAGTCGCGATACTCAAGCTCCACAGCCTTGCAAAAAAGCCGATAAGCAAAAAAATGATACTTCCTAAAAGCAAAGCGATTGAGCGCATAAGTGTAAGCCACGCCATAAAGAATCCTAAAAAGATAAAACAAAAGCAGAGTCGCACTAAAAAGTATCATAAAATCTAATGTGCGCGAAAAGCCGAAAGCCTCATAAATCTTGCGCGAAATCTCATGGGCAAAAATTAGATTTGGATTACTCGCAAAGGTGATAAAAGGCATAATCACGCTAATGCTAATAGTCTCTGTGATAGAAAAGATAATTGTCCCAAAAAGCAAGATGAGCAAAATAATCTTATCGCGCCTTGAAAGCATATAGCGCAGTTTTGTGATTTGGCTTTGAGGTTTTATTTTTTTAGATTTTGGGCGCGTGCTTGGCTTGGAATCTGATTTAGAATCTAGTTTAGATTCTCTGATTGTTTTAGGTTTCATTTGCTTTAGTTGCCTTTTTGGCTTTTTGCACGCTTGCGTGGCAGGCTTTGATTATTGCGCCCTTAATTGCTTTGGATTCTAAAATGCTTAAACCTTCAATAGTCGTGCCAGCAGGCGTTGTAACAAGTGAGATAATCTCATCTGGGGAATTTTGCTCTAAAAGCTTGGCTACACCTTCAAAGGTCTTTTGCACCAAAATGGCAGAATCTGTGCGCTTAAAACCTTCGCGCACGCCCGCATCAATGAGCGCTTGCGCGATTAAAGCTAGGAATGCGGGTGAGCTTCCACTTGTAGCAATCGCACTATCAATGAGATTCTCATTATCGACAAATACGGTATTCCCAAAGCTTTCTATGATTTGTTTTGCTTGGATTTTGGCTTGCTCAAATTGTATCAAATTGGATTGTGTAGATTCTACAAAGTCCGTAGAATCTGTTTGTGTGGATTTTAGCCTCTTAGATTCTAAGGATTTTTGAGAATCTCTAAATTTTGGATTATCAATAAATACCGCTGTGCTTGAAAGTCCAAAAATTGCGCCGATATTTGGCATCAATCTAATATAAGATTCTGCTTTGATATGGGATTTTATGGTTTTAATATTCACGCCAGCAAGCACGCTATAAAACGCTTTTGCCTTGCCTTGATAGGTGAAGCTTGCAAGCGCATAAGGCTTGATGGCGAGAATCACGATTTTGTCTTGAATATCAATGATGCTAGAATCTAAACCAGATTCCAAGCTAGAATCTAGGCTTGCATTTTTAAGATTATTAACTTTTATAAAGTCTTTTGCCTTGTTTTTATCGCGTCCGCAAATTTGTATCTGATATGCAGAATCTAGCCCCTTTGCCATTGCCTTTGCCATATTGCCATAGCCAACTAATACAATCTTCTCCATTATGCCTTATATGCCTCATTGTTTGTGACTGCTTGATAAATCTCTTCAAAGCTTCCATCGAAGTAATACACATTCTGTGCGCCCATATTCACGATATGTGAGCCATATAATGCAACCGTGTATCCGCTATAGCAATGCAAAAGGAATTTGGTCTGCGGATTCTCAAGGATGGTTTGTGTAAGATGTGAAAAATCAGTGATATTTTTCGCATTAGGGATGTGTAAAGACGCATAATCGCTTGGATCGCGCACATCAATGATGTCAAATGCGTGTGTTTTTAAATCTTGCGTGTAGATTGGATGAGCGAGACTTTTATTAAATTTCCCATTCATTTTTAAACCCTCTTAAAAACATTTAAATATCGCAAGCTTATAGTCCTCTTAATTGCTCTAATCTTTCGCGCTTCGTGCCGATATCTGTGATTTGGATTCCAAAATTCCCATCCACAATTACCACTTCACCTTTGGCTATAACCTTATCATCAATCAACACCTCAAGCGGATCATTAGCAAGCTGATTAAGCTCAACGACACTTCCAATATCCATAGAAATGACATCTTTGAGGAGCATTTTTTTCTGTCCGATGCGCACTTTCAACGTGAGTCTCACATCAAGCAACATTCCGATATTGCGGATTTCATCCTGATTAAGCTGGGGTTGTTGCGCAGATTCTTGGCTTGGAGTGTTGCTAAATTTTGGGATATTGGATCTAAAAAGATTTGAAAAATCCGCTGAAGTAAGGAATACAAAATGTGAGTTAAGATGCTTTAGTGAAAAGGAAAAATCATAAGCCTCATCAAAATGATCCAAGCTAGACATACTTTCAATAATCTCGATTTTTTGGGAGAAAAAATTAAGCTTTGGCATATCAGTTTGAGAACCCATAGCAGTCGAAACAGCGCCTAATATATTGGAGTTAATTTCTTTGAGGGCATCTAAATCATTATCGCTTACTTCTGCATTACTATCACCATCACCGCCGAGCATCAAATCAGAAAGAGAAGTTGTCATATCGGTAGGATTTAAAATGCCTACAATACCTACCGCATCGCCACTTATTTCAATAGTCGTCAAAACCGCAGGAAGAGGCAAGGACAATGTAGATAACCCACCACTTTTGATATTTGATACCGATGGAGAAGTGCCTGTAAGTCCTTCAATCGTGGAGATCGTCTCTTGAGTCAAAAGTTTAATGAAGTTTTGCATCTATTCCTCGCCCTCCCCTATATTCTCTAATTTATTTTTTCGTTGCGTCTCTAGCATCTCTAGAATCTCTTTAACTTTATCTTTTTCTGTGAGAATTTCATTTTGGATTTTAATGCTTTTTCTAAAACGTTGCAAGCCAATCATTGCCCTATACTTCTCTCTACCATCGATACAGACGACAACTTCATTGTTTGCCGTCTCATTAAGTCTAATCATATCGCCAACTTGCAAATCTAGCACTTCTTTTAATGTTAGATTTGTATTACCGATAAATGCCTCTACTTGCACATAAGCTCCACCAATAAGGGCTTGAAGCTCTTTATTGCGGGATTTTTTAGAGTTTGTATCACTCAACATAACATCCCTACTCCCAAGTCGCGAAAGCACGGCCTCTAGCGAAATTACCGGATAGCAAATATTAATCATACCACTTGAATGCCCGATAGTAAGCTCCATAACAACCATAATGACAATTTCATTTTGTGCGACGATTTGAACGACATTTGGGCTAGATTCTTTGGCATCAATTGATGGGAACATATCAGTTACAGACGACCACGACTCTTTTAATGTTTGCATAATCTGACGCAAAATTGTATCAAGTAAATTAATCTCAATATCGCTAAATTCCCTCGCATTATCATAAGGCTCACCCTTACCGCCAAGTAGCCTATCAATCATTGGAAACACAATGCTAGGATTAATCTCTAAAACACCTGTGCCATCAAGTGGCTTCATAGAAAACACATTAAAGCTTGTGGGGCTTGGCAAGGACATCAAAAATTCCCCATAAGTCATTTGATCAACGCTATGAAGCTGGATTTCGACAATGGAGCGCATAATCGCAGAAATCTGTCCTGAGAGCGAGCGTGCCATTTTGTCGTGAATCCCGCGGAATGCGCGGAGTTGCTCTTTGCTTATGCGATTTGGTCGCTTAAAATCATAAAGTGTAACTTGTCTTTGAGGTAGGATATCCTCTCTTTGGAGAGTGTCATCTCCGTTGCCATCATCGACAGCTTCTAATAGCGCATCAATTTCTTCTTGACTTAATATGTCAGCCATTATTGTTATCTCCAAGCGAATAGCGGATCTTTTTAATCACTTCTTTCGTGATTTGCGAGATTCTGGATTCTGTAATGTTGAGGATATCCTTAATCTCACTTAAGCTTAATTCCTCAAGAAAATAAAGCTGAATAATGAGCTGTTCGCGCTGGGAGAAGGTTTTAAGGACAGATTGAATTTTCTCTATGAGCTCTTCTTTTTCAAGTTTTTCTATTATATTTGTTGGCTCCATAATGTTGTATTGCTCATCGATTGGCACAAGCACATATACATCTGAAGCGATTTTAGCCTCTTTTATTTTCTCGATATCTTCATTAAGCACTTTGGCTAAGTATTCATCGCTAGGCTCTTCTTCATGCTCATTAAAATAGCGACTCACCTCATAATCAATCGCCTTAATAAGCTTGCGCGAAGCGCGTGATACAATATCTAGTGAGCGTAAATAATCAAGCATCGCACCATAAACGCGTGATTTAGCATAGCCCCAAAATGAATCATTAAGACTTTGGTCATAACGTCTTGCAAGTTTAATCAGCTCCTCTGTTCCAATGGATATGAGCTCACTTGTCTCGACATGACCCGGTAATCTCTCTTTTATTTTGTAAGCCATAGCTTTTACAGCAGGCAGATATTGCACTGCGAGTTCATCTTGTGAGTATTGTTTGTTTTGTGCATAGGCGTCAATTTTCATATTTTAAGCCTTTCGTCTTTCTTCTTGAAGTTCATTAGATAGATTAAGGTTTTTGATAAATCTCCCTATAGATCGCACTTCTTGTTCTACCTTATCAAGTTCTGTATCAAATTCTTCAAATTTCTTCTCAATAGCTTGTTTATTAATAAACATAGAATGTTGTGGCTTTATCATAAAGACATAAACAGCTGCCATTACAAGAGATATGAGATACATAACAATAGTAACAACAAGCATAACAAATAAAATCATTTCTGGTTCATTATATCTAAGCAACCCAACCACAAGTCCTATAAAGAATCCACAAACAACAGAGAGATTTATAAAATTTGCTATGCGCATCCCAATCCCTTATAGATATCCTAAAAATTTCTTAAAAAAACTACCGATCGATTTGTTTGGTTGCTGAAGATTAAGCACATTGCGTTCCATTTTAGACACGAGATTATCCGCGACCTGCCTCATCGCACTAGAAAAGATATTAAATGGTTCTACGCGACAGATCAGTTCTCGCTGAAGTATTGCCTTCTTTACGGCATTATTTTGTAGGAATCCACCCAAAAGCTCAATTTTAAAATTAGGGATATTTTTACTCGCAACAGAATGCATACTATTAAAAATCTGTTCAATTTGATTTTGTGAATTTGCCATATTGACAATCATCATACATTCATTTTTAAACTTCGCACATACCTTAAGCATCGCATAAGCATCTGTCCGAGAGGATGGCTCAGGCGTGGTAATAACAATGATAAAATCGCTTGCTTGCAAAAAAGCTTGATTTATCGTATTTATCCCAGCCCCAGTATCCACAATCACATAATCAAACAAATCCCAAATCTCTGCATCATTGGCAAAATTTCTTAATGTATTTCTATCAGCGTATTTAAGAATTTCTTCACCACTATCTCCGGGGATTAAGAATAAATTATCCTCGATTTTATACATCGCATCCTTAAAACTAATTTCGCCTTTAAGTGCGTGTAAAATATTCCTATCTGTTCTAATCCCAAAGATTAAATCCAAATTCGCAAGCCCAATATCTGCATCAAAAACCCCAACCCTATAGCCAAGATTACGCAAGGCATAAGCTAGATTTGCCGAAATGTTAGACTTACCTACACCTCCCTTTCCAGAAGTGATGGCGATGAATTTTGCGCTACTTGTGGTGTTTGTCCTCATTAAGAAGTCAAGATTGTGCGCTTGATTCATTATGTATTCCTATTTGCTATGACTATCTGGATAGAAGAATCCTCCAAGCAGGCAATCTGCGAGATATTTATTATCTGATACGATAAGATCATTTGGCACTTCTTGCCCTATTGAAAGATAACTAATGGGCTTTTTACTCTCATAAACTAAAGAGAAAATATTCCCAAGCCCTCTTGCTTCATCAAGCTTGCTAAAAATAAAAGTATCAATATTAAGCTCCCCAAAGGCTTCATAGCAATCTTTTAAATCCTCATATTTCGTAACTGCCGATAAAACAAGCGCAACATCAATTTTATAATCATCATTTTTTATGAATTTCTTTAACTCTAGAATCTTTTGTTTATCGTGCTGAGAATGTCCAGCTGTATCAATAAGAATATAATCACAATATCTCAAGCTTTCAATCTTTTGGATTAAATCATCAGCCTCGCTTACAGAATCTATGCTTAAGCGCATTTTTCTCGCATACCACGCAAGCTGATCCATTGCTCCAATTCTGTAATCATCAAGCGTGATGATACCAACTTTCTTTTTACTGGGCAGAATCTGAGAATAGCGTGCAGCAAGCTTTGCGATAGTTGTTGTTTTGCCCACGCCTGTAGGTCCAACAAACATAATGATTTTTCTACCGACATCATTTTCGTGCCGACAATAAATCATCTTACGCAATACTTCTCGAAAATACCGCTTAATCGTCTTGCTTTGTTCGCGCATTTTTAATGGCATATACTCTATGCTTAATTGCATAATTTCTTCTAAATGCTCTTTGTTCATCCCACTTGCTTTTGCAATTCGATAAATCTCTGCAAATTCTGTGGGGACTTGGATATTAAAGTCTTTTGGGGATTTTTCATCCCAAAGAGTATTTTGGATAAGCCTTATTTTATCATTGAGTTTAAAGAGCTCTTTTTGGATCTCTTCAAAATGCTTTAAGCTAGAATTATTCTCTGTCAAGGTTCTGGATTCTAAGGCTTTTTGCACTATTTCTTTGGATGTAGATGGGGTTTTTTGCTGTTGTGGGGTTTTTGGTTTTGGGGCGATATTTTCTTCGCTTATTTTGCGAATCTCATCAAGTGTATCTAATAGCGCCTTGTCCGATAATTCCAATGACACACCATCATCATCAAATATCTGATTAAAGCTTTTCCCTTTCTTTTTTTGTGTAATTTCTTTTTGAGCGATTGCATCAAGTCGCTTTTGGACGCTGTTATTTGGAAGAGGTGTAGTTTTGGCTTGAGATTCTGGCTTATTTGACTCATTAAGAATCCCAAACACCATCTCGTGAAGTGCAGGCTGATTTAAGCTTTTTTTACGCACTTCACGCGATTGAATAAGCACGACATTATCTCCATCGCCTAATTCATTTTTAGCTTTAAGCATCGCTTCTGCTGGGGTTTCACCGCTATAAGTGTAAGTCTGCATTTTCACCTCTTTGTTTGTAATCTCATAGGAATCAGCACAGATTCTCGATTTTGATATTCTCTATGTGGAATTGTAAGATAAGGTCGCTTTAAAATCACTTGATTATAAAAAATTAAATCAATATCTAAAACTCTTGGTGCGTTTTTAAACTCTCTTTTGCGCGCGCGCCCGAATTTGCGCTCAAGGTAAAAAATAAGCGAAAAAATATGCACCAGATGTAACCTTGTCTGCAACACAAGCAATGTGTTATAAAAATCTGGTTGTTTGGTGTAGCCAAAAGCAGGATTTTGATAAATTGGCGCAGTTTTTAGCACATTAAAATGTGGATGTCTTAAAAACCACGCAAGAAGATGCAAAAATGTGTGCCTCACATTACCAATATTTGCGCCAATTCCAAGCACAACGATATTTTTAGGACCGGTGCTTTTATGCGCTTTAGAATCTCGCGAGATTCTAGAATCTGCCTTTAAGCGCGTAGAGCGTGCGCGATTAAAAAGTGGAAATCCTTTAATAAAAATCAATTCTCTCATAACAAATCTTTTGCTCTTTTGCAGATATTCTCAACACTAAAGCCAAAATATTTAAATAGCACCTCACCCTTTGCAGAGTGTCCAAATTCTTGCATACACACGACATCATTACAGAATCTAAACCACTCCAGCCCTCTTGAAGCCTCAATTCCAAGCACTTTTCCTACAAGTAAATTTTCAATATAACTTTTATCTTGTTTTATTAATAGATCAAAGCAAGGCACGCTCACTACGCGCACAGCGATATTCTCAGATTCTAGAATCTTGGCAGAATCTAGCGCGAGCTTCACTTCGCTTCCTGTCGCAAGAAGCGTGATTTGTGGAGTTTTAGATTCTAGATTCTTAAAATCCTTAATGATATAGCCACCTTTTGAAATTTTTTCTTCATCGCATTTCTCAAGCACAGTGAGATTTTGACGCGAGAGCACAAACGCACAAGGGGTGTTTTGTTTGAGTGCAAATTGCCAGCAAGCGATGTTTTCATTCGCATCAGCTGGGCGAAAAACAAGTAAATTTGGCATCGCTCTAAAGTGACTTAACTGCTCGATTGGTTCGTGTGTCGCACCATCTTCACCAACGCCGATAGAATCGTGCGTCCAAATGTAAAATACTTTGCTTTTCATAATGCTTGCCACACGCACGCTTGGTGCTAAATAATCGCTAAAAACAAAAAATGTCGCACAAAATGGCATAAAAAGCCCATAATTTGCAATCCCATTACAGATCGCACTCATCGCATGCTCACGGATTCCAAAGTGTATATTCTGTCCATTTGGGAAATCACTTGTGTGATGTAGGGTTGTGTTATTACTTGGCGCTAAATCTGCGCTTCCACCGATAAATCCTTGCAACTGTTTAGAGATGGCATTTAAGATTTGACCATTACTTGCGCGTGTAGCGATAGATTCTCCGACATTGAAAGTTGGATAAACAATCTTGCTAAAATCTGGATTTGAAAGCGAAGCGATTTTATTTTTAGTTATCTCATCAAGTGAATTCTCCCACAATGCCTCAAGGCTAGCGCCCTTTTCTTGCGTGGCTTGAAAGTAGAATCTAACTTCATCTGGAATATAAAATGGCTCTAGCGAAAGGTTTGCCACCCTTTTAGATTCTGCAATCACATCCTTACCTAAAGGCGCACCGTGCGTGCTATGAGAACCCTCTAATCCAAGCGCACCTTTACCAATTATGGTTTTAGCAATAATTAGGCTTGGCGTTGAGGCAGATTTTGCGCTAATTAAGGCATCTTGGATTTGTAAGAAATTATGCCCATCGCATTCAAATACTTCAAAGCCTTGCGCTTCAAATCGTGCTTTGACATCCTCGCTAAATGCAATTTTCACATCACCTTCAATTGTGATTCCATTAGAATCATAAATGATGATTAAATTATTTAGATTCTGTCTGCCCGCTAAAGAAGCCGCTTCATAGCTAATACCCTCTTGCAAATCCCCATCACCACAAAAGCAATACACATTATGCGTTATGACATTTTCCCCAAGCAAGGTTTTAGCATATTTCTCAGCCATCACAAAGCCAACTGCGTTTGCAATCCCCTGCCCTAGCGGACCTGTAGTTATCTCAACCCCTGAAGTCAAGCCAAATTCTGGATGTCCTGGGGTTTTAGAATGCAGAGTTCTAAAAGATTTTAAATCCTCCAAACTCACATCAAAGCCCCATAAATGCAAAAGTGCATAAAGCAAACTACTTGCGTGTCCTCCACTAAATACGAGTCTGTCGCGATTAAGCCATTTTGGATTCTTTGGGTTTAAATTGATATGATAACTCAAAGCCGTGGCAAATTCTGCTAATCCCATCGGTGTGCCCGGATGTCCGCTGTTTGCATTCTGCACGATATCGGCGCATAAAAAACGCAAAGTTGTAGCCATTTTTTGAAGGTGGGGAATATCTTCTTGTGAGAATTGCATAAATAGCCTTTTTGATTGATATTGAACGCAGATTTGAAGTAAAATTCTGCCTAAAAAAAGCTTAAAATGTGTATAAGTCACCTTAAGATAACCTTAAGTAGAATCTCACTTGAATCAAACTAGACTCTAGAATTTATATAGCTAAAACATAAGAATCTAGCGCAATTTAGATTATTAAAAATCATAAAATCTAAAATCTGTGAATGCCACCTGATATAGTTCCATCGGATACATAAAAACCCCCAAATCTAAAGCATAAAAAGCACAAGATTTTAGAATGTATATTTTAATTCCGCAAGAATTTTAGGGCACAAGGTTTAATCAAATTTATGCTAGTTTATGCTAGAATCTTTGACATTTTGAATAAGGTTTGATAATGATTGAAGTTGCCCATAGTCCCGATGCTGATGATATTTTTATGTATTATGCGATTGCGTTTGGCTGGGTGGATTCTGCCTTAAATTTACGCTTCAAAAACATCGCACAAGATATCCAAACGCTAAATGACGCCACTTTGAAAGAAAGGTTTGATGTGAATGCAATTTCTTTTGGGCTTTATCCCTTTGTGCGCCAGAATTACGCGCTTTTGCGCGCTGGAGTTAGCTTTGGCAATGGCTATGGACCAAAGCTTATTAAGAAAAAATCAAGCACTTTAAAAAGGAATTTCAAAGTTGCCCTAAGTGGCAAGCACACGACAAATGCGCTTCTTTTTAAGCTTGCATATCCAGATGCAAGGATTGTGTATAAGAATTTTTTAGAAATTGAAGGTGCGGTTTTAAGCGGAGAAGTTGATGCTGGTGTGCTTATACACGAATCGATTTTAAATTTTGATAGCTCGCTTGTGGTTGAGCGTGAGATGTGGGATATTTGGCTTGAGTTTGTTAAAGAGAATCTACCTCTACCACTTGGTGGAATGGCTATAAGGCGCTCAATCCCTCTAAATAAAGCACTTGATATCGAGCAAACCTTAACAAAAGCCGTGTTAATCGCCACACAAAATAAAGCCTTGCTTTCAAAAATGCTTCTCTCACGCAATCTTATCCGCGTGAATGCCAATGAGCTTGATACTTATTTAAATTTCTATGCAAACACAGAATCTATAAGCTTAAATGAATCTCAGATTCTAGCACTAAATAGGCTTTTTAAAATTGGTTATGATGCTGGAATCTATGATGCCAAGATTGTTTGTGAGGATTATTTTTTACCACAAGATTATTTAGATTTACGCTTTTCATAAATCATCCAAACTTTCCAAAATTTAATCTTGAATTAACAAACTTTAGGGCAAAATCTAACTATAGCAAACTTAATCGCAAGGATCATTTATGGAAGATAGACTTTTTACGATTGCTGGGCTATTTAGCTCTGATCATCACTTCATTGTGGCATCTTATACCATTTTATGTGCTATTGTTACCATCGTGGTTGCCAAGCTTGCTACGCGAAATATGCGCGTTGTCCCAAATGGATTACAAAACCTCTATGAAGCGACAATTAACGGAATGCTCTATATGGCAAAGGATATTATCGGTGAAGATAAGGCACGCAAATACTTTCCACTAGCTGGGACAATCGGATTTTATGTGTTTTATTGTAATTTTATAGGGATGATTCCGGGCTTTGAAGCACCGACATCAAGCTGGGATTTTACTTTGGTTTTAGCTTTGGTTGTGTTTTTTTATTACCACTTCGAAGGTATTCGTACACAAGGTGTAATTCGCTATTTTGCACATTTTATGGGACCTGTTAAATGGCTTGCACCTTTGATGTTTCCTATTGAGATTATCTCGCATCTATCCAGAATCATCTCACTATCTTTTCGTTTATTTGGGAATATTAAGGGTGATGATATGTTTTTGCTTGTGATGCTTATGCTTGTGCCTTGGCTTGTGCCTGTCGTGCCATTTGCAATTCTTACATTTATGGCATTGTTGCAAGCATTTGTGTTTATGATTCTTACTTATGTGTATTTGGCTGGTGCGATTTTAGTTGAAGGAGAGGATCATTGATCTTTGGCAAAAAGGATAAATCCTCTGAAGAAGTTTTATCTAGGATGTTAGATTTCTTTAGTGGAGTCTTTTTTGGTGTGGCAATTTTTGGAGGGCTTAGTTGTTTTTTTATCCTTAAAATGGTTTATCCACTGATTTTTGCGATTCTTATTGGCGTTGGCATATTTTGTGTGTTTTTGTTTTTTGGACTTGTAGCCAAATCTCTTGCGATTCTTGTAAGAAACCCTAAGAACACTTAAAGTGATGGTTGATGTTTGGGATAGGGCTTTTTGAGATTGTCATCATCCTTATTGTCGCGGTGATTTTTCTTGGACCAGATAAGCTTCCAAAGGCGATTGTTGATGCTGTGAGATTCTTTAAAGCAATTAAAAAGACAATCGATGAGACAAAGCAAACCATCAATAAAGAAATAAATATAAGCCACTTAAAGCAAGAAGCACTCGAATATAGGCATAATTTTGAGCATAATATCAAGCAAATCACAAAAGACATCCAGCTTCAAGAAGTCAATGATATGTTTGAAGAGTATAAACAACTTCCGCAGAGTCTCAGCCAGAATCTAGAATCTAAAACCACAGAATCTAAGATTCTAGAATCTAGCGCCAAAGAATCTAAAAACATAAAACCTAAAGAGTTGGGCGCTAAATCAAAAACCAAACACAAAACAAAAGCTTCAGAATCTAAAATAGATTCTAAATCTAAATCCAAACCAGAATCTGCCACAAAAACCACTTCTAATAAACCCACCTCAGAAAGTGGCGCAAAATCTAAATCTACAAAACCCAAATCCACTAAAAAAGATTCTTAATGTTTGAAGATCTAAAGCCTCATATTCAAGATTTACGCAAAAGACTTATTATCTCTTGTGTGGCAATTGTTGTGGCGTTTATTGCGTGTTTTAGCTTTTGGAAGCCAATTTTAAGATTGATTGAAGCACCGATAAGAGAAGCTTTTGCTAATGATGTAAATGGCACGCTAACTCAGCTCTCACCGCTTGAGGGAATATTCTCAGCACTTAGTGTGTCGTTTTTATGTGCTATTACAATTTGTGTACCGATTATTTTTTGGCAGATTTGGATATTTGTCGCGCCCGGACTTTATAAAAATGAGAAAAAAATCTTGTTGCCTTTTGTATTTTTTGGAAGTGTGATGTTTGGCGTTGGGGCGACGTTTGCGTATTTTGTCGTGTTTCCTTTTATGATTAAGTATCTTTTGATGTTTGGTAATGATATGTTTGAGGCAAATATCTCAATCCAAAGCTATATAAGCTTTTTTATCCGCACGATTTTAGGCTTTGGTATATCTTTTGAATTACCGGTGTTGGCGTATTTTCTAGCAAAAATTGGGCTCATTACGGATGAGAGTTTGAAAGGTTTTTTTAAATACGCAGTTGTGATTATTTTTATCATCGCTGCGATTATCACGCCCCCTGATCCTTTCTCACAGCTTCTTATGGCAATTCCGCTTATTGGGCTTTATGGATTTGCGATTATCATTGCGCGCTTTGTCAATCCTGCTTCAAAAGATAAACCAACTAAAGCTTAAAAATGAATCCATTTGACTTGCAAAGCTATGATTATGCCCTACCAAATGAGCTTATAGCCACTTACCCAGCCATACCTAAAGAATCTGCAAAACTGCTTGTGTATGATCGCCACACAAAATCCATTACACATTCTGATTTTTATCACTTTTTAGATTTTATCCCTAAGGATTCTATAATTGTGCTCAATGATACACAAGTTATAAAAGCACGTGTGTATGGGCATAAATCAAGTGGTGGCAAAAGCGAGATTTTATTCCATCACTTTTTAAATAAAATCCAAAGCCACATCACTTGTGTTTGCCAAGTTAAAAACAAAGCCAAACTTGGCACGATAATAACTCTAGATCAAGGCTATAGCGCGCAAATTATTGGCATTTTAGAGCAAAGCTATAAAGAAGTTATGTTTTTTAAAGATAATCGCACTTTAGCAGAATCTGAGATTTTAGAGATGTTTGAGTTAATCGGGCACATTCCGCTTCCGCCTTACATCAAGCGCGAAGATGAAAGTCTAGATTCTATGGAATATCAAAGTGTGTTTGCTAAGAATCTAGGCTCAGTTGCCGCGCCAACGGCTTCGCTTCATTTCTCTAAAGAGGTTTTTAAGAATTTGCAATCACATTTTCAAATATGCTATGTGACGCTTCACATCGGTGCAGGAACATTTTTTAATGTGGAATCTAGCGATATTAGAAAGCATAAGATGCATTCAGAATTCGTGCATATCTCAGAACAAAATCTAGTAATTCTTAAAAATGCCAAAAGAAATAATAAAAAGATTCTATGCATCGGCACGACAGCTTTAAGAAGCGTTGAGTTTATCGCGCGAAGCAAGAATCTAACGTGTGAAAATGGTAATAATTTGTCAGATTCTAATGCGCCGGATTCTAGAGATTCTAAAATAAGCGACTTTAGCGCGCAATGTAATTTATTCTTATACCCTAGCAATCCGCCAATTTATGCAGACTTCTTACTTACAAACTTCCACTTCCCTAAATCAAGCCTCATTATGCTAATCGCCTCAATGACTGGGCTTGAGGAATGCCACAGAATCTATCAAGAAGCTATAAAAAAAACCTATAGATTCTACTCTTATGGCGATGGAATGCTCATCTTATGAATTTATCAAACGCTAAAATTTCAAGCCTTGAAGAGATTTTACAAAATCTAGAATCTAAAATCACGCTAGATTCCAAAGCCACAATGCAAAAGCTTCAAGCATACACTAAAATCCTGCTTGAATGGAATCAAATCCACAACTTAAGTGGCGCAAATAGCACAAAAGAAGTAGAATCTAATATCTTAGATTCTATCTATCCGCTTTTGTTTATTGAGGATTTTAAGACTTGCCTTGATGTCGGAAGTGGTGCTGGATTCCCAGCAATTCCTTTAGCAATTACAAAGCCAAAATCCAATTTTATCCTAACAGAACCGCGTCAAAAGCGCTACTCTTTCTTACTTTTTATAAAATCTAAGCTTAATTTACCAAATATCCAAATCCATAAATCAAAAATCGAGCAAATTGATACAAAAGCCGATCTCATTACTTCAAGAGCGGTTATGCCAACACAAAAGCTTATTTATTTGTGCGCGAATAATTTAGACAACTCTGGCTATTATTTACTTTATAAAGGGCTAGATTCTAGCGCGCTACCTTTATTTTCACCGTTATTGCCTTTTAATTTGACAGCCCAAACAATTCGCTATAATAATCGTGTGTATCTTTATATCAAGGAGGCAAAATGAAAATTCTTATCGCTTTATTGCTTGGATTGCTTGTATTCTTTATCATTCGTATTTTTATCCCCAAATCAAAAAACTCCGACATAACACAAATGGTCAAATGCTACACTTGTGGCACTTACATCGCTAAAAACGAAGCTATAACCTATAATAGGCATTAATTTTTGCTCAAAAGCCTGCTTAAATTAACCAAAGGATTTGCAATGATTATCATCGGGCATAAACACATTCCGTGCGAAAGTTTTAAGTCAATCACTACCACAAAAGAAATTCACAAAACAAGCCAAATTCTGTGGTTTTATGACAACCTTGAGAATGGTTTTAGCCTTGCTAAAAAGTGCGCAGAATCTAACATCGCTTTTAGCGTGCATATCTCAAATATCACAAATTGCCTTTTATACGCAAGCTTTAGCCCAAAGTATCTCCTCATTTCTCAAAATGCCAAAACCTACCAAAAAATCGCCGAACACTATCTCTTAGATTCTAAAATCTTACAAATCATAAAGAATGAAAGCACAATCCAAAATGTAGCCAAAAAGGGTATTGATGGCGTGATTTTTAAGCATCATTTACAAATTGATTAAAATCTAGGCTTGTTTGCTTAATTTATATCCCACATCGCCGTATGGTTTTATGGGTTGTCAAGCTTGCAAAATCCTAAAATCTAGAATCTTAGATTCTTAAGAATTCTAAAACCTTTATGTAAAGTGCATAAATGGTTATGCAAAAAGAATGTAAATTGTGTTTAGGATTTTAAGAATGTGTGATATGTTACATTTGTCGTATTTGGATTTGAAAGACTGCAATAAGTTGAAAAATAATTTGGTTGCGGAGGATGGATTTGAACCACCGACCTTTGGGTTATGAGCCCAACGAGCTACCGGACTGCTCTACCCCGCGATAAGAAAGTCTTACAAAGATTCTACATCTATTTTAAAATTTCAAGGTTTGTATATGATGTTAAATCAAAAATTTGGCTGGGGTACAAGGATTCGAACCTCGGAATGCCTGGACCAAAACCAGGTGCCTTACCACTTGGCGATACCCCATTGAAAACGCAAATTATATATAACTTTTTGTTTTTTTGTCAATACTTTTTAGTATAATTTGCAGATTTTAAGATTTAGTTTAGCAATTTCAAAGAGGACTAAGATATGCAAAAAAATATTCAAGAATCCAACTCCAATTATGCAAAGCGCGTCCAAGAGGCGATAAATGCGATTAAAAATGGCGAAATGGTTATTGTTATGGATGATGAAGATAGAGAGAATGAGGGGGATTTAGTGATGTCGGGTATTTTTAGCACGCCTGAGAAAATTAACTTTATGGCAAAGTATGCGCGAGGTTTAATCTGCGTATCCATCACAAAAGAAATCGCCCAGAATCTTGATCTTCCGCTAATGGTTGATAACAACAGCTCAAATCACGAGACAGCTTTCACAGTCTCAATTGACGCAAAAGAAGCCAAAACTGGAATCTCTGCTTATGAGCGCGATTTGACAATTAACCTTATGTGTAATCCTGCAACAAAACCAGAGGATTTCGTCCGACCCGGGCATATTTTTCCGCTCATTGCTAAAGATGGAGGTGTGCTTGTGCGCACTGGGCATACTGAAGCAAGTGTGGATTTATGTCGTTTAGCTGGATTGAAGCCAATTTCTGTGATTTGTGAGATTATGAAAGAAGATGGCACGATGGCTGGGCGTGGCGATAAGTTTTTACTACACTTTGCTAAAGAACATAATTTAAAGATTTTATATGTCTCTGATTTGGTGGCATATCGCTTGCAAACTGAGAATCTATTAACAATTTTGAGTCTGGAAAAAAGCACATTTATGGGGCACAAATGTGAAAAAATTACACTAGAAGATCATATTAAAAGATGGCATTATGTTTTTAGCTTTGGTAATGGTAGTATTCCACTTGTTAGAATACATACTATTAGGACAGATTATGAATTATTAAGTGATTTTCAAGATTTTGAATTTCTCATCGGATGTGTAAAAAAGCTACAACAAGAAGGGGGACATCTTGTATTTATTAGTGATAAAGACACAAAATCCGAGATAATGAAAAATTTTGGAATCGGTGCGCAGATTCTAAAAAAGCTTGATATACGAGAATTTAGGCTTATTAGTAGTAACACTAGAGAATATGCCGCTCTCAAGGGATTTGATTTGCGTTTGATTGAAACCATAGGCATTTAAATTGAGCAAGATTCAAGAGGGCAAATAACAAAAACAATATATACCCCCATAGCATTTACTTTTTTTATGTTATGTTTATTTTTGAAGTTCAAGTTTAAAGGGGGTTAAAATGCAAGAGTTTATTACAAGATATCAACAAGCATTCCAAGCAAGACAACAAGAAGGGGTGCCACCTTTGCCATTAAGTGTTGATGATGTAAAAGAAGTGGTCAAAATCCTTTTGGATTCTAGTGTTTCAAATGATGATAAAGAATTCGCCAAAGAATTGCTTATTCATAGAGTGAGTCCGGGTGTGGATGATAGCACAAGAATTAAGGCTGAGTTTTTGGGAAGTATCATTGATGGTAAGCAAAATTGTAGCAATATTACACAAGAATTAGCAGCACAGCTTCTAGGGACAATGTTAGGCGGCTATAATGTGCCTTATTTGATTAGGGGGCTTGAGAATTCAAATACATCTGTGGCTAAAGAATGCGCACAAGCATTAAAAAATACACTTTTAGTTTATGATGGGTTTGATGAAGTGGCTAAAATGAGTGCCAAAAATGCTTTTGCAAAAGAAGTAATAGAATCTTGGGCAAATGCTGAGTGGTTCTTAAACAAAAAAGAATTGCCACAAGAAATAAAAATGGTTGTGTTTAAAGTGGATGGCGAGACAAATACCGATGATTTAAGTCCTGCTAGTGAAGCTTTCACACGAAGCGATATTCCACTTCACGCTAAAGCTATGTTAAGGGCACGTATTCCTGATTATGAAAAACGTATCGCTGATATTAAAGCAAAAGGCTATCCTGTAGCATATGTAGGCGATGTTGTGGGTACTGGTAGTTCAAGAAAGTCTGCTTGTAATTCAATTATGTGGCATTTTGGGGAAGAGATTCCATATGTGCCAAATAAAAGAGTTGGAGGGGTTGTGATTGGAGGAATTATCGCACCGATATTTTTTGCGACTTGCGAGGATAGTGGATGTTTGCCAATTGTCGCAAATGTCGATGAGCTTAAAGAAGGTGATATTATCACATTAAAGCCTTATGATGGCGAGATTCTAAAAGATTCTAAAGTTGTTAGTAAATTCTCACTAACTCCAAACACTATCAAAGATGAAGTTAGGGCAGGTGGAAGAATTCCTCTTATAATTGGTCGTGGGCTTACAAATAAAGCAAGGAAACTTTTAGGACTTGGAGAATCTGAAATTTTTGAAAAGCCAGAACAGTCCACTTCAAGTTCTAAAGGATTTACATTGGCTCAAAAAATAGTAGGAAAAGCTTGCGGAAAAGAAGGCATAAGAGCTGGCGAATATTGCGAACCAATTGCTACAACAGTTGGCTCTCAAGATACCACAGGAGCAATGACACGAGATGAGATTAAAGAGCTTGCAAGCCTTAATTTTAGTGCGGATTTTGTAATGCAAAGCTTTTGTCATACAGTGGCTTATCCTAAACCAGCAGATATAAACCTGCAAGCTACATTACCAGATTTTATGACAAGTCGTAGTGGCGTTGCGCTTCATCCTAAAGATGGCGTTATCCACTCTTGGCTTAATAGATTCTGCTTGCCAGATACGGTTGGAACCGGCGGGGATTCTCACACTAGATTCCCAATGGGCATTAGCTTTCCTGCTGGAAGCGGGCTTGTGGCGTTTGCCGCGGTTACTGGGATGATGCCTTTAAATATGCCAGAATCTGTGTTAGTGCGCTTTAAAGGCAAGATGAATCCGGGCATTACTTTGCGCGATCTTGTCAATGCGATCCCATATTATGCGATTAAGCAAGGCTTGCTTACCGTGCCCAAACAAAATAAAAAGAACATTTTTAGCGGTAAGGTTTTAGAGATTGAAGGACTTGAGGATATTAAGGTAGAGCAAGCATTTGAGCTCTCTGATGCTAGTGCTGAGCGAAGTGCGGCAGCCTGCACGATTAAGCTTAATAAAGAGCCAATTATTGAATATTTAGAATCCAATATTGCGCTTATTGATGCAATGGTTAAAAATGGCTATCAAAATGCACAAACCCTTCAAAGAAGAGCCGATAAAATGCGTGAATGGATCAATAACCCTGTATTGCTAGAAGCCGATAAAGATGCAGAATATGCAGCGATTATTGAGATTGATTTAGCCGAGATTAAAGAGCCGATTTTAGCTTGTCCAAACGATCCAGATGATGTGGCGACTCTAAGTGAGATTCTAGCGGATTCTAACCGCCCGCATAATATCGATGAAGTGTTCATCGGAAGCTGTATGACAAATATCGGGCATTTTAGGGCGTTTGGCGAGATTATGAAAGATACTGGAATGAGTCAGACTAAAATTTGGATGGCACCTCCGACAAAAATGGATGAAAGACAGCTTACAAAAGAAGGCTATTTCTCATTATTTGGTGCAGCAGGTGCGAGAATGGAAGTGCCCGGATGTAGCCTTTGTATGGGGAATCAAGCGCGTGTGAAAGATAATGCCGTTGTGTTTTCAACTTCAACTCGAAACTTCGATAATCGTATGGGTAAGGGTGCGAAAGTATATCTTGGAAGTGCTGAACTGGGGGCTGTGTGTGCGAGACTTGGGCAATTACCAAGCGTGCAAGAGTATATGGACTTAGTGCCAAACAAGCTTAAAGGCAAAGAAAACAATGTCTATACTTATCTAAGCTTTGATAAAATAAAAGACTTCGCGCTATAAAAGCTAAAAGAAGTTAATAAAGGGCTTTTTACAAAGCCCTCTAAAATTATGCTTTATTGATATGATCTACTTTAAGCCACGCTAAAACTTCACACACCAAAGCAGCAACAAGAACGATAAAGAAAATAACTCCAACAAATAGTAAAGGAATTATCTTACAAGCCACGCCTACGATTTGCAAAATAAAGAATATAAAGAAAAGCCCAACATCACTAAGTTTTAAAAGCTCTTGATAGACTAAATAGCCAAAATATGACGCTATGATGAGCACATAACCAATTGGCACGAGAATAAAACCTACGCCAGTAATAGTAAGAGTAACTTTATAAGAAAGTATTAGGATACCAACTATGTAAGCTAAAAAATAAATAAGAAAATTTTTCTTTAACTTTATAGAACCTTACTATTCCCCTAATAGCCTTACAACATAAAAATCTAAAACAGCAAGGCTAAATTTAGCCTTGATTTATTTTTTTTTTTTTTGTATTATTTGTATCTCAATGATTACATACATAAAGGAGGTGAGGAGCTATGGCTATAAAATTTGAGAGTGATAAGGATTTTGAGGATTTTATGGAAGTTTTTAATAAAATTGATTCTCTAAGTGATTTTCTATCGGAGATAAGCCAATCTGATGATATGCCTGCCACAATAGCTTTTAAGATAATAAAAGCACAGACAATGACAACAAAAATAATTCTACAACTCCAACGCTATATGTTTCCATATCTTAGAGAACAAGAAGAGAAATTGTTAAAGGAGGTAGCTGATCTAGAAAAGGATCTGGACGATGAAAAGAGGGCATCAATTCTAGATGCTCTAGAGAAGAATCTAACAAAAAGTAAAGCTATTTGATAGAATCTAGTGGCTATAGCTATATAATAATCCCGCCACCAAGCACACAATCCTCATCATACACCACCAACGCCTGCCCCTTAGCCACGCCAAATACAGGCTCTTGAAGCTCTGCAGTAATGCACTCATCTTTAATCGTAATACGTGCTTTTTGCGGTTCTGAGCGATAGCGGATTTTAATATCATATTCGCAGTTGTTATGCGCATTTTCTAGACTTACATTATTCGCATTGACGATAAATTTCGCTAGATCTTGCTTCGTGCCTACGATAATCTCGTTATTTTTAGGATTTATATCTAAAACAAAATGTGGCTGATGCGCACCTTTGACGCTAAAGCCTTTGCGCTTGCCTATGGTGTATTGCATATAGCCTTTATGCTCGCCTACTATTTCACCAGATTTATTGCGCACGATGCCCGGATTCTCGACATTTGTGTGCTGTTTTAAAATATCAATATAATCCGTCTCCACAAAACAAATCTCTTGACTCTCTTTATAGCTCTCCAAGCTCCCAAGCCAAGGCATAACTTCAAATGCTTTTCTTTTAACATCAGGCTTTAGCATATCGCCAAGCGGGAAAATAAGCCTATCAATCGCCTCTTGTGGCAAAGCATATAAAAAATAGCTCTGATCTTTGCTACTATCTTTTGCTTTGGCGATTTTGTTTCTGCCATTGTGCTGTTTGATTCTAGCATAATGCCCAGTAGCGATTTTCTCACAGCCTAGCTCAAGTGCTTTATTTAGCGCAAGACCAAACTTCATATGCGGATTACAAAACGCGCAAGGATTTGGCGTTAAGCCATTTTTATAAGATTTTACGAAGTAATCATAAACGACTCTTTTAAACTCATCTTGCGCATCAATCACCATAAATTTAAAATCTAATTGCTTGGCGACTTTTTGGCAATTTGAGATAAAAACTTGATGTTTGTGTTCTTTATTATGAAGTTTGAGATAGATTCCCAAAACTTCATAGCCTTGTGACTTTAGTAAATAAGCTGAAAAGGAGCTATCCACTCCCCCGCTCATCAATAACGCAACTTTCATATTCACGCCTTTTAATATTGAAATAAAGCGTGATTATAACAAAATTGCCAAAAATCTTAAGAGAGGATTTTTTGCATTTCTTTAATAGCAGATTCTAGCCCGACAATCACAGCGCGCGCGATAATACTATGTCCGATATTAAGCTCGATGATTTGAGGTATGCCTAAAATTGCTTTGACATTCTGATAATTTAGCCCGTGCCCAGCGCACACGATAAGATTCATAGAATCTGCGATTTTTGCGCTAGATTCTAGCTTTTCAAAAGAATCTTTTAGCATATTTTGAAGCTCATTTTTTGGAAGATTCAAAGATGGAATATGATTAAAATGCGTGCGCAAGGAAGAGTGTAGCATATCATAGATATTGGCATATTCTCCTGTGTGAAGTTCTATACCATTGACACTATAAGCTTTTGAAAGCTCGATAGATTCTAATAAGGGATCAATAAATGTTGCCACTTGGATGTGATTTTTGTGAAATTCATTGATAATGTCTTTGAGATTTGGAGTGATTTTTAAGCCACCTTCAGTTGTAATTTCTTCTCGCTTTTCTGGGACTATCGTAACCTTTGAAGGTTTTAGGGCGCATAGAAATTCTATAATCTCAGGATTACTTGCGCATTCTACATTCACAGGCAAAGGCGAATGCTTGATGATTGCTCTTACATCATCATCATTGATATGGCGTCTATCTTCACGCAAATGGATAGTGATCTGATCTACGCCACAATTTGCAGCGATAAATACCGCTTCAAGCGGATCTGGTTTGGCTATTTTGCGCGCTTGACGAATGGTGGCGATATGATCGATATTAAGCCCAAGATTCATATTATTTTCTTACATCAAAATCAAATGCAATTCCGGCTAGCATATCTCCAAACTCTAGCCTATAAGTCATCACATCAAGAGAGCAAGCACTCAAGAACACCTTCGCCTCGTATGTATCCCCTTGAGACTTCTTAAATTCCGCAAAAATCGTGCCCATATCCATATTAACTCCATAGATTCTAGCTTTTAGGCTTGGATTTGGTAGGTTGAGATTTGAGATTCTAAAGATTGTAGGCTGTAAGGGGCGTATATCTTTTGGCATCACTTCGATATAAAAAGGCTTGTTTTGAAACATAAGCTCAACCTTGCCATCGCGCAAGATTTTGTGCGCTTGATTGGGATTTGGTTTATGGTGTTTTTCTCGCTCTTTGATGCTTACATCTTTAATCGTTATTACACTTTCGTCACTAAATTTCAGCACTAAATCAATGTGTTGCGCTGTTGTTATTGGCTTTTGAAGCCCTATTAGCATAATGTGATCCTTATGTGGTTCAAGCTTTGCTTCACTTTTGGCAGGGATTTCAAGCTTATCGACTTTAGCCATTTGTGTTGTGCCATTTTTATGAATATGTGTGTGAATCTCGCTTATAGCTCCAAGGCTATTACTCACAGAGACCAACGCAAGAGGCTTGTCGCTGTTATTTGTAATGGTTACAAATGCTGCTGTGCTATTAGATTCTGGAAGCGAACTTAAAATATAAGCATCTGAGATTTGGATATGATGAGAATCCGCGATAAGAATCCTTACAAACACCAAGTATGCGAAAACTATAGTGATAATCTTTGCATATATGCGACCAAAACGTGTAGTCATCTAAAACCCTTTAATCAAATTCTAAAATGTTCTGAAATTTTTCATAGCCGACATTGCATCATACCAAACTTATAATAATCTCTACTTCCAGTGATTCAAGCTTATCTTAGAGGTTTAATTTTAAATTCTATCGTTGGTTTAATCCGAGATTCAAGACTCTATCAAGCTCTCTTTGCATATCAGGATTAAGCATCTTAAGTTTATTGAAACAGGAGAGAATTAATGCAGATTTTGCATTTGGATGCTTGCTTAATGCATAAATAAAAATCTTTTTTTGTGATTTATTAAAGTTTAAAGCCTCATAGTTTTCAAAAAACTCTCTTCCTGCATTTTGTAAATCTGCATATGGCGTGTCAGGAGAATCTAAAAACACCATAATCGTCCCAAAACTAATGAGCCCCTCATTATCTATCTCTATTTCTTTTTGAGAGGCTTTATATTTTGGAGGCTTAGAAAATTGCGCCACAATAATAAGCATTACCAAAATAGAGAACAAAAACAAGCTAGCATAAAAGACTAATTCAAACATCACTTTTTAACCCTGTAATTTAATTTAGGATTTTTTGATAAGATTATAGCCTAATTTTTATTTGAATTATCCACTTTTTATGTAAGGTGTTAATTTTTATGGATTTTTTGCATTTGGCAGACACTTATGATACGCCTTTATATGCGTATGATATGGAGCGCATTACGCAGAACTTTTTAGATTTTAAGCAATCCTTTAGCGCACGAAAATCTCTCATTTGCTATGCCTTAAAAGCAAATTCTAATCTTAGCATTTTGCATCATTTAGCCAAGCTTGGAAGTGGTGCTGATTGTGTGTCAATTGGAGAAGTTAAGCGCGCTTTGCAAGCTGGAATTCCAAAGTATAAAGTCATCTTTTCTGGTGTTGGTAAAAAAAGTAGCGAGATAAAAGAGGCTTTATTGCTGGATATTCTGTTTTTAAATGTAGAATCTTACGCGGAGCTTTTATTGATTGAGAAAATTGCCTTAAGCCTTAATAAGCCCGCTAGAATCTCTATACGCGTAAATCCAAACATTGATGCCAAAACACATCCTTACATCTCAACAGGTTTGAGTGAAAATAAATTTGGCGTGGATATTGACACAGCAAAGCAGATGTATCTGCACACGCTAAAATCTAGTGTGCTAGAACCTGTAGGCATACATTTTCACATTGGCTCACAGCTCACAGACCTAGAGCCTATAGCCCAAAGTGCCCAAAAAATCGCTTCTTTAGCGCGTTCGCTTTTGGCGCTTAAAATTGATCTAAAGTTCTTTGATGTTGGTGGAGGTATAGGGATTCGCTACAATGATGAAAAAACAATCGCGCTTTATGATTATGCTCAAAGCATTCTAGCAGCACTGCGCGGACTTGATATGACAATTATTTGTGAACCCGGACGTAGGATTATCGGCGATAGTGGTTATCTCATAGCAAGTGTGCTTTACGAAAAACACACACAAAATAAACGTTTTGTAATTGTAGATTCTGGAATGAATGACTTAATGCGTCCTGCTTTGTATAACGCCTATCACACCATAACAGCCTATAAAAGAGCATCAGATTCTATGGGGTTGATAAAATCTAGCACACAAAAATCTACAAGTTCTACAGAATCTAAAAAAACCAAAGCCGATGTCGTAGGACCAGTGTGTGAGAGTTCTGATGTATTTGGCAGAGATGTTTTACTTCCACCTTTAAATGAAGGTGATGTGCTCGTATTTGGCAATGCTGGAGCGTATGGATTTAGTATGTCAAGCGCGTATAATGCAAGAATGCAGCCTGCGGAAGTGGCAGTTTTTAAAGATAAAGAAGTGCTTATTAGACATCGAGCAGATTTTAGAGAATCCATTAAAGATGAGCTTGCAATTTTGCAAGAATTTGGGGATAGCTATGAGTGAGAAAGATTTAGAGCATTTGCGCATAAAAATTGATCACATTGATGATCAGATTTTGAATTTGCTAAATCAAAGGCTTGATGCTGTGCGTGAGATTGGCATTACAAAACATAAAATAAAAGGTAGTATCTATCGTCCAGAGCGTGAGAGACAAATCATCAATCGTTTAAGCAAGCTACCTTCTAAATATCTAAATATTGGAGCTATTGAGGCAATTTATCAAGAAATTTTTGCCATTTCACGAAACCTTGAAATGCCTGAAAAGGTAGCTTATCT
>CBCPND010000014.1:0-8034 GCA_965120395.1 uncultured Helicobacter sp.
AGGTTGAAACTATCAAATGGGTGATTGGAATTCAGTTTAGCGTAGGTGCGTTAATCGTGGCTATTCTTAAGTTTTTTTAGAATTTGGCTTAGATTCTTGGAATCCCGCTAGTGTTACCACCTTGATATTCTAATAGCTTTTTATATAGCACAACACCTGTGCGCTTTATGGCACTTTCTCGCGTTTTTTGTTGCTCGCTAATGGATGCTTGAAACACGACAGAGCCATTACAATCCTTAATCACACAATCCGCTAGAATCTCAAACCCACTATTACTTTCTTTAAGGTTAATATCAATATAAAATGTGTGGATATTATCCTGTGTAGAGATCGTGAAAAACTTCGCAATCTCGCCAGATATCGCACTAAAATCCTGTGATGTATAAGGGGCTTTAAATTCTAGCTTGATTTTTGGCTTAGGAAGATTATCTGCAAGTATGGCTTTAAAGTGCGCTAAATCTGATATTTTAGCAGAGCTAATAGGGTCGATTATTCTAATAAGTGTAGCGATATTTTCAATTTTGGCTAATTGCTTTTGTAATACGCTAAAATCTCGCAAGCCAATACTTCCACAAGGACTTTTAATAGCATCAAGAAGTCTTAGCTTTTCTTCATACTCTTGCATAAGTGGAGTTATAATGTCTTTTTTATCAATATCCACGCGCACATAGTAAGTCTTATCAGCATAGTCTTTTTTACCTACTTTTAGATTCTGTAGATTTAGTGAGGCGACATCGATATTTATATCTTGTGAGAATGTGCTTGAGAATTTATTATTTTCAAGGCGATCATTAAGACTTGTATTAGAGCTTATGCTAGATTGAATGCTTTGGGCTAGGTCATTTATGGCTTCTTGCTTAGCTTTAGCGATACTCTCACCACTTCCAAACCCATAAAACAACCCATCATTCAAATGAGTTGGATTTAAAAACCAAGCAGGTGGCTTAGAGATAGCAACACAAGGGATTAAAACTAAAGCCAATACTAAAATCTTCAATCTAAAAAAGAATGCTTTTTTCATTTTATGCAACCCTTTTTATTTAAAGAATATTTTTTAGCAGTAATTTTTGTGTATCCATAATGCCAATCCCCTTATCAAGCACATCCCTTGCGATTTGCTGTGCTTCTTGCAAGGAGTGCATAGCAAATGTGCCACATTGATATTTATTTGCCTCAGGTATGCAATCCACCTTAAGAATATCGCGCATACTTAACTCCCACGCCTCTTTGACTTTATCATCGCTAGGAAGCCCTATAACACTCATATAAAATCCAGTGCGGCAGCCCATAGGTGAAATATCGATAATCTCTATATTTGGACTATTGAGATGCTCTCTCATAAACCCAGCAAATAAATGCTCTAATGTGTGGATTCCCTCTTGGCTTAGAATCTCTTGATTTGGCACGCAAAAGCGCAAGTCAAATACACTTATTTTATCGCCACTTGGCGTTTGCATAGTCTTTGCTAATCGCACAGCTGGTGCTGGCATAATGGTGTGATCGACCTTAAAACTATCCAATAATGGCATAATAACTCCTTTAAATACTATTTACCAAGATACAGATCTATTATTGCCAATCTTAATGATATTAACTTCATTATCCCATACGACAAGCCCGCTTTTTAGATCTGTAAGAGTGAGTAAGAAAAAATAATCAACGCGTTGCTTAGATCCTACCTTGACATTGCGTTGAATAATTTTACCTGAAAGTGATAGCTCAGGGGCGATGATGCTGTCTTTTTCTGGGACGCTATATTGATTGACCTCTTCATTTTCCCTTGCATCACGTACGGTATTGATCATATTATCTTGACTTCCGCCACTTCCTGCAAACGCACTTGTTAGGATAAATTTGCCACTATTGCGCATATCTCGTGTGATTTTACTCGTGAGTTGCTGCGTGGAGAAATGCTGCATCGTATCATTAACCACATCAGAAATGGCTAGAACCTTTGGATTCTCAAGCCCTGCTAATCCTTTGACATACCCACTATCAAGTAGGGATTGGACATTCTTTGAAGCTGCGGCTTCTAAGTCGTGATAGTCAATGCCCATAGAGGAGTATTCTTTAGAATTCTCATTTGCTATATATTGCACGCCACTATTACAGCCAGCAAATAAAGCTATAAAAACTATTGCTAAAAGTATTTTTTTCATAATTGCACCTTTTATTTCTTTAGTATTCTTTCTAACTCAATGATTCTATTTAGTGTTGAGACCATAGAATCTGGATTTAGCGAAATTGATGTTATGCCATTTTTAACTAGAAATTCTGCTATCTCTGGATAATCACTAGGGGCTTGCCCACAGATTCCACAATATTTTTTATGTCTTTTACACGCATCAATGGCGCGCTTAAACATCTCTAACATCGCAGGATTACGCTCATCAAAGATATGACTCACAAGCTGCCCATCGCGATCCACGCCTAAAGTAAGCTGAGTAAGGTCATTAGAACCTATGGAGAATCCATCAAATAGCTCTAAAAAATCATCTGCTAAAATCACATTCACTGGCAACTCACACATCACATAAATTTCAAGCCCATTTTTACCAGATTCTAACCCATTGCGACGCATAATCTCTAATACCTTTTTACCCTCTTCAGGTGTGCGTAAAAACGGCACCATAACTTTCATATTAGTGAGTCCCATCTCCTCTCTTACCATTGCAAGCGCTTCACACTCCCACTCAAACGCCACTCTATAAAGATCAGAATAATATCTACTTGCCCCACGATAGCCAAGCATAGGATTCTCTTCTAATGGCTCATATGCAAGCCCGCCAATCATTCCTCGATATTCATTTGTCTTAAAATCACTCGTGCGCACAATAACAGGCTTTGGATAAAATGCAGCCGCAATCATTCCTATGCCCTCAGCGATTTTTTTGACAAAAAAGTCTTTTGGATTCTCATAGCCAGCAATTAGCTTTTCTATTTCAGAGCGATCTTTAATATCTTTTTTTCCATTTTGTAAGTCAAGCAATGCAAGAGGATGGGCTTTAATCTGATTAAGGACAATATGCTCCATTCTAGCAAGTCCTACCCCATCATTTGGAAGCTGTGAAAATCCGAAGGCTTTTTCAGGATTCCCGATATTCATATAGATTTTAGTTTTAGTTTTTTCAATGTTGAGTGTTATTGTCTCAATCTCAAATGGATGAATCCCAGCATAAATATATCCCTCTTCGCCTTCAGCACAAGATACAGTAACTTCCATACCCGTATAAAGCCTATCTGTCGCACCCACAGCCCCTACAATCGTAGGCACACCAATTTCTCTAGCGACAATTGCTGCGTGACAAGTCCTTCCACCGCGATTTGTAATAACAGCTGCGGCTTTTTTCATCGCTGGCTCCCAGTCTGGATCGGTATTATCAGTAACTAGAATCTCTCCTTCTTTAAAAGAACTCATATGCTCTAAATTGTTAATAATCCTAACTTTTCCGTGTCCTATCTTACCGCCAATCGCACGCCCTGCGAGCAAAATCTCACGATCGGCTTTTTCTTTAAACTTAAATTTCTCTATTTTTTGAGTGCCATTTTTTTTGTTTTGTTGGCTCTGAACAGTTTCTGGACGCGCTTGCACGATAAATATCTCACCACTCTCGCCATCTTTTGACCATTCCATATCCATTGGGCGGTATTCTCCAGCTTCTTTAGAGTAATGCTCTTCAATTTTAATCGCATATCTTGCAAGTGTTAGGATATCTGCATCAGTGATAGAAAAGCTATTAAGCTCTTTTTGCGTGGTTTTGATGTTTTTTGTGGGATGATCGCTTCCTTTAGGTGCATAAACCATTTTTTGATGTTTATAGCCTAATTGTCGCTTGATAATTGGGCGCTTGCCTTCTTTTAGTGTTGGCTTAAAGACATAAAACTCATCAGGATTAACGGTCCCACCGACTACATTCTCACCAAGTCCCCAAGAAGAAGTGATAAGCACAGCATCTCTAAAGCCTGTTTCTGTATCGATGCTAAACATTACACCCGCACTTCCTTTATCAGCGCGCACCATTTTTTGCACGCCCACAGAAAGTGCAACTTTAAAATGATCAAAACCCCTTGAAGCACGATAACTCACAGCCCTATCAGTAAAAAGTGAAGCAAAACAAGATTTAATATAATGCACTAATTCTACTTGCCCCTTAACGCTTAAATATGTATCTTGCTGTCCAGCAAAGCTCGCATCTGGCAGATCCTCAGCAGTCGCAGAACTTCGCACGGCGACATCCGCTTCTCTCATTCCATATTCTTCACTTAAGATTTTATATGCTTCAAAAATCTCATCTCGTAAATCAGGCGGTATAGGAGTTCCAAAGATAAGCTCGCGAATTTTTTTAGAACGTGTTTTTAATACATCGATTTCAGTTACATCAACTCCATCAAGCAAATCAAAAATCTTTTGTCTAATTCCGCCAGAATCTAGCAAATACCAATACGCATCACTTGTGATAGCAAAACCATTTGGCACTTTAATGCCAACAGGCACAAGTTCTTGGAACATCTCGCCAATGCTAGCATTCTTCCCGCCAACCAGCGGAACATCTCTATTATTAAGCTCCTTGAAAAACTTGATATATTTCATTTATTCTCCTTGATTGCATTCATCCTTAAAGGTTGTCTAGAATCTAAACAGGCTAATTGTAGTTTATAAATCTTAATTTGCAACTTAAATTTAGACCTTACAATTAAGCCAATCAAAAATTGAATTTGCTAAAATTGCCTTTACACTTTATTATCAAATTTAAGGATTTATATGCGCTTTAAGATTCCAGATAAAGACCTTGAGAATGTCTTAAAATCCCACAAGCTAAGCAATGATGACTACCAAAACATCCTAAAGATTTTGGGTCGCACCCCAAACCTCGTAGAAATCGGAATCTTCTCAGCGATGTGGAGTGAGCATTGTAGCTATAAATCAAGTAAAATCTATCTCAATGGCTTCCCCACAAAAGCACCTTGGGTTATACAAGGTCCGGGTGAGAATGCCGGCGTTATTGACATTGGCAAAGGTTATGCCGCTATCTTTAAGATAGAATCTCACAACCATCCAAGCTTTATCGAACCTTACGCAGGTGCGGCAACTGGTGTAGGCGGAATTATGCGAGATATTTTCACAATGGGTGCGCGCCCGGTGGCAAATATGGATTCTATACGATTTGGCGAGATTTGGCGAAATGATGCGCTGGGTAAGAAGCATAAATACTTGCTTGATGGCATTGTAAGAGGAATTGGTGGGTATGGAAATTGTATGGGTGTGCCAACTATTGCAGGAGAGACGGACTTTGAGCCTTGCTATAATGGTAATATTTTAGTCAATGCGTTTTGTTTAGGGATTGCAAAAAGTGATGAGATTTTCTATGGGAAAGCACAAGGTGTTGGCAATCCTGTGATTTATGTCGGCAGTAAAACCGGGCGCGATGGACTTGGTGGCGCTGTTATGAGTTCTGATAGTTTTAATGAAGATTCTAAAGCCCTGCGCCCAACCGTGCAAGTAGGCGATCCTTTCACTGAGAAGCTTTTGCTCGAGGCGTGCTTGGAACTTTTCAAAAAAGATTTAATTATTGGAATCCAAGATATGGGCGCAGCTGGGCTTACAAGCTCAAGCTTTGAGATGGCAGGGCGCGCTGGAAGCGGGATGAGGCTTGATTTAGATAAAGTGCCGATGCGAGAATCTGGAATGAATGCTTATGAGCTGATGTTAAGCGAATCGCAAGAGAGAATGCTAATTTGTGCCAAAAATGGTGCGCAAGATGAGATTAAAGCTATTTTTGATAAATGGGAGCTTGATTGCGCTGTTATTGGCGAGGTTAATGATAGTGGCGTTATGGAGTTGTTTTGGGAAAATGAGCGCATAGCACACATTCCAATCACACCAATTACACAAAACGCACCAATCCTAAATCGTCCGATAAAAAAGCCAAAATACCTAGATTCTATCTCAAGCAAGCATTATCAGCTAAGCGATTTATCACAGCAAGAAATTTTTATAAAACTTCTCCAAAGTATCGATATTTGTTCTAAAGAAGCGATTTATTCGCAATATGATAGCTCCGTGCAGACAAACACGATTATAACAAGCGGACAATGTGATGCAAGCGCTATTCGCATAAAGGAAAATAACGCAGGCTTGGCGATGAGCGTATGTTGCCCGATTCGCTATTGCTATCTTAACCCAAAGCAAGGTGCAAAAATCGCTGTGGCGATGGCTGGGCGAAAGTGCGCTACACGCGGGGCTAAGCCTTTGGCGATTAGTGATTGTCTAAACTTTGGGAATCCAGAGAATGAAGAAGTGATGTGGCAGTTTAAAGAGGCTTGCGAAGGCATTAAAGAGGCTTGCAAGGCGCTAAATATGCCAGTTGTTAGTGGCAATGTCTCGCTTTATAATCAAAGTGGCACACAAGATATTTACCCTACACCTACGATTGCAGCTGTGGGGCTTAATGAAAATGCTGAAAAAATCATAGATTCTAGCTTTAAAAATCAAGGTGATGTAATCATCTTGCTTGGTGAAATAAAGCCTGAATTTGATGGAAGCGCGCTTCAAAAAGTGCTTTATAATGAGAATTCTGGCATTCCACCAAGCATTGATTTTACGCGTGAGCTAGCATTGTGGCGTGTGCTTTTAGATTCTAATAATCAAGGTTTGATAAACGCTGCTAAAGCCATTGGCAAAGGTGGTTTAGCAATCGCGCTTGCAAAAATGGCAATACTTGGGAATCTTGGCTGCGTGGCACAATATAAAGCAGATTCTACAAAATCCACAGAATCTAAAGAAATCATTTTCTCTCAAAGTCAAAGTTGCGCGCTTGTAGGTCTTGCAAGAGAGAATCTGCAAGCACTTCAAGCATTAGCCGATGAAGCCTCGCTTCCGATGTGTATCATCGGAGAGGTTGTAGATAAAGATTTTAGGCTTAATAACATTGATATGAAGGTTTGTGAGATAAAAGAGTTATATCATAGATTTAAGATAAGTTAGGATTCTGCGCAAAGTCTGTGATTAAATCAATAAAAATTAAACCCGGAGGCGAGGCTTATTAAGCAAATACTCTAAAATTGCTAAACAATCATACTGATGAGTGCGACTTAACAACCCAAATATTCGAAAAATTTGCAGAAAAATATGAATATTATGGCTATTGATTTCTAAATATCCATATTCATTACTTGTAATTTTACGACCAATAAAACTTCCACCACTTTTGTCTTTTATGCCACTTAATGCCACACAGAAATATAGCATTGGCATAGTTCCAACTGCAAATTGCTTCTCACGCACAATAATTTCACAAAGCTCTGTTTTCATAGTGTATTGTTTTCTTTAAAATAATTCAAATGCAAGGAATATGAACTACTATTTTTTTAAAGACATTTGGTCTCAATAATTTAATTGTGCATTCCTGTTATTTTAAAACCCCATATCCAAATATGGTATAGAAAAACGCATTTTGTCTTTGTAAAGCTTTACCCCTTAAAAGAAAAAAATCAATCAATATTTAATGAAAATATAGCCTTTATCTTTTGACATCAGGCATTTTTATTTTTTTACAAAAATCTTGGGTTTGGATTTTGATTTTTTTGGCTTTGACATTTGATAAAATCTAGTGATTTTTAGGATTTTTCTTGGTATTTTTGGTCTTTTTGGCAATTTTTTTTCTAGCTTGTGGCTTTGAGTGCTAGAGTCAATTTTTAGCTTTTTTGGCAAAAATCGCGCGGATTTGACCCCCTAAAATCAAAAATTCACTTTTTGATTGACTTATAACCCCGCTGTGTCGGGCATTTAACCGCTTTCTATGCACACAAGAAAGCGTTATCCTGCACCAAATAGAAAATCACCCTAAAAATGACTTTTTATCTAAAAAAGTCATTTTTAGGGTGATTCACTTGATTGTTTGATTTTAGTTGAAAAATTGAAAAATTGGAATTTTGAAAGTTCAAAAAATCATTTTTTTGAAAATCTTGCTTGGCTCATTGATAATTTTTGTGTAGAATTATTTTGGCTCTTGATAATAGAGAGTGGTATTTTAA
>CBCPND010000015.1:0-12603 GCA_965120395.1 uncultured Helicobacter sp.
TCCGCCAAGTGCGCTTGTCTCACTAAAGTTAAGATTCTCTAAAGCAAGGTTTGTTAGATTTGGTATAAGCTCGCCAAAAGGCGCATAAATTCTAGAATCGCTTGCATTGCTTTTATGCTGCCCCCCCCCCCATAGGAATATTTTGAGAACTAAAGGTAGATTCTAGCGATTCGACGAAAATCACTATTACATTGCGCTTAGATTCTAGTGCGCTAAATTGATGGGCAATCTCTTGCAGTGGTGGGGCGATATAGTGTTCTTCATAGAAGTTTGAGTAGATTTTATCTTGAGAATTGTTAGCTAAAAAGTCTTTGATTCCAAGCTTTTGGTAGGCATAGATTAAAGATGTCACGCATAATCCAGCACAAAGCGTAGCTTTAAGTGCTATGATGTGTCGCGCAAGAAAACTACACAGAATCTTAAACCATTTTATGCAAGATGCGTTATTTAACAACGCAATAATACAGGCTATAAGCAATGCAGGAAGCAAGGCTTTAAGGATAAAGCTTTGATAGAATATTGGGTCGGTTTGTGTGATTATCGGGGTTTGGAGATTAAAAAGGATTTGCTCAATCTCGACATTTGACCCAAATGTCTTTCTAATCCATCGTATAGACAAAATAATCAAAGTTGCCAAAAATGACAACAAAAAAATAGTGAAATTAAGAAATGTGCGTGACTTTAGCTTTCTCATAAAATCTAATCCTTTTAAGAATCTAAAAAATGTGAATCTAAAATTTGTATTTTATCGTTTTTTTTGAAATGGCAAGGAATTTAAAAATTTTAGATTCTAGGATTATCATTGAGTGTTTTGAAATGGTGCATAAAGGTGTTGAGTTGGTTTTAAGACGAGAATTTTTTAACGATTTGATTTTATTAAAGATTTGGCTATTCTTAAGAACAATCGCTCAAGGGTTTTTTAAAGATTCTTGGATTTGGGCGCAGAGATTGAGGATCTCATTCTTTTTGGTATAAAAGCTATTGGTATTGCAAATGAGATTTGCGCTAGAATCCATAATCTTTTCAACTTCGATAAGATTGTTTTGGCGCATCGTATCACCCGTCTCGACAATATCTACAATCCCATCACAAAGCCCCACAAGTGGCGCTAGCTCAATTGATCCATACAGCTTTAGCACATCTACAGGGATTGCCTTTTGCGAAAAGTAGCGCGAAGTGATGTTTGGCATTTTGGTGGCGATTTTAATATGAGGTTTTAGATAATCAATACCTTCTTTTTGCGCCCCGACAACCACGCGACATTTGCCAATCCCTAAATCCAAAAGTCTAATCACCTTAAAAGACTGCTCTTCAAGCACATCAAGCCCGATAATCCCAATATCTGCTGCTTGATGATACACATAAGTGATGACATCTTGACTGCGCACCAGCATAAACAAAAACCCACCTCGCTCTAAAATCAGCTTGCGGTCATCAAAGACAAATTCCTTATTAAAAATCCTAGAGAAAATCTGCAAGGATTCTTTAGCGATTCTACCTTTTGGCAGAGCGATCTTAATCATATCCACTCCTTTTGCGCTCTAGCGCATTTTCAATGGCAACTTTTATCCCACGAAATACAAGCCCTTCATCATAGATTCCTTTAGGGAAAAACTTCGCTAGATACTTCCCATCACCACCTGTGAAATAGAGCTTTTGATCCTTAGCGATATCTTGAATGCTTAAAATTATACTTTTTAAAACCCCATAGCTTATTGCATCTTTGGTGTTATTGGGTATCTTATCAATCTCAAGCCCAAAGTTAAACCCCTTGCGTAAAACAGGCGATATACGCTCATAAGATGTGATAAATTCATACAATCCGGGCAGAATATACCCTCCGCAA
The DNA here is from genome assembly GCA_965120395.1 of uncultured Helicobacter sp. Taxonomy (GTDB): domain Bacteria; phylum Campylobacterota; class Campylobacteria; order Campylobacterales; family Helicobacteraceae; genus Helicobacter_B. The sequence goes on from CBCPND010000015.1 coordinate 1,847, forward strand.
TGTCTGCCATTTTCTACCATATCCACGCTTATAGCACTTCCAGCATCGACAATCACGCCATTTGGCACATATAGACACATCACTTTTCTATCAATGCCTAAGCCTTTATAGTCGCTTGGAATCTTAATGATAGATTCCAGATTATAAGCTTGCTTGAAAGTTTTGCATAAAAGCCTTTGATTCTCGGCATTCACGCTAATGTAATAGATCTCTTCTTGAAACAATTTTTTACTTAGGTTTTTAGGCAGAATGTGTGAGATGACACCATTATTCCAAAAGTGAAAATGCGTGTTGCCAATATCACACAAAATCATCACTTAAACCTAGAAAAATCAAAATAATACTTATCGTAGTAAAAAATATTTTTGCTATAAAAACTAAGCTTATTATTTGCTAATTTTCCAAAGGCATCTTGAATGCTATACACCTTATACCTAAAATCCTCTAAATCCACATCAATGGCATATCTACCCTTTTTCTCAAAAGTATAGAAATGATTATTTGTAATGACAATCCCTTCAAGCGCGGCAAATGGAAGCTTTATGGTATTGATTTCTCGCATCGTGTGATCAAGCTGAGAGATTTTGCCTTCAAGGCTTAGGGCATAGATATATTTTCCATCAAACATCACATCCACAAACTCCCCTGTAATGCTAAATTCCTGCCCCGAGATGATTGAGATGATCTTTTTAGAAGTGGCTGCGAAAATGCGTGTATCGTCGCCATAAAGATAGATGATGTTATTAAAAAACTTATCTGTGCCTAAAATGATATTGCGCTGAGGCTGAAAATCCTTTGTGCTGACAACCATAAGTCTGCCATCAAGCGTAGGGAATACCACCACAGATTCTAGAAAAATTGGTGCGGCGATAAGCTGATTCACTGCGATGACTGATGTATTTTTGTGTGAGAAAAGCAATTTAACTTGAGGGATTTGATAAATCATCGCGCTATTATCACTGCTAATGAGAGATAATAAATCATTCTTTACGCTTGCACTCACAATGCAAGCATTCTGAGTTGATACTTTTATTTCTTCTTGCGTGCAAGCGTGATTGGTTTCTTTAAGATCGCACACGCCAGAATCAAAGGCTTGAGAATCTAGCTTGCTTGTCTTAATAAGGAGCACTCCATCACAACCTTGTGCAAAAATATAATACCCACCTGATTCATTCAAGAATCGTAAATCCTTAGGAAGTAAATCTGATTTAGGGATAATACCTTGTGATGTGAGGAGAGAGTTGTCTTTAAGCATCGCACCATAGCGGTTATTAGAATCTATGGGGCTTTTTAGCATATGATTTAAGATGATTTGTCCATCGATTTGTTTGGGCTGGTAGTATTTTTTGGTATTGCAGCCACTGATAAATAAGCTAATAAACAACAAAAGCACATAAAGTGTAAAATTTTTCATTATTTTGTCTCTTGTGCAACTTCTTGGATTCTCATTTCTTCTTTTGGAATGCGCGTAATGCCATAATGCGACATATATTGTGCGACTTCAAATTCTGAAGACTCCTCTGGGATAGATTCTAGAATCTGGCGCATTTTAGCGATCTCATTTTCTTGTAAAAGCAAATACGCCTCTTGCAGTTTAGCAAGATTCTTAAAATCTGAGCCAATGTTCGCTAAAGCCTGCTTATCTTTTGTGGCTGAAGCCATCTCGTATTTTGCAAGATCGCTTACAATTTGGTTTTGAGATTCCGTGAGGTTTGCAAGCGCATTTTTATCATTATTTTTCACAAAATACGCATACAAGAACAAATCATACAATTTTGGGGCTTTCTCTTGAAGCGATTTGCGTAGAATCTCATTATCAGGCGCGCTCATTAGCTCATCATAGATTGCACTTATCTCTAAAGCTTTTTTTTCCTCCATATGATCATACACATTTATATAAGTCACCCAAGCGACCACCCCAAGCACAACTCCAAGCAAAATATATTTGTATTTCTTAAAAAACCGCTCAAGCTTAAAGGCGTTTTCTAAGATTTTCTCATCGTTTTCAAATTCCTTTTTAATTGCTTCTAGATTCTTATTCATATTTGCTCCTTAGATTATTTGTGATACTTATTGATGATGCACGCCACTACTGCCAAAGCCCTTTATCCCGCGCTCACTCTGGCTTAGATTCTGCGTTTCTTCAAATTCTACTTGCATAACTTCTTGGATAACACCTTGTGCAATTCTGTCATTTTGCTTAATTGCAAAATCTTCTTTTGAGAGATTGATAAGGATAATCATCACTTCACCGCGATAATCGCTATCAATTGTTGCTGGCGTATTAAGCACTGAGATTCCGTTTTTTAGCGCTAGTCCGCTTCGTGGGCGCACTTGCATTTCATAGCCTTGTGGAATCTCAAAGGCTAATCCCGTCTTTACAACCGCTCTATCTCCAGCCTTAATCACCATAGATTCTAGTGCGTGAAAATCAAAGCCTGATGCACCGCTTGATTGATATTGTGGGATGATGGCGTCTTGATGACATTTTTTTATTTTTACTTTCATTGGGACTCTTTTGGTTTGGATTTCATTTTCTTAAGCTTCAAACTCAATAGGCTTATAATAAACCTTTAAGATCTCAAACTCACTCTCCCCGCGCGGTAGTTTAATGGTCACTTCTTCACCTTGTGTTCTGCCGAGCAGGGCTTTGGCTATTGGAGAGGCAAATGAAATAAGCCCCCGTTCTGGACAACTCTCAGCCATCCCTACAATCGTGTAAGTCGCCTTTTTTTCCGTATCTAGATTCATAACCTCTATCGTGCTTCCGAAGCTCACCTTCTTATGATCTAGAGTTGAAGGATCGATGACTTTAGCTTGGGCTAGCATATTGCTTAAGTCACTAATCCTTGCTTCAATAAAAAGCTGTTTTTCTTTAGCAGCGTGATATTCTGCATTCTCTTTTAAATCCCCGTGTGCGCGCGCGGCATCAATTTCTTTTACAATGTTTGGACGCTCAACTTCTTTAAGGCGCTTAAGCTCCGCGCTAATCTTTTCATATCCATAAGCACTCATTGGCTGGGCTTGCATAGCGTTTTCTCCTTGAATAAAACCAAATCATACCAAAAATCTCTTAATGCTTTAATATATTTGCAACATTTAGCGCGCTTCCATATTGCAGATATGCCCTTAATTTTAAAGAATCTTGATAAAACTTCTTCCTATCAAACTTCTCATAAGCTTCTAGTAGATTTTTTACATTCATAGAATCTTGAATCAGCTCAATATGAAGCTTATTTTCACCTAAGCCCGGAACTTCTCCACAAAGTGCATTAAAGAAAATATTAGCTAGCCCAATATAGCGCAACTTCACCAAAGCCCGCGCAATGCAATAATCAAGCCTTGCTGTTTTATAGCCTAGCACAAAAGGCGTGCCAATAAGTGTTGCTTCTAAGGTCGCTGTGCCTGAGCAAATAAATGCAAACTCTGCATTCCATAAAGCCACCTTGGCATCAAAGCTCACTTCAAAATCATCAAGATTCCCATAGATAGATTCTAGATTCTGGCTTTGGAAAAACTGAGGCACAACAAGGGTTTTTTTTATGCCTTGAAGGCTTTTAGCCACCTGCTTAAAAACAGGAAAAATCCGCCTTATCTCTCCAGCTCGACTTCCGGGCATAAATACCACACCTTGCCCTTTAAAATTACTCCTAGATTCTCCTATCCCATCAAGCAGGGGATGTCCCACATACTGCGCTTTACTCTTATAATAGCCAACCTCAAATGGCAAAATCGCCAAAAGCTTATCGCAATTTGCCTCAATGCTTTTCGCGCGCCACTTTTTCCACGCCCAAACTTGTGGCAGAATGTAATAATAAATTGGCGTTGATGGGTATTTGGATTTGATTTTCTTAGCAAGGGGGATATGAAATGATGAAGAATCCATAAGAAGCACTTTATCTGCAGATTCTGCGAGTTTGGCTAGTTCTTTTTGGGCTTTAAGTAAAAATGGTAGTTTTTTACCCACATCAACAAAGCCCATAACAGAAAAATCCCTAGGCGTATAAAGGGCATTCTTCTTTAGTTTTTCATTGAGTATGAGATTCCCATCAAACACCCCAATAATCTCGATATCATCATTTAAATGCTTTAAAACCTCGCCTAAATGCAGATTTGAGCTTGGTTCAAGCGCGCTTACTAGAATTCTCATTATGACTCTTTTTGTAAATCATCTTGGCTTGCATCAGCGATGATTTGCTTAAGATCTGCTAAATCTTGAGCGTTGAGATTGTGAATATCGGGCTTTTTGTATTTATTGGTCGCTTTGGGATTTTGAGGATTTTTGGGATTGTTTGGATTGGTTTTTTTAGATTCTTTATCTAGCGCACCCATTTCCTCAAGCCTCAAATCCGTATAAAAGTCGCGCAATTCAATCTCAAGCCTTTTTTTCTCAAGCTCAAGTTCTGATATTCTGTGCTTTAAAATATGATTTTCTTTGAGCTCGACACGATATTTTTTATACAAATCCTCGCTAAAGATCTTTTGTGCAGGCTTTGCCTTTGTCGTGCTACCATCTTTGAGATAAATATCTATACTTTTTAGCGCGCTGGGTAGAATCTTATCGCGTCTATTGAGAATGGCTTGTTGCTTGGTATGGGCATCATATTGGATTTTTTTGACATCTAAATGCCTTTGTAGCACTTCTAGCTCGTCATTTAGGGCAGATTTTTTATCATTAAGGATTTTGATTTGTTCTTGTGTGCCTAGCATTTCTTTACGCAAAATCCGCAGTTGCACCTGCAAGGTGGCAATCTCACTTTTATAGCCACTAATTTCTTCTAGAAATTTGCGCGTTTTGGTCTGGATTGTTTTGATGATCTCCCAGCCCTCTTGGACTTCATTAAGCTCGATAGAATCACCCTTTTTAACGATTTCTATGAGAATGTCTTTTTCTACCTGTTCCATTTTGACTCCTTAAGAGTAGATTCTACCCTAAAACCTACAATACCACAAGCGCTAAAAGCTCAAAGCAAAACTTAAAAACCACTCTCGATCTTTTGAGGTGACATACTTTTGACGCAAGGTTGTCTGTGTCCAAGTGTCATTCTCAATCACATTTCCAATAGAACCATCGTTTATAACTTGTGCGCCATTAAAGGCATACCACCGCTCTGAAGTTACATCATAAAAAGTCTCTTTAAATCCAAAATTTATACGCAAAAAGCGCGTAATATACGCCGATATCCCATAGCGCAAGAATCCTCCACTACCTGCAGCTAAAAATGTATCATTAAGATTTGAAGATAGGCTTCCTGTGCTTCCTCCAGCGACTAGATTCTGCCAAGAGCCTTGCGTAAAGCGCGAAAGCTCCACCCCACCACCTACGAAAATCCCTACCTTTAGAAATCCAAGTCGCCTCAAAAACCAATTATCCCCGAAATCCAAATATTTGCGTAACCAAAAATCCACCGGCACATTGATTATGCCATCAATCCCAAGCCCTAGACTTATCCATTTACCACTATTTGGTGCTATCTCTTGTGCATCAGGGGTAGCATTAAAAGTAAAGGTTCTATCTGTTGCGCTACTATCAATAGTGGCTATACCGCAAGTACAAGTATCAGAGGTGCTTATATTGAGTTTTTTACATAGCTCATATGCTTCTTGTAGATTATTCACACTTGTATCCCTACTAGAAGAAGTGAGATTCCCAAGCCCTCCACCAATCATACTAAATTCTCCAAAGACCCTAAATCCAAATATCTTAAGCTTATCAAAAAAATACTCCCCACCTGCTTCTAAATTCAAGCCATTATTTAAAACCCCTTGGTATGTCCCATAAGTCGTATCTCCCGTGCAAGTGCCATCAGGACAAACTAAAGGGGACATATCTTTACTCATTCCTTGGCTATTATCTGTATGGGTTGCCCCACCACTAACCAATCCAATGGAAATATAAGGGCGCAACTCACCCTCATTGCGTAATTTTGCACCAAAATCATTAAGGCTATAACCAAAAACTAAACTAAAAGCCATTAAAGATAATGTGATTATTCTCATATGCTTTTCCTATTGAGCCTAACGATACAATCAAGATTCCACTCCACCTTGCTATCGCTAAAAAACTCCTCTATTTGCGCGCGCATATCAGTTGCTGAAGCGATAGAATTTACAATATTGCGAAATTCGCTTGCGTTTGGGTGACCTTTAGCATAAGAGTGTGCATTTTTGCGAAACATTATCACGCCTCTATCTCCATAAAACTCAACCATCTTATCAAAATGCTCCAACACCAAATCCTTCTTAATAATCGCTGGAATATTATCTGTGCGGTTTTTAATCTGCCAGAAAATCCAAGGCGCACTAAGTGCTGCTCGCCCGATCATCACACCATTTGCGCCTGTGTGATTAAGCACGGATTCTGCCTTTTTAAAAGAATCTATCTCGCCATTTGCAATTAGCGGAACTTTAAGAATTTGCTTCATTTTAGCAATTGATTCATAATCAATTCTCTCTTTTTTATAGCCATCGCTTCGCGTTCTGCCGTGCACCACGACAAAATCAATTGGTGCGTCATTTAGTGCGTTTGCGATTTCTAAGGGGATCTTTTTATCAAACCCTAAGCGCACCTTTACGCTAGAGTAAGGCTTATTTGAAGTCTCTTTGATAAGGGTTAGAATTTTAACCAAATGTGGCAAATCTTTTAAAAGTCCGCTTCCATTGCCGTGATTAGCGACTTTTGGTGCTGGGCAGCCGCAGTTAAAGTCAATGATATCAATGCCTTCTTTTGTGTTTAAAATCTCTATAGCTTTTTTAATAATTTCTAGCTTTGATCCTGAGATCTGCACAGAGTATGGATTCTCAGATTCTGACTTTTGGATCATTTTTAGGGTTTTTTGGCTTTTGTAGGCTAAGGCGTGAGAGCTTATCATCTCGCTAACCGTGACATCTGCACCAAATTTCTTAACCACGCTTCTAAAAGGTAAATCTGTATATCCAGCCAAAGGAGCTAAAAATAAGATTCTATTAAAGCAAAGCATTACCAAACCTTATATTCTATGAATTTCATAAAAGCATTAAGCTTTTAATTACCCAAAATCAATAGTGAATTTTATCTAAAACCTATTAAAATTCTGCCTTAAAGCCAATTTATAATGCGCAAATAAATTTATCTAGAATCCAGCAGGAAAAATTCAAGAAAGTGAGATTCTGGAATCTGCGCTAGATTCTGGTTTGTTGGTTTTTTTAGAATCTGAATTTTGCATTAGGATTCTGTAAATTTGCAATAACACTAGAATCTCAATAAATTACTTCACATCTCGTCTTTTAAACAACCAAATTGCGTTTTTAGGCTATAATGCGCATTTTTATAAGCTTTTATAAATTAAAAAATTTTAAAACAAGGACAGATAATGAAAAACAAACTTGATACTTTGCTCATTCACGGCGGTTTAACCACAGATTCTAAAACAGGCGCGGTAAATATCCCAATCTATCAAACTTCCACATACGCCCAGCCAGCGCTTGGCCAGAATCTAGGCTATGAATACTCTCGAACCAAAAACCCAACACGCGATGGCGTAGAAAGCCTTATCGCAGAGCTTGAAGGCGGGAAGTTTGGCTTTGGCTTTGCTTCTGGGATGGCGGCAATTGGCACGATTTTAAGCCTTTTTAAAAGTGGTGATAAGATTCTCATCTCAAATAATGTCTATGGTGGAACTTTTAGAATCTTAGATAAGGTGTTTTGTAATTTTAATATCTCTTATGAAATCATCGATATGCGCGATGATAAGATTCTAGAATCTGCGATTACTTCTGAAGTCAAAGCAATCTTACTAGAAACTCCAGCAAATCCACTAATGAGCGTAACTTCACTAGAGAAAATCGCCAAACTTGCCAAAAGCAAAAACATCCTAAGCATCGTTGATAACACATTTATGACGCCGTATTTACAGCGTCCGCTTGAGTTCGGAATTGATATTGTTGTGCATTCTGCGACAAAATATCTTGGCGGACATAGCGATGTGATCGCTGGGCTTGTGGTTGTAAATAATGAAGAATTGGCTCAAAAAATTGGCTTTTTGCAAAATAGCATTGGTGGCATTTTATCGCCATTTGATAGCTTTTTACTCATACGAGGAATTAAAACGCTTGGCATTAGAATGCAAAGACATTGCGAAAACGCCCTAGAAATCGCACAATTCTTAAGCATTCACAGCGCTATAAAAAAGGTGTATTACCCCGGATTAAGCAGTGATGAAGGATATGTGATTCAAAGCGAGCAAGCGCGCGCTGGAGGCGGGATGATAAGCTTTGAGTTAAAAGAGAATTATGATTATAAAAAATTCTTAGAATCTACAGAAATCATCGTCCTAGCCGAAAGCTTAGGCGGCGTAGAATCCTTGCTTTGCTATCCTGCGTCTATGACGCACGCTTCCATTCCAAAGCAAGTGCGAGAGAAAATTGGCATTAGCGAGAATCTGATTCGATTATCTGTAGGTATAGAATATGTTGGCGATTTGATAGATGATATTAAGAGAGCTATTGAGGCTTCTAAAAAGGGGGCGTGATGTTAATCAAAGCATTGCTGAACTCATCGGCAACACACCCTTGCTTGCGCTTAATAAACTTCAAATTCCAAACAATAATAAGATTCTAGCAAAATGTGAGTTTTTCAATCCTGCTGGCGGGATAAAAGATAGAGTCGCATTATATGTGCTTAAAAAGCTAAAAACAGATGGCAAAATCAACAAAGATTCTATAATCATCGAGGCAACTGCTGGAAATATGGGGCTTGGAATCGCGCTTGGTGCGATTGAAGTTGGATGCAAGGCATTACTTGTTGTGCCAAATAATTTTTCAATTGAAAAGCAAGCTTTGATGCGCGCTTTAGGCGCAGAGATCATTAGCACGGATGAAAAAGAAGGTATGCAAGGTGCAATGCAAAAAGCACAAGAACTGCTAAAAACAATGCCAAATGCAATAGCTTTTAATCAATTTGAGAATCTAGGCAATCCACAAGCGCATTTTTTGCACACTGCGCAAGAGATTTATAATGATATGCAAGGCGAGATTGATTATTTTGTCTGCGGTGCTGGAAGTGGCGGGAGTTTTAGCGGGATTGCAAGCTTTTTAAAAGAAAAAAACCCAAAAATTAAAGCCATTTTAGCTGATCCACTAGGCTCGATACTTGGTGGGAATAAGCAAGATATAAAATCGCGCATAGAAGGCATTGGCAACACTTTTATCCCAAAGATTATGGATTCAAGCCTCATTGATAAGGTTTATAAAATTAGCGATGAAGAAGCTTATGAAGGGATGAGAATCCTAGCCAAGATGGAAGGAATCCTAGCTGGAATCTCATCTGGAGCGTGCATAAATGCGTGCTTGCGCCTTGCAAATGAAGTGAAAAATGCTAGGATTGTGACGATTTTTGCGGATGGGTGGAGTCGGTATTTTAGTCGTGATTTGATTTAGAACCTAAAGCATTCAGTATTGAGCGATAGAGCAATTCAGCTTTTTGCGATAAATGCGCAAGCTAATGTATTAAAATAATGCTCAAAAAATGCTTCGTGTCATTACCACTCTAGGTAACTCCACTTGCATTTTTCTCGCAACCCACATTTCTCATCAAAAATCTTAAAATTGCGGTTTTTGTGGCATTAGATTCTAGATTTTTGCAGAATCTAAATTAAAAGCACGAAAACAACGATTTATCATCTTAATCTTTAATGCTAGATTTTAATCAAAGCTTTTAGCTCTCAAACACACTGCTAATCCAGAATCTTAAAGAACTAGGCTAGTGGAAAAAATCCAAGTGAAAGTGAGATTCCAGAATCTGCGCTAGATTCTACATTATTAGCGTTTTCTTTAGAATCTAGCGAAGCTTTGAAATACCACTTTTTAGATTCCCACTGCTTTTGAAGTTCATTAGTTCTCGCACATTGCGGATAGATAAGCCACACATTTACATTGGATTTTTCAGAATGCGCATATTTGCTCGCATACGCCCACATTTGATATAAATCACTTTGCGCAATTCCGTAATTTTTCTCATCATTGCTAGAATCTGGGATTTTCCACTTTGTATCAAGGATGATAATTTCACTTTTGCTTCTTAAAACCAAATCGGGCTTTAGCGAAAAGCAACCTTTTTTGAAATCTTTTTCATTAGAATCTATCATCAAATATTTGCTAGGTTCTTGAGCCTTCACTTTATAAGAATCTTGGCTTACTTTTTTTACCCAGTGCGCTACGAAGCTCTCAAAAAGCTTTTCCATAGGGAAAAGTAGCGCAAAAGCTTTATCTTTCCCGCTATATGTGCTAAAGCTTTTTTGCCCTAAAAATATCTCACACCACGCAAGAATCATCTCATATTCTTTAAATCGGCGCATATTTTTGCATTTGTCAAAATCACTCTTAATGTCACTACTCAAAGAAATTTCATCAAAAACAAAATACATAGAATCTAGCTTCGTGCGAGTTTTCGCACTTAGATTCTGCGCACGTAAAAACTCTAGCGTGCTTTTAATAAGGCGATTTGGCGCAATGTCTTGTATGTATTCATCACTTTGTGTGAAAAAGCGCTCTTTGTGGATGAGATTATGCTTAATTTGCTCGTTAAAAAGTAGTTTTCCTTTTAGGAATGCTCTATTTTGCGCGCACTCTATGTAGTCGCTTTTCAAGCCTCTGTGGATTAGCATTTCAACTTCGCTTGCAAACATCAAGATAAAAACCTCTAACAAAGGCAACCTAGCCACATCCAAAGAAGACATAAGGCTTTGCTTGGAAGGCAAATCTTTTAGCGTGAAAAGGCA
>CBCPND010000016.1:0-14164 GCA_965120395.1 uncultured Helicobacter sp.
TCATCATATCTCCTTATCGATTTTATATGTAATATTGAATTTAGCGTCTCGATCTTTATTGATCGCATAGGCTGTGTTTAATCCGCTTGGCTTTTTATCATTAACTAAGATTCTCTCGCCCACAGGTATATCGCTTAAAAGATAATCATAACGGAGGTTATGCGCTTGTAAGAATCTTTTCAAATTATCTATGTGCTTATTTTCTCTTGCAGTTAGGAGTATGATCTTGTCATCTTTCGGGATAGAATCAAAAAATTCTTTTACTCCATCAAGCAAAGTATCATATCCATCAAGTTTATAGCCATTATGCTTAAGAATAGTCCCATCAATATCTAGAATCCAAGTATGCCTAAGAGCAGAGAGATTTATCATCCTAAGACCTTATTGAGTTTGATTACTCCATTATAAAACGCCCCGCAAATTGAATCATAATCTTCCCAAGCATAAGTAGTGAGTGAAAGCCAAATGATTGCGTGGAGTAGTTTTATCTTATGTTTGCTTACTCCTGGCAAGCACTCAAAGAAAAACTCCTCCATATCGCTCCAGTTATTTGATTTAATCGCGATTTCAATATCATTATCTCTAATATCAAGAGTAAATTTTTTACAATTAAATTGATCATACTCACCCTTTAAAGAGTAATATAACTTCGCCCAGTCATAATCCACATCGCCATAGAATTTTGTCTTGCCAAAATATCCTCGCGGATCGATTAAGACAGCCTTCATATTATAAGTGTCAAACATTATATTAGAGAATGTGCAATCTCCGTGTATGAGCCTAAATTCCTTTGGATAAATGGCTTTTAGGGCTTTTGTTAGAGTATCTGTATCAAAAAATACATTTTTATAATACGCGCCATTTATTTTGATAAATTCTCTATCTGCAAATGGCACAAGATATTTGATTTTTGAGAGTCTCTCAAGAGTCTTATTCAAATAAGTATCCGTAACATCAGAGATATTAGCACTTTTAGCTGGTGCAAGATTATGAAGTTCTTCTAGGGCTTCTATGATTTTCTTTAGGATTTCTTGCTTTTGGGTTTTGGTTAGGCAGTCATATTCATAGATATTTTTCCCTTGCACACGCTTCATAGTGAGTGGCTCGTATTCATAGATTTCTGGAATTTTCTCATAGCCAAGTTTTTTGATATGTTTATACCAAGCGATTTCGTCAGTGGCAATTTTCCTGCCTTGCTCACTGATAGCGCGCTTTATGATGATATCTTCATTGGATTCTATCAAGTTAAAAGGTCTGCAGCGAGGCGCATCATCTGTATTATCAGCATAAGAAAGTAAAGTGCCTATCTCTTTAGAACCATATAAATCAAGCCTTTGAAATTCAATATCTTGAGTCTGTAACCATCTGACAAATGCGCCAACTTGTGGAATATCTTTTAGTGGACTTTTATTTTTAAATATAAAAAGCCCAGAGACACCATTTTCCTTAGAAGATTCTTTTATGAATTGATTATCGATATAAGAGTAGCGACATTCAAAGTCTTTTGAGATCCCGATATAGTTTTGCTGTATTTTAGGGATCTCAAACTCTCTAGAGAGAATGAGATCACACCACATTATCATAAATGGTTCATTATCAGAATATGATGCTATGGCTTCCTTGATACCTGATATTGTGCCCCCCCCCTCTGGGCTTTTATTATTTTATAGTTATATTTTTGGCCAAATACATTAAGATATTTTTCTAATACTTCAATCTTATAATCAGCAATAATGCTAAATTCTGTATCTGGGAATTTTTCAAAAGCATAGAATATGATTGGCAAATTATTTATAGGCACTAGGCATTTAGGCTTATTTCTAGTGAGCCACTCTAGCCTTGTGCCTTTTCCGCCTGCTTGAATGATGATCTTTTGCTTTGGGCATAAGTTATTATTGCGCTTGCTAAGGTATTCTTGTGAAGCCATCCTCATCCTATGAATCTATAATAAAGTTATTATTTTAACATTTATTGTATTAGATAAATATTAAATAAAATCACAGATTATCTTCTATAGTAGGGCAACATTTGAGTATTAAAGAAGCAATTTTAGTTGTAGATATTGATTAGATTCTATCATGGCGGACAGGGAGGGATTCGAACCCTCGGTAACCTTGCGGCTACGCGTCCTTAGCAGGGACGTGGTTTAAGCCAACTCACCCACCGGTCCAATCTAAAAATAAAAGCTAAATATAGAATTTGGGATTTTAAAATATAATTCATAAAAACCACCTTAACTATTTTAAATCCTAATTCTTGTTTGGTTAAGGATAAAATTCTTAGTGTGGCAAAATCTAATTGAATTTAAGAAAGAAATTGTTAAAATACAAGCTTATATTTTAAAGTTAAGGATGGATTATAGATGAGATATGCTTTTATTTTCCCGGGTCAAGGTTCGCAAGGTATCGGAATGGGCAAGGAATTTTATGAAAATTTTAATGTCGCTAAAGAGATGATAGAGCACGCCAGCGATGCGTTAAGCCTTGATTTTAAAAAGCTACTTTTTGAGGATAATCAAGAAATCAATCAGACACAATTCACACAACCCGCAGTTTTCTTAGTCAGCCAAATAGCACATTCAATTTTACAGCAAGAAGCCCCACTTTTAGCAGAATTTGCCCTTGGACATTCATTAGGCGAAATTAGTGCGCTTTGCGTGGCTTTAGGGATTAAATTTGAAGATGGGATGAGGCTCACTAAAGTGCGTGGAGAGCTTATGGCACAATCTTGTGAAGGGAAAGATGCAGGAATGATGGTTGTCGTGGGGCTGGAGGATTCTGTGCTTGAGGGAGCTTGTAAGAATTTGCAAGAGGATAATAAAAGTGTGTGGTGTGCAAACTATAATGGCAATGGGCAAGTCGTATTAGCAGGCAAGAAGCAGGATTTAAGCGATGCAGAATCTTTATTTAAAGGACTTGGGGCGAAGCGCACATTGCTTCTTCCTATGTCAGTAGCAAGCCATTGTCCTTTGCTAGAGCCGATGTGTGCGGAGTTTAAAAGCCTGCTTAGTAAAATGTTAGCCCCAGAATTTGCGCTCCCTATTATCTCAAATGCCACTACAAAGCCATATCAGACAGCCGAACTTGCAATCGAGCTTCTAACTTTACAGCTCACAAGCCCTGTGTTGTATAAACAATCCATAATGGTAGTTGATGAGAATGTAGATGCTTACATTGAGCTTGGGCATAATAGCATCCTAAAGGGACTAAATAAAAGATTAAGCGATAAGCCGACTTTTAGTGTCGCTAATATCGCTACTTTACAAGAGACGATAGCCCACATCCATAAGGATCATCAGTGAAAATAGGAATTATTGGGGCTATGCAAGAGGAAATAACCCCTCTTTTAGATATTTTTAAGGATTTTCAAGAGGTTAAAATAGGCAATAATGTTTTTTATGAAGTTGCTTACAAAGATTCTATGATTTATATTGCCTATAGCAAAATAGGCAAGGTGCATTCTGCGATTACTGCCACTTGTATGATTTTAAATTTTGGTTGTGAGAGAATCATTTTTAGCGGCGTTGCTGGTGGGCTTGGAAGTGATATTAAGGTCGGGGATTTGCTCCTTGCTAAGAGTCTTTGCCAGCACGATGTGGATATTAGCGCTTTTGGGCATCCGCTTGGCTTTATCCCTGAGAGCCGCACTTTCATAGATTCTGATAGCACACTTAATAACATCGCTAAAGAAGTCGCTAAAAGCTCAAATATCGCACTAAAAGAAGGTATAATCGCCTCAGGAGATCAATTCATCCACTCTGCTAGCAAGAAACAATGGCTTATTGATACTTTTAACGCACTTGCTGTGGAGATGGAGGGTGCTAGTGTGGCTGTGGTGTGTGATGCGTTTAAAGTGCCATTTTGCATTTTTAGATCAATCAGCGATAATGCCGATGGTAACGCAGATATAAGCTTTGATGAGTTTTTAGAATCTTCAGCGAAAATTTCAGCAGAATTTGTTAAAAAGATGATTGATAGGATGGTGTGATGAGAAAAGCATTTAGCCTTATTGAATTGGTATTTGTGATTGCTGTAGTTGGGATTTTAGCAGCCATTGCTATTCCTAAACTTGCTGCTACGCGTTCTGATGCGCAATATGTAGCCATAAATAGCGATATACAGACTATTATAAGCTCTATTCAGGCAAGTGCGCTAACCACAGATCTAGATTCTACAAGCCTTAATGGTGATTTTATTATGCAGACAGCCGGGCTTTCTTACTCAAGATGGATTGTCCAATCAAATGGCGTAAGGCTTGCTAAAAATGGAGTAATTGATACAGCCAATAACTGCGTAGCAATCGATATCGCATCTCAAATATTGACAATTAGCGTCCAAAGTATGCCAGATTCTGCCCTTTGCGTGAAATTGCTTGCAAATTACCCCCAATCTATAAGCATAAACCTTGCAAATACAGCATTCTAAGGCTTTTTCTCTAATTGAGCTTATATTTGTTATCGCACTTGTTGGCGTGCTAGCAAGCATTGCGATTCCAAGATTGCAAATTTCGCAAAAGGCTTGTTATGCCAAGCTTGCAAGCAAACTGACATTATTGCAACAAGAACTTTCATTTTTCTATACTAAAATTACGCTTAATCAAAGCACTCCAAGTCAAGATGATATCCTAGCTATCATTGCCACACACAGCCTTGTAGAATCTCGCTGCTTTTTTGGCATTAGTGGCGCAAATCTCATAGCCAAAGCATTTGATGAAAGCACAAGTTTTAGTATCGAGCCGAGTGATTTTAGTGTGCAGCCTTCTTTTAAATGCCTTTTTTCAAATGCACTTTGCAGAGAGATCTTAAATCGCACAAAGGCAAAATAATCCTTTTAAGCTTATGTAAGAATATTTTATGTAGAATTAGCCTCTATTATCTAGGTCGCAAGGATTGGGCTTTATGGGGTTTTTTAGATTTGTTTTTTTGGGCGTTGCTGTGGTGATGGTGCTTTGTGGGTGTTCGCTTTTAAATATTATCCAAAAGAAAATCAATGAAGGAGAGATTGAAGGTGAGGCATTTCAAGTGGAAAAAATTATCATTGGAAATCAAACCTACAAAGCCCCTCAAGTTTTAGCTAAAGAAGCTAAAGAGAGACTAGAGGGCAAGCCCAACTCGCAGCCCAGGGATTCAAATTTGCAAACCCCAGATATAGAGTTAGCCAAGATAAAGAGTATAGCTACAGTTATATTTGATAAAAATGAAGACACAATCTATGGCTCAAGTGGCTGTGGATCATATTTTTCAAGCTATCGTTGGGAGAATCGCACGGCAATTCTTGTTGAATATGGCACAAAAACGCGTCAGATATGCGATTCAAGAGAAGTTATGCGCTTTGATTTTAGATTCTTGCGTGATTTTGAAGGGACTTTTAAGGTGATTCAAGATGACAGGGGTTCATTGATTTTGCAAAGTAAAGATTTGACAATCCACCTCATTGAAGACGCCTCATTAAAGACAGATTCTCAATAAAAATGGCAGAGATTATTTTAGATTCTAAAGCATTTTTTCACAATTTAGATGAAATATGTAGGGCAACAAATCGCAATGCTAAAAATCTAGCACTTGTGCTTAAAGATAATGCTTATGGACACGGGCTTTTACAAATCGCACAACTTGCAAAAGATTATGGCATACAAAGTGTGTTTGTCAAATCCTTTAGCGAGGCTTTGCAGATTAAAGATTTGTTTGCGCATATTACCGCACTTTATGGAGGTGTGGCAAAAGAAGGTGTGCCAAATATCCATTGTGCGATTACTTCGCTAAAGCAGCTAGAATCTTATGAGTCAAATTGTGGCATTGAGCTTAAGGTAAATATCGGAATGAATCGCAATGGCTTAGAATCTAGCCAGCTAGAGCAAGCATTTGACATTATAGCTAAGAAGCACATCTCACTCATTGGCGTATTTGGGCATAATGGATATGGCGATGATGCAGATGAGGAGTTTTTGCGTCAAAGAGAAGAGTTTAGCACGCTTAAATTAAAAGTATGCGCAATGTGTGAGAATCTAGATTTACCAATACCGAGATTCCACTCCTTAAGCACAAGTGGTGCAGTGCGCACAAGCCAGATAATAAACACAAACCAAGCAAATGATAATGATTTAGTGAGAATTGGCATTGGCGCATATGGCTATCACACAAGCAAAGTAACTCTGCCAATCACACTAAAGCCAGTCGCAAGCCTTTGGGCAGATAAAATCTCAAGCCAGTATCTAAAAAAGGGTGATAGAATCGGCTATAGCGGTGTGAGTGTGGCTGAGAAAGATAGTATTTTTAGCACTTATGATGTAGGCTATGGCGATGGTTTGCCTAGATTAAGTGGGGTTGAAGGGAAGCTTTATTGTGCGAGTGGCGAGGAGATTTTGCCTATAATGTCAATGGATTGTTTTTCGTGTGAGAGCGAGAAGGATAAAATCTGCGTGTTTAATGATGTAAGCGAGTTTGCACGCGTGTTTCGCACTATTCCTTATGTGATTCTCACGCATCTCTCACCATTTTTGAAAAGGATTATAATTTAGTGGAGCATCCAGTGGGGCGCGCATTTATATACTCGCATTCTCCAATTTCATTTTATTTCTCACATACTCCTAGAGATTTTGTCGTTCAAGAGATTCCGCTGTATGAGTTTAGCGGAAATGGCGAGCATAGAATCTTGCAGCTGAGAAAGAAGAATCTAACTACTTTTGAGCTTATTAATATTCTAAAAGATGCTTTTGGTTGTGCTAGTTTTGAGATTGGCTATGCTGGGTTGAAGGATAAGTCTGCTACAACAACGCAATTTGTCTCAATTCCTAAAAAATACATTAAAAACCCAGAATCTAGCTTTAGCTCGCTCCATCCGCAAATTAAGCTCATCTCACACACTTTGCATAACAACAAACTAAAGCTTGGGCATTTAAAGGGCAATAATTTTTTTGTGCGTTTAAAGCGCGTAAATCAAGTAGATTCTGTAAAGCTAGCAAATGTGATTGATAAGATTACCAAAAATGGCTTTGGGAATTTCTTTGGATTCCAGCGATTTGGCATAAATGGCGATAATTATTTATTAGGCAAGGATTTAGCGCATAAAACTAAAATGATGCATGATAGGAAAAAGCGCGATTTTTTAATATCTAGCTATCAAAGCTATCTTTTTAATTCGTGGCTAAATAAGCGCATCATTTTAAGCATTTATCTTAATTCACTCTCAACCAATGAAGCTAAAGTTGCGCTATCAAAATCTAATCTTAAGTTAGATTCTAGCGAGATTAAGGCTTTGCAGGCTCAGCCTCAGCTTTTTAAGCTTTTTAGTGGGGATTTGTGCTGTCATTATCCGTATGGAAAATTTTTTACCCTAGAATCTAAAATCAATGATTTAGACATCACACGCTTTTGTGAAGCTAGATTCTCGCCTACAGGTGCGCTAAGTAGCAAATCGCTTAAAATGTCGCAGAATCTAGCATTTGAAGTTGAAAAGGACTTTTTGGATTCTAAATTGCTTTGTGTTGGGAGTAGGCGTTATGCGTGGGTTTGGGCGGAAAATGTAGAGTATTGTTACAAGCCTGAAGATGCGCATTTTGAGCTTAATTTTAGCTTACCAAAAGGCGCGTATGCGACGACATTTCTAGAAGAAATCGCGCATAAAAAGCTAGAGATTAAAAAGGAAGATGATGAGTTTTGAAGAGATTTTGCGTAAAAATGAGATGAAAACTTATTTTGTGCTTGGGTTTTATATTTTTATATTTGCTGTTATTGGGCTTTTAGTTGATATCGTGCGTATTGATAGTATAAGCTTAGAGTATGGATTTTATGCGCTAATCACATTGCAAGTTTTTCCATTGGCTACTTTTATAATGGCACTTGTCGCAATTGGTGTGATTTTATATAGCTTAAATCGCTTTGATGCGATTATGTTAAAGGGCGATGAGTATGAACTCATTGATGATTCACATCATTTAGGTGAGCTTCAAAGGCGCACACAAAGAGCTTTTGAGAATGTGTTAAGAAAGGCTAGGTTTCAGGTCGCGCCAAGGTTGTATTTTATTTATGCAGATTATATGAATGCCTTTGCAAGTGGCTGGAAGGAAGAAAACTCGCTTGTGGCAGTTACAAGTGCGCTTGTGAAAAATTTAAACGATAAAGAGCTGGAATCTGTGCTCGCACACGAATTAAGTCACATTAGACACGGAGATATCCGCCTAACGATGATTGTTGGGATTTTAAGTAATATTTTGTTGCTTGTGTGTAATAACATTGTGTGGCTATTTATGGGGCATAATCGATCAGCTGGTGCGCAAAAAGCACGGATGATTTTGCTTGTGTTGCAGTTTGTATTGCCACTTTTAACGATGTGGATGCAGATGTTTTTAAGTAGATCAAGAGAATATATGGCTGATGGTGGATCAGCTTATATTATGGGCGATCCAAATCCGCTTATCTCTGCCTTGCAAAAAATCTCTAATAGCTATCAAAATAATAATGTGCAAAACAATAATTTCCAAGATTCTAACCCCACGCGCAAGGCGGCATATATTTTTGATTTTAGCGATACATTTAGCACGCATCCAAGCTTGCAAAACAGAATCAAATCACTTCTAGCACGCAAATAAAGGTTATTATGGATAAAAATTGCTTTGAGAAAATGTGCCAAAGAATAGGCGAAGATCACACAAGAGAAGGGCTCTTAGAGACGCCAAAGAGACTTCAAGAGCTAGAATCTTTTCTGTATAGTGGTTATAAGACAAATCCAAAAGAGGCTTTGGGGCGACTTTTTATCAATGAGGGTATAGATGAGATGATAACCTTGCAGGATATTGAGTTTTACTCGATATGTGAGCATCATTTACTGCCATTTTTTGGGCATATTCATATCGGTTATGTGCCTAAAAATCACATCGCTGGAATTAGTGGCTTAGCTAGGCTTGTTGAGGTGTTTTCAAGGCGATTGCAAATCCAAGAAAAAATGACAAATCAAATCGCAGATATTATTATGCAGATTCTAGAGCCAAAGGGCGTTATGGTCGTGTGTGAAGCGAGGCATTTATGCTTAAGTATGCGAGGATTACAAAAGCAAAATACAAAGATTAAGACAAGTGCAGTTAGAGGGTTATTTAAAAGTGACTCAAGGACGCGTATGGAGTTTTTGGAGCTTGTTTTAAAGCGTTAAGTTAGTATAGAATCTAAAGATGGATATTTTAGAGAATCTTGATATTTTTCATACTCAGATTCTATCTTGGTATAATTCTTTTGGGCGCAAAGAGTTGCCTTGGCGGAATCTTAAGCGCGATGGAAGTAATGTCTATGAGATTTATGTCAGTGAGATAATGTTGCAACAAACGCAAGTTAAACGCGTTTTGGAGCTATATTATTTTCCATTTTTAGTGCGCTTTCCTTCGCTAGAATCTTTAGCGCGTGCTAAAGAATATGAAGTGTTAGAGATTTGGCAAGGGCTTGGCTATTATACAAGAGCACGCAATATGCATAAGAGCGCACAAATTTGTATGCGTGATTTTAATAACACCTTGCCACGCAGTAAAGATAAATTGCTCCAACTCCCCGGAATTGGAAAATACACAGCCGGGGCAATATTGTGCTTTGGATTTGGAGAGAGCGTTGGGTTTGTGGATGGGAATATTAGGCGGTTGTTTTGCAGGCTTTTTGGGTTAAAGGATCAAAGTCTTGCCACTTCTTTAGCGGATAAATTACTAGATTCTACGCATAGCTTTGATTATAATCAAGCCTTGCTTGATTTAGGTGCGCTTATTTGTGCGCCAAAGATTGCGCGCTGTGAGATTTGCCCTTTAGCTAGATTCTGCAAGGGCAAAGATAATCCCTTAGCTTATCCTGTGAAAGCTAAAAAGCATTATGAGTCTTTAGAGCTTGATTTGCTGATTTTGTGTGATGAGCGAGGTAATATAGGCTTTATCAAGTCAGAATCTAAGCTGTATAAAGGCTTGTATAATCTCCCACAGATTCCAGACATTGCCCAGATTCCAAGAGATGTGCTAGATTCTGGAATCTTGAGCTTTATTGGGGAATTTAAGCATAGCTACACGAAGTTTAAAATCCGCACAAAAGTTTGGATACATAAAAATCACCCAAAGATTTCACAACACCTCAATCTCAATCCTTGCAAGATTCAATTTTTCGCGCCAAATAGCCCACCTGCACTTTCAAATTTAAGTAAAAAAGCTTTGCAAATTTTCACGCATACTTATTAAAAAATTATGTATGTTGGGCTAAAATTTTACACTCAATTTTATAAGAATCCACGCTTGCGAGAATAAGGAGCGATTTTGTTTGTTGCGATTTATAGTATTTTTGTTTTTATATTTTTGGGTTATTTTGCGAAAACTATGCGAATGCTTGGCAATAAGCAAGGCAATATTTTGCTAGGATTCTTGCTTAATTTTGCACTTCCTTCCGCGATTTTTAATGGCGTATATCACTCAGAAGTAAGCCTTGAGCTTATGCTTACGCTTTTAAATGCGCTTTGTTGCTCACTATTTAGCGGGGTTTTGTTTTATTTTGTAGCCTTAAAGATTTTAAATCGTTCAAAAGAAATCGCTTTAGCAATGGCATTTTTAGTGATTTTGCACAACACACTTTTTCTTGGAATCCCGATGGTTAGAGGTGCGCTTGGCGAAGAAGCAGCCCATAAGGCAATTTTACTTGATCAAATCTGCACAGGCATTCCTTTAGCAATTCTAACGCCATTTTTGATGAGTTTATCGGGTAAAAGCCCCTTTAGATTGCGTGCAATTGGAGTGCGATTATTCCAAAATCCTTTATTTTTAGCGATGATTTCAGGCTTTATTTTGAAATCTTTGCCTTTTAAGATTCCAGATGAATTATTTGTGCCAATCAATGCCTTAGCAGCTTGTGCGACGCCTGTTGGGCTTTTTGCCATTGGGGTGCAGCTAAGCTTTACAAGCATTAAGAATGAGTGGAGAAACTCGCTCATCGTGTTATTTGTAGCGATGCTTTTTGTGCCTTTTGTGTATTTTGCTTATATTCAATTTTTGCATTATTTTTTTGATAAGCAAATCACTGATGATATGCGAATGGCGCTTATTGAGCTCTCTATGCCGCCTTTGATTAGCTCGGCTGCTGTGATTATGCGCGCGGGGCTAAATCAGAATCTAGCTATAGCTTCTATCGTGCTTGGCATTGTCACTTCGGCATTTATAACACCACTTTGGCACCATTTAAGCTTTATGTGAAATAAATCTAATATAATGTGTTTTTAGAATCTACAATAAGGATAAAGAATGAAAGAAAAGTTTCAAGAGTTTGTTAAGCAATTTGAGCAATCAAGCGCGTATAAAAAGCCACTTGGCTTTGGGATTGCGCGCATTGATTTTGCACAAAGTTCAGATTCTGTGCTTTGTGCAAATTTCGCGGTGTTAAATTGGGAAGGTGAGAATCTAGGCAGTTATGCAGTGCTAAGTGAGAGCGCTAAAAAGGCAAATATCATTAGCCAAAGCGAAAATGAAGCCATTTTTAACATCACGCCAGAATTTATTCAAAGTGCGCTAGAGCTTTTTACGCCATTTATCCCTGAGGCTTTGAGCGATAAGAAAGCGCATAAAAACATCCAAGTGCTTTTAGAACTGCAAAAGGCTTTGAATGAGGGCTATCTCTATTATAGCGAGAATCTTTGTAATTACAGATTTTGTGTGATTTATAAAGATGGCAAGTGTGAGAGCATTGAAAGTGCATATATGAAGCTTTTGGCACTTTCTTTAGGGAAAGCGCCTTTGCGCTCATTGATGCTTGATGGAATCTTTGGGCTGTTGCCAAATGTCGCTTGGAGTGGGAATAAGCCTTATGAATTAAAGTGGATAAGAGAAAATGAGATTGCCCTTAAAATGCAAGGAAGATTCCCAGCAATTGATTTTGTCGATAAATTCCCAAGGTATTTAATGCAAGTGATTCCGCAATTTGATAACATCAGACTTTTAGATTCTGCTAAAACGCGCTTTGGCGCATATCTCGGAAATGGCGGCTACACGCAAATGCCAGGAGCAAGCTATGTGAATTTTAATGCTGGTGCGATGGGTGCTTGTATGAATGAAGGGCGCATTAGCTCAAGTGTTGTTGTAGGTGAGGGCACTGATATTGGCGGAGGCGCGAGTATTCTAGGCGTTTTAAGCGGAGGGAATAGCGATCCAATCAGCATAGGTAAAAACTGCCTTCTAGGCGTGAATAGCTCCACAGGAATTAGCCTTGGTGATGGCTGTATTGTCGATGGTGGGATAGCTGTGCTTGCTGGAACGATCTTTGAGATTAAGCCACAAGAAGCCCAAAAAATTGCAGATATTAACCCGGATTTTAAAATCAATGAAAGTGGTTTGTATAAAGGGCGTGAGCTTTCAGGCAAAAATGGCGTGCATTTTAGACAGGATTCTAAAAGTGGTAAAATGATTGCCTTTAGGAGTAATAAGACAATTGAGCTTAATGCGAACCTGCATTAGTTGGTTGTAAAATTGCTAGAACCATAAATGTTGGCGAATCATCCAAGTCTAAGGGTATTGGATAATTCATTTTAGCTATTTTTGAAAATCTTTCGTGATGTCTTGCCAATTATTTGTATCTAGCACATTATCTGTAATTTGCCATATTTTATCAAACAGCAAAGATTTACTTCTTTTTGCTTCTTGTGTCCAATGCACATTAAGTGTGTGAGTCAAGATTCTGTGCTCTGGGTAGTTTTTTAAGATATTTGGCTCATCGCAAGCTTGCGTTACATCACATAAGATTCCATATACATCAGCATTGCTCATAAGACGATTATCTTGCTTTAGTGCATTGTTGTCATTAAAATTTTTTATAAGTAAAAGCGGATTTGGATTGTTACCAAGCGAAGGCTTATGTGGCATATTATGATCCGGTAAGTCATTATAGCTATGATCGCTTACAAGAATTATCATTGTGTTGTCATAGATTTTGTTTTGTCGTAAGAAATCTAGCAAGATTATGGTTTCTTTTATCGCGCATATTTCATTATCATAATGATTTGGATTTGGCAAGAATGGTTTTAGATTCTCTGGGGTTTGCGTTTTAGGCTGTAAAGAAGGCTTGCAAGTGCTGGAATCTAGCACAAATGGATAATGCGTAGCCATAGTGTGGATGTATTTAAAAGTTTTTGTATTAGATTCTGTATTTAAATTACGCACAATGGAGGGAAGCTCTGAGATTAACTCTATACCATTTATAAATGAGCCAATTTGCTGTTTCTTCCCAAAAATCCACGCATAATTGCCAAACTCAAAATCTTTATAGATTCTAGTGCGCAAAGTGTAAGGAGCAAAATAAAACAATCCAATAGAAGCCATTTCACCTATTGGCACATTTTTAGCACGTAAATCTTGTATTATAGAAGAGATATTGTGTAAAGATTGATAATACTGTGTGTAGCTTTTATCGTGTTGGAATATCGTGATGTTTGACTTAGAATCTTGTGATTTTATATAAGGCATACCATAAGAAAACACACTAAAACCACGTCTAGAAAAATTCTCATAACTTTTTATTAGTGCTTGTTTAACCGCACTACTATATTCTTGCATACTTTTGTCTTTTTGCGCTAGGGGCGAGAGTTGATGTCCTGTGAGAATTGTGTGTGCCGTTCGTGTCGTGTGCCCATCAAGTGATAGTGTGTTAGGATAATAGACAAAACCATTAAATGATTCTTCAAGTTCTGGAAATTGCTTAAAAATAAATTTTAAATGTGACCCACTAAAGCCATCAAAGAGCAATATAATGATGTTTTGCTGTGTTTTGCTAAAGCTTGCCAATTGATGATGAAAGCTTGGCAAAAGCTGGTTTGTATCTAAATTTGTGCTTATGGGTTGTGGCTGTTGTTGCGCAATTTGCATAAAAATCACATAGCAATGCATAAAATTTACAACCACAAATGCCATAAACATTACCTTAAGTAAAGCCAAATACACATTTTTATATAACAACAAAATTAAAACAACCGCGCAAGCCAAAATCCCAACACCCAAATCCACAAATTTATTAAGTCTATCAGCAATTATATGTGGGTTTTTGAATACAAAATTATCTATCTGTGAGTAAGCCTCTTTTGTTATGACATTATAATCAAGCACAAAACTATAAACAATCCCTATGACTAATATAACACTAACACCATAAACCCCAAGCTTTAATAAACGTGTT